>JACYMD010000121.1 GCA_015272215.1 Rivularia sp. T60_A2020_040 | reverse complement strand
CCCGATTGAGGGACGGTTGCGTCCCCCAAACCCCCTCCAAAAAAGTCGATCTGTTTTGTTTGCGATAATTAATTATATCCTTAACTGAACTGTATTGAAGCGCATCCTAATGTTTTACAGATTGTTTCATAGAGATGAATCGTACCAAAAGGGGTGAATAGTAATTTTAGATCGGGATAAAATTTTGGATTTTCTTCCTCAACCCAACCTACTATCCACTATCTAAGCAATCAACAACCTTGCTCGATCTGCTTGTTGCTGTACAGTTTCTTTCAACCACTCACTAATAGATTTACCTAATTTAATGGCAATTGTCGGGTCTTTTGTCAATGTTTCGTAGATTTTCTGTTGCAATTCTGGCTGTTTCTGACGTGCTAAATCGTTGATTCGAGCATCGGAAACAAATTTACGTATCCAACCGGGAATATCTGTTTCTTTAACTAATGATTGACCAGCAAAATAAGCAACAATCCCAATAATTGGAGCGATGATTCCAGCAAAGATTATCACATGAAATAAACCAGCGATAACCACACCAACAATAATCGTAACCAGGTGTCCGATAAATACTGAAAGTCCGCTGAAATCATCGAATGATATGGATGTAGGAACTTTCCCAGTATGGTCTCCTAAATCAATAGTTTTACTACCAAATGTACCCAAAGGTAAACCATATTTACTGCATATCATATCAGTTTTTTCTCTCACTTCATCTTGCACGTTTGCCAACCATGCTAATAAGCATTTAGTAACTTTACTATTACCATCGCGTCCGGTTAACCAAGTTTTAGCTTGTTTTTCAATTTCTAATTCTAAGTTTTTCAAAGTTGCAATTTCTCGATTTCTCCAAGATTTAACACAAGGTTTAACTACTTCTTCTACTAAACCATTAGCTAATTCTGCGGCTAATTTATCAAGGAAAGATGGTACATGATTCCCGACAATACTCGTTAATTCATCATCTAGAAATTTACTAATTTCATCCATAAAACCGGATGTCCGAATATACACTCTTCCCCAACGTGCTAATCCCCTAGCAATACATAATTCGGGTTCACCATCGCGTTTACAAGGTAAATTAGGAAATACTTCTTGACAAATCTCGAAAACAAAACCCATTTTGGAAGCACTACCAGTAAGTAAAATTGCACTGGGTACAATAGCTTGTTGATCTAATTTTTGTTTGACTATTTGTAATTGACTTGCGAATGCATCACGCCAACTTTTATTTTCTAATTCTGGTAAAGGTTTATTTAAAATCGCATTAATAATCTTACCATTTACTAACGGTGAAAATTTAAACTTTCTCTGAATATCTTCACTACCAACATTCACTAAATCATCTTGATAAGTATCTTGATAATTAAAGTATTCTTCTTTAGCTTTTCGACAGCGAAGTTCACAACGATTTTTATATACAGGACTTTGTTTCAGGATTGTTTCTAATTTTTCTATTCCTTCTAATTTCCAAATCTCTTCATCATCAAGATATTTTCCTAATTTTAAAATATCTTCGCTTTGTTCGCGATATTGGCGATGCAATTCCAGAGTTTTCTTGAGGATTTCTTTTTCGATTAAAGATGCACCTAAATCATGTCCAAAATCTATCGGGGTATCCGACATTCCTTTAACTAAAGTATAATCTGTAGTCGAAGAACCAATATCAATTACTAATACCGATTTTTCTAATTCTTGAATCGTAAAAATACCGCTTTCTTTGGCGTGCATCAAAGCCGCACGTGATTCTTTAACAATTGTTGAATTAGGTACAGTTTCCGAAAGTAATTGTTGATAAGTTTGAATTTCTTCTATCCACCATCCCGAAGGACAACCAACGAAAAAGTAATTGGTGTCTTCAGTTTGAATTTGAGTTGTATCGATTAAATGTTGATAAATCGCGTTAACAAATTCCTTAATAGTTCTTTGGTAAGATAAATCGTCAAATTTTCTGCTTTTAAAAGCAATTTCTAAAACAGTTGCATCAGCTAACTGACAAGCCATTTCCCCGATGATAATTCCCCGTTGGGGATGATGCGCGATCGCGGTAATTTGGCTTTTACGATTATTAATTAAAAAGCTTTGGGGGCTAGTTTCTTGATTGTCCGCCCGTACCCACGTTAATGCAGTTTCTCCATGTCCTAAATCAAAACCAATTATTCTTGTATTGTGGTAATCTTGCATTTTTTTATATTATCTCCTAAACCTTTTTTCTTAATTATTAGATGATGCCGGTTCAATAACACTTCCTGGTAAAAGCACCCGTTCATCTTTGACAAAAGCGTGTTTTAGTGTCACATAATCGGTAATATTTGGGTCGATACTCGGTTCAAAATAGAACATATCCCAAGATTTTTCTGTGTCTAAAGCAGGCTGATAAATATGTGCTTCTATTCCATAATTTCTCAATATTGTCATTGCTTGTTCGATGCGTCTACGAACTGTAATTGGTAGTTGAGTTTGTTCATCTAATGCATCAGCCATTAATTCTTGGAGGTACTCTAATAAATCTAAATTATTTTCTAAACCTAATTCTGGTAATTTTTCTTCCTTTGAACCGTAACCAGCAATTGTTTGGTCTATAGATTGAAAATTTTGGTATAAATAAGCAAGTAGTTTATCGATATCTATAGTTATTTTTGATTGATTTTTAATAGATTGATTTTGATAATTAATATCTGTATCAGTTGACTGCTGTGGTTTAATAATTTTACTAAACACACCACCCGTAATCAAACCGATTATTGCTCCTGCTAAACCCCAATTTATTCCTCCTTCTAAAGTTCCTGCTAAACCTGCTGCAAGTAAACTACTAACAACTACACGACTTTTTTGTAATGGTTGTAAAAATATCTGTTTATAATAATCAGGTGATGTCCAATTTTGAACATTTTTTTGGGTTTGAATCGCTGTAGTCAAAGGAGAGAAAATATTTTTACTTAACTCGGCTTGAACTTCGGAAATATTAAAAGATTGTTCGGGAATATCTACATTTATATTTTGTAATTCAACTGAAGTTAATATCCTCAAATTATCCTTCATCCCCTGCAACATATTTCTAGCAAGCCGTGCTTGTGGTGGAGTCAATTCTTTGATATATTCACCATTTAAGTCGGTAAGTCGATTTATTTCATCTTGGACTATTTTAACTACTTCTTCGATTGTCTCGGCAGTTTCTAGAGAAGACTTAAGTTTTTCTTTGATATTTTGATAATGGAATACAAGATTGTTCATAATTAGATATACATGAGTTTTAATATTGAATAATACTAAATTATATAATTTTGCCGCTTTTTGTCACTTATTTAATCTATCCCCAACTATACATTTTGACATCATCCGATAGTATATTTATTACGAGCTATTCCCTACCCTTAAAGATATATTGCTCAATGCTTATCTCTATAAGTATGTTGATTTTTCGCCCTTACCTAATTTTGGTTAAGTAAAATACCATATTGATTCGTATCACTCATACTTTGACTCACAATATCAGTATAAGTAAAGTTTGATTAAATACAGTTAATAGAATATTTATAGTTACGATTATTATTTTGACAAATAATTTTTGGTAATTGGTAATGGGTAATTGGTAATTAAAAATCGTGTAATCCGTATAATCCTTTTTAATCCGTGATTAGAATTGGTAATGGATAATGGGTAATTAAAAACCGTGTAATTCGTATAATCCTTTTTAATCCGTGATTAGAATTGGTAATGGATAATGGGTAATTAAAAACCGTGTAATTCGTATAATCCTTTTTAATCCGTGATTAGAATTGGTAATGGATAATGGGTAATTAAAAACCGTGTAATCCGTATAATCCTTTTTAATCCGTGATTAGAATGGGTAATTGTTCCCTATTTCCTATTTCCTATTTCCTATTTCCTTTATTACAAATACTTAACTAAAAATTTTTATAATTCCCCGTCATTCTTTTCATCAAAGAAGATATAAAACGATAACCTTTACGAATAAAATTTAACAAAAAAAACGGTACTCGTAATTTTATCGGATAAATAAAAGGGAGATATATCCAATAATATCCTTTCTTGAAACTATCCCACTTGGAACAATATTCTTCTTGGAGAAAATCAGATATATCTATAACTAATCCTCTACCCTCATACATCATTACATTGCGTGCATGGACATCATGAGGAAAAAGACCGCAACTTCGAGCGTCATCTAAAGCTTTGTCAATATCTTTTATAACTTGCGGTGGAACCTGAATACCAAGTTGAATACAGTCCCATAAAGTAGTTCCATGCAGCCGTTTCAAAATTAAAAAACCATCTTCAGCGTAGAATAATTCCGAGAAAGCAGGATGTTTACCCAAGCGTTTGTAAACTTCTACTTCTTCCTCAAAACCATCTCTTCCTGGTGCATAAATCTTTACAACTACATCTATAAAATCGGGATGATAAACTACCGCTGCATAATTTCCCGTACCAATAAGTATCCACGGTTCGGGTATGTGACGAACTTTTACCTGTTCATGGGGATGGACACTTTCTATGTGAAGTTTCGGAAGCAATTCAACATGAATATTCTCGACGAAGTGGTTTATTTGCAAGATTTCCATTGTTAATAAAGACCCAGATATAAAAAAATATATATAAGAATTTGCTTCGGACAAAAATCACAATCAAGTTACCATACAGTTACTATAAAATATAAGTGTTAACTACAACTAAATTAATAATTTATTTAACGTAATGTCGCGGAATGTTTCTTCTCGAATAGCGGGATGGTCATGGTAATTGATAATCCTAATTGGGAGCATAGGACCGATCATCTATAATTGAGTCAGGTGAAGAATTTTCCCTATAGGGTTACACTGAGATATGCTTATGTTGAATGTGACAGGAAAAACGGCACAAACCCACGTAGGGCAAACGGAGTGTGTAGGTAGTTCATAAATGCTTTGTGTGTGATTGAAGTTAAGGTAGTTTTAGTAATCTAATATCTAAAATCTAAAATTTAGTAATCTAAAACATGAATCCAATAATAGTAATTGGTGGTGGACTCGCTGGAACCGAAGCAGCGTGGCAAATAGCAAAGGCTGGAATTCCAGTAATATTTTATGAAATGCGTCCGCAACGCTTCGGAGGAGCGCATCATACGGAACATTTAGCCGAGTTAGTATGTAGCAATTCTTTTGGAGCAATGGCAACTGATAGAGCCTCTGGTTTGCTGCACGAAGAATTACGCCGTCTCGGTTCTATCGTGATTTCCAAAGCCGATGAACATCAAGTTCCCGCCGGTGGAGCCTTAGCAGTTGATAGAGGTGTGTTTAGTCAAGATTTGACAGAAACTCTCAGCAGCCATCCTTTAATTGACTTTCGCCGCGAAGAATTACGCGAAATTCCGGAAGGTATTGTAGTCTTAGCAACCGGACCTTTAACTAGTCCCGATTTAGCAGCAGATTTAAGTCGGTTTACCGGGATGGAATATCTCAGCTTTTTTGATGCTGCCAGTCCCATAGTTGTAGGAGAATCGATTAATTATGACATTGCTTTCATGGCATCCCGTTATGACAAAGGTGAAGCAGCTTACCTCAATTGTCCCATGAACAAACAGCAATATCTGCGATTTTGGTCAGAATTGCGTCAAGCTGAACAAATTGAATTAAAAGGCTTTGAACGAGAAAACGCCAAATTTTTTGAAGCTTGTTTACCCATCGAAGAACAAGCGCAACGGGGAGAAGATACAATGCGTTATGGTCCCCTCAAGCCAGTAGGTTTGACTCCTCCTTCGACTGCGGGATGGGGTAATGATTCTCAGCAAGGAACTCCAGAAGCAGAAGAAGTTAAAAAGCAACGTCCTTACGCAATCGTTCAGTTACGTCAAGAAGACAAAGCTGGGAAACTGTGGAATATGGTTGGATTTCAAACAAACCTACGTTGGGGAGAACAAAAGCGGATATTCCAAATGATTCCCGGTTTAGAAAATGCCGAATTCGTGCGATTGGGAGTAATGCATCGTAACACCTTTATCAATGCACCCCAATTAATGATTCCCACACTGCAATTTAAATCACGTCCCACCTTACTAGCTGCCGGACAGATTATTGGTACCGAAGGATACAGCGCTGCATCCGCCGGAGGCTGGTTAGCGGGAACAAACGCCGCCCGCATCGCTTTAGGAAAAGAACCCCTAACCATGCCCAACACAACCATGATGGGAGCCTTATTTGACTTCATCAGTTCCGCATCTCCCAAACACTTCCAACCTATGCCCCCAAACTTCGGTATATTACCGGACTTAGGAGTGAAAATAAAAAACAAACCCGAACGTTATGGGAAATATCGCGATCGCGCTTTAGAACAATTATCAGGGATAGAGTTGACAGTTGACAGTTGACAGTTCTTACTTGATTTCTCCCCTTGTCCCCCCATCCCCTCAACACCCTAAATTAAATGAACGAATCCGAACGTTATTTGTTTGATTTACAAGGATTCTTAGTTGTTGAAGATGTGCTTCGCAACGAAGAAATTGCTGCTTTGAAGGAATTGGTAGACGAGCAAATTGCGATCGCAAATCAACCGCAAGCAACTAAATTGCGGTTTGATAGTTTGCTTTCGTGGGGGAAACCTTTCCGCAGTTTGATCGACAACCTCCGAATCACTCCTTATTTATCTGAGTTATTAGGAGGAAAGTTTCGTTTAGACCACGATTATCTTCATATTATCCGTCAAGGTGTTGGTCCCATTGGCTGTTATTTGCACGGTGGGGGAACTCCCTACGATCCAACCCAGTATTACTCATTCCGCAATGGTAGAATATACAACGGTTTGCTAGCGGTTGCTTACGAATTAAATGATGTACATCCCGGTGATGGGGGATTTGCTTGTATTCCCGGTAGTCACAAAAGTAATTTACCTTGTCCCCAATCATGGCTTAATTTAGAGTTGCCCAAAAATTGCGTCAAATCAGTTACCGTGAAAGCTGGAAGCGCCATTATATTTACTGAAGCTTTAACTCACGGAACCCTTCCTTGGCGAGGAAAAAACGAGCGTAGAACATTATTTTACAAATATTCTCCTCATTCATATGCATGGTTGAGAAATTATTATAATCCCGACGATTTTACAGATTTAACCTCATCCCAACGAGAAATCCTCAAAACACCCGGAGTTTACCCTTGAAAAGAGTTAGGAGTTAGGAGTGAAGAGTTTTACAAGTCGGGTTTTTAGGTAAAATATCTCTTAGAAAAGACAATGATTGTAAAAACCCGACTTCTTCCCCCCAAAGGTTAGAGGTTCGAGGTTGGTAATCAACAACTGTCAACTGTCAACTAACTCCTAGTAAGATATTTTTCCATTGCGTAATTAATCAAATTTTCTCCTCTGCACTCTACTTGTTGTTCTTTAATAACAGAGAAACCCATACGCTGAAAAAACGGTTTTGCGGTAATACTGGCTTCGGTATATAAACGATATATTTCTAATTCATCAGCCTTTGCTTCAATTGCATGATAAATTTTACGACCTATACCCATTCGCTGATAATCTTTATGACAGTAAAAACAATCTATATGTCCTTCAGCTTCTAATTCGCCAAAACCTGCAATTGTACCGTTATCATCGGCTACATAAGTGAACTTTTGCGAACAAACATTTATCCAATCTCGAAAATAAATATCATCTGGAGCCCATGCTTTCACTTGCAAAAGTGAGTAATCGCTAATATTAACTTCACGTACTGTTTGATGAAATAATCTGGCAATTTGTTCAGCATCTTTTTTATGAAATAATCGTATTTTTATGGAGTTTGGGGATTGTTTATCAGTCATGGGGAATAGTTGACAGTTGACATTTACCCATTATCTATTACCAATTACTAATTACCAATTACCAATTACCAATAAAAAATCCCACACAACTTTAAGTTGATAGGGAATTATATATATAACTATGGCAATATTTTTGCAATATTTTTGTCAAAAAATTAGTTATTTATAGAGTGCCATCTGATATATTGTATTTCTGCCCAAGCTTGATTTTGGTGGAAAATTTGGGCAATTTTCGACCATGTTGTCCGTGAAGTATTAGCAAGATCATATTTTTTTAAATCGCCAAATTTGCAGAACATTTTATATGACCAAGTTGGCTCGTATCCCATGAATCTTGCTATTCCAATCCAGTCTGCTAATGAAAATAATGAAATGTCAATTTCGGATTTATTCTTCAAGTCATCGGAACTGATAGTCTTAGCTAATAACATGGCATTCCTATTAAAAAATAATTGTCTACAAACAACCAGAACTATATAGAAGTAGGATTACTTTTTTGGTTGCGAAAAATAAAATCCACCTCGGTTTTCACATATTTATATTGAAATGTCAAGTAAATTTAAATGCAATTTTTGCATAATATTATTTTTTATATATATTTTGTTAATACAGTTTCCGATAAATTGAGGATATATCTGGGGAATCCGCGACTGCTGGAGTTTTCTTTAGTGGATGTTTTAAAATTATCCGGCGGTTTAAACCGCTACTACACAAACCGGCACCCGCCGTGGCATCGGGTTCTAAATTAACTAGTGTTCTGTCCCATTAGTTTTGATAGGTTGGGTATTAGTCCTAATTAGTCGGACTTTTGCTTAAGAGCGGGGGTTTATAACCTCCGACGGGTTGCGGTTAAAACCAGTCATATTTAATGGGACAAAGCACTATTGATGGCTATCAAACCGTTAAAAAAAATCAACTCGATTTTTGTGATAATAAAAAAGCCAGCTTTACTACAGCTAGCTTTCAACGATTAATTCAAACATCTAAGGGTATTCTAACAATGACTAACTCACAACCGGAAGATTTAACAACAAGAGTCGCAACTATCGAGGAACAGCTAAACCACATTATTGATGAACTAGATTTAATCCGCACTATTCAAAACGGTGTTAGAGTTGAGGTACGCGCTACTTCTCAATCAACAGCGAGACTTGAACGAACAGTAAGACAACTTGCCGAAATATCAGCACGAACACAAGCTGTAGTTGTACGACAACAAGATGAATTACAACAATACCGTACTGATATCCGTCAAAACCAAGAAAATATTAATCGGATGTTGGCATATTTAGAAAATCCCCACCGTGGAGATACGATGCCAAACTAATCAATACTACCTATTCAACCATACTACAACTATTAATTACACACCCGCTATCATTCGCTGACGGTGGGTTTTTGATTTTTTGATTTTTTTTGGGAACAATCAACATGGTATTACAGCCCAGAATACAATTAATCAGAAAATATGAGAGCATTATTTCCCCAACATCAGAAAATCTACCTCCGTCTACGTATTGTATTTTGTGGCGTTTTATGCATATTATTAGTCTTAACTCCAGTATTCTCGGTTCGCGCTCAGGGAAGCTCAAAGCAAACCATTGACCAACTTAAACAGCAGCGACAACAGATTCAGCAAACTCATCAAAATACCGTTGAAGAAAAAAAACGTTTAAATAGTTTGCAGCAAGAAGCCGAAAAACGTCTTGATGGTTTACAAGAAAATTTACGAACAACTGATAGTCAAATTCAAGACAGCGAAAGGCGTTTGGAAATCGCAACTCAACGTCTCCAACAACTGCAAGCAGATTTAGCCACAGCAGAAATATCCTACGCACAACGTCAAACATCAACCGTTGCTAGACTCAAATTTTTGCAACGTTCTACGACTAGTCAAGGGTGGGCTGTTTTACTACAAAGTCGTAATTTAAATGATTTTCTCAGTCGTCGTCGTAATTTAAAGTTAATTTATCAAGCCGATCAAAAAGTTTTGGCGAACTTAACCCAAGAAGCTAATCTAATAATCCAACAAAAAACCGATATAGAAGGTAAAAAGAACGAAATTGCTTTGATTAGGCAGCAATTACTCGCACAAAAAGCCGATTATCAAGGTCAATCAGAATTACAAACCGAATTAGTACAGCGTTTAAATAGCGATCGTCTGGCATTAGATGCAGCTAGAATCCAATTAGAGAAAGATTCGCAATCCATCGCAATCTTGATTAATCAAAAAGTTGCAGAACAACAAGCCAGAATTGCAGCAGCTAAAGCTCGTAGTCAACAGCGAGACTTCGTGCGTGGAAGCGGTATCATGGCATTGCCCAGCGACGGTTACATCAGTAGTCCTTACGGTTGGCGCGCGCACCCACTTCTTGGTTATCGTCGTTTGCACACAGGTATGGATTTTGCTGCCGGTTATGGTAGTACAATTCGCGCTGCTGATTCGGGAACTGTGATCTATTCAGGTTGGTACGGTGGTTACGGCAAAACTGTAATTATCAACCACGGAACAGGTATTACCACACTTTACGCACACTCTAGTCAATTATACGTACAAGTCGGAGAAAGCGTTAAACGAGGACAAGCCATATCCGCAATCGGTTCTACAGGGTTATCAACAGGTCCCCATTTACACTTTGAAGTCAGGAAAAACGGCAACCCAGTAAATCCCGCAGATTATCTTTAATCAAGTTAGGAGTTAGTTGACAGTTGACAGTTGACAGTTGACAGTTCTGATTTATTTCTCCCCATCTCCCCATCTCCAACTATTTGAGTGGAATAAAAAACTCAATTTTAGGACGACGACTCAAAAGTTGGTCACTACCTATTTGATTATTAGTAATTAGAGTGAGGTTACTTGCTTTTGAAGTCACTCCACCTTGAAAAACTAGTTCTCCTTTGAAAGTTTCACCGGACTGAATTTCAAGATGGGGATTATCAGAGGGTAATTTTAAATCGTATTTATTCCCTAAGTCATCCACAAGTACAACTCCTTTACCGTGTAAATTGAGATGAATAGTATAGAGCGAACTATTAGTTACAGCGATTTTGACAATAGTATTTTTGTTACTAAAATAAATATTTGTTAATCTTCCGACAGTTCCGTTAGAGTGGTCTGCTTTAATATTTAAAATCTTCTTTGTTCCGATTAAACTATTGCTATCCTTAATTAATAATTCAGTATCGGATGATTTTTTTACAGCATCGATATTCCCTTTTTCGGTGATTATTCGTTGTATTTGTTTGTTATTGAACAGAAGTAACACACTAATACAAGCTATTAGTAAAACCGCAGAGATTATTCCTAACAAAAAACCACCTTTACTACTATCTATATCAGAAATATTATTAATATTATTAATTGGTTTGGGTTTTAAATAATTTTTAGTCATATAATATTACTTTTAATACTGCATGACTATAAAGTAACGTTTTTCAGTGTTTACATCAGTTTGCAAAGTAACTATTGGATGTAATTTATTTATCTGATTACTAAAAATTAATCAGATAAATAATAAATAATTATTATATGATCTAGATTATATTATCTAGTTGAGTAATATCATGTCATAACGTTTTTGTATGAATATGCGCTGTTCCTCAACGCAGGTGGGCTTTGTTTGTATAGAACCGTCTGTTAGCGTTCACGCCTTCGGTGTGCGGCGAGCGCCTGTCCGTAAAGACATGGGTGAATATAGCTCCCTATCTAAAGAAAATGTTCAATTAATCAAGGCATAAAACTTATGTAGTCAAGAAAGCAAATAAAAGGTATACTGAATATTGCGAGGGCGCGTAGCTCAGTGGATAGAGCGGCAGATTCCGGTTCTGTAGGTCGGGGGTTCAAATCCCTCCGCGCTCGTTTTTAATAATTAATAATATTCCTTTGATTAAAAATTGGCTAAAGTCTTAATGATTTGCTAGTGTTAATAGATCGACGGTTTATATATATTTCCATATTTCCATCATCTACACGAGTTATACAGCCGAGAATCGGGAATGATTAATCAGAAACAAATTTTCAAATTACTAATATCATCTGCATATCTATTAGTATCTCACGGAAGTAAAGACCCACGTCCGCAAGTTGCGATGGAAGAATTAGGGCGAAATTTACAAGATAAGTTGACTCAATCCAATAATCAACCAGGATATGTTAAATATATCGGTACGGCTTATTTGGAACTACATCCCCAACCCCTACACCAACAAATTATAGATTTTAGTAGAAAACTTATTGCTGACGGATGTCGTCATTTAAAGATAGTACCTTTATTTTTACTGCCAGGAATTCACGTTACCGAAGATATTCCTGCTGAAGTTGAGTTAGCTAAACTTGCTTTGAAAGAAGATATTTTGATTGAGTTACAACCATACTTAGGTTCTGAGAAAGGTTTGCAAAAATTGCTGACCAAAAAAATAGTCGATGCATCGATAGATGGCAGAATAATTGTAGCCCACGGTAGCCGTCGCATCCAAGCAAATAACACTATTGAAGCAATGGCAATTTCTGTAAATGCAGTTGCTGCTTATTGGACTGTTTCTCCCAGCTTACAAGATATTGTTGCTCAGTTAGTAGCTGATGGTAAGAAAAAAATCACTATTATACCTTATTTTTTGTTTCCAGGTGGTATTACTGATGCCATCATGCAATCTATACAAGATTTAAAATTACAGTTTCCTGGAGTAAGTTTTCAGTTATACGAACCTTTAGGAGCAAACGGAGAATTAATTGATTTGATTTGGGATTTAATGCAAAAATGAACCGGGAAAATATGCAAAATGCTGCGGGTAAAGTATATTTAGTAGGTGCTGGACCCGGAGACCCTGGATTGATGACTATCAAGGGAAAAGCCTTATTAGAAACTGCGGATGTGGTAATATATGATGCTTTAGTAAGTCCGTTTATTCTCGCAATGATTAATCCCCGTGCGGAAAAAATTAATGCTGGTAAGCGACGGGGAAGGCATTCTTTATTACAAGAGCAAACAACTGAGTTATTAATTCAAAAAGTCCAAGATAATGCCATAGTAGTGCGGCTCAAAGGCGGAGATCCCTTTGTTTTTGGTCGTGGTGGTGAAGAAATGCAAGATTTAATTAAGGCTGGGGTTTCAGTAGAAGTAGTGCCGGGAATTACAGCCGGAATCGCCGCTCCTGCCTATGCTGGTATCCCCTTAACCCATCGTCTTTATAGCTCATCAGTGACATTTGTTACTGGACACGAATCCATCGGGAAGTATCGTCCCGCAGTTGATTGGTTAGCTATCGCCAAAGGTTCGGAGACAATTGTAATTTACATGGGAATTCACAATTTAGCTTACATAGTCGAAGAATTATTAAAAGCGGGATTGAGTGCAGATACTCCCATTGGTTTAATCCGTTGGGGAACTCGTCCTGAGCAGGAAGAATTAATTGGTAAATTAGAGACAATTGTGGAAGAAGTGGAAAAAAGCGGGTTTGAAGCACCAGCAATTGTTGTCATTGGTGCGGTGGTGAATTTGCATTCGGTACTTGGGAATGGGTAATATCACGTCCGGTTAAACACTCCTACTGTCTGTGAGGGCTGGTAATGGGTAATTGGTAATCGGTAATTGGTGATGGGTAAATGCGTTGAGTCATATAGTAAGCAATTAACCGGACTTCATATAATTAGGAATAGATCGATCGCAATTATATAATCTGAACTTAGCAATGATACTTATCTATCTTTTTTGAAAACTCAGCATCCATAAAAGCGAGCAAAAAATCCGATACCGATGTACAGATAGAATAGACATTTTTCGGATTTACACGATTAGAATGAGCGCATAAATGACCGTGAACAAATATATGCCGAATTGAAGCAGAAATATCAGCTACATTTACACTTTTGTAATTTCTACAATTACTTAACTTCCCTTGTAGTTTTGGTTTTATTCTTTGATAAAGAAAATCATAAAGTAGACCATTTTTATCCTTTTCTACAAATTTTTGAATCACCTTTTCTGGATTATAAGGAATCATCAGAGAACCAAGCGCCTCGAAGTTAAGCGAGTTGATTTCAACAAACCGCTCTAATGCAGAATGTGTCAAAAAGACTAACAAGAAAGCGTCATAACCATAATTAGTTTCTTTGGAAAACCCCTCAAGATTTATTCCTTTAAAACTTTTGGCAACTCTGATTCTACTAGCAAACCTATTTATATCCCCTACTGTCACTTTAGTTCCAAATCCAATATTAGATAGATTCGGATCTAGCTTTATCAACTGATGAAATTTAGCAAGTCCTTCTAATTCCATAATTTTTTCTCTTGTACTTTTACTTGTGCTATTGATTCACTAAAACCAAACATATTAAACAGCCAGTGATACCATTCAGATTTAGTGATAAAAACCTTTAAAGCTGACTCTAAATCAACATCCAAATCTCTATTTTGAATATCAATAATTAATTTATAAGTTAGTTCCAGATGAATCCTATCCGGTTTAGAAAAGAAAATAAATTTGCCATTATGAGAATTTTGTAGCTGACTTATTTTTTCTTTGGCAACAGAACCCTTGATTTCAGTTAAGCGCTCATCCCGGAATAAACTAAAGCTGTCTTGGGGGTGCAAGCAAACTAACTCGTTGAAATTACCAATACGACTAGTAAAAGACGCATTAGGAGACACTTGTAGAAAACCTAATACATAGTTCTGACGCTCAGTTTCAATCACAATATGTTCTGGTAAAACTCGTTTTCCTAACTTATATAAAGTCAATTTAATCGGTTTAATATTGTTGAAAGCTTCGACAATAGTCTTGAGTTTACCTATATCATCCGAATCAGAAATAATCGGCAGTTTATGGTATTGCGCTTCTAGGTAAGCTTTTTGCTTGGTTAAATACTCAATAACATATTTTTCTATTGGATCTCCTCCACCATTACCTTCAGGAACAAGCTTTTTTACCAAGTCTCTCATATCAACTGAACCAGGGTCTTGCATCTCCTGTATAATGCCCACTAATGCTTGTTTAAATATCTGTTGGTCATAAGCTAATATTCGCAATTCCTGTTCTATTTTTTCATTACCATCTAACTTACGAACATTTTCTTTTATAAAGGGTAAAGGAATTTGACAAACCCGATAATTGTAGTATTCAGCAGCTCGATTCAAAACCGCACGCACAGATTTTTGTTCGAGAATATCTTCTAAATCTTCAGGTAAAAATATTTGTTCTAAAGGAATATTTAAACTTTGCAGCTTGACTTTGAGAATAGATAAAAGTTCTTTTTCCTGCGGTTTTTGTAACTGAATTTGATACTGAGATACTCGACCAGTAACTGAGTTATCAAAAGTATCTTGAAACTCTTCCCAGCGTTTGGGAAACATATTTAGGATAATCAAGCTATTAGGAACGTGGGTGAAAAGTTCCTTGATAGTTTCTCCAAAGTTAAGCAATATCTCCTTATTTTGAGGAAGTCCCAATCCTTCCAGCTGGTCGAAAATAATTATTAAAGGCTGATCGAGGATAGATAATTTACCTAATACCGAAATAGCTTCTAAAGAAAATTCTTCTAAGCTAAGGTTTTCTTGCCAATTTGATAAACCAACTTTTTCAGCTTCCTCTGTTGATAAAGTTTGACCTGCTAACCAACGTGTAGCAATATTTTTTTTATTATAGTCAGTGTAGCTACAATACTTAATAATTCCCTTGAGAATTGAGAGAGCAAAACCACCAGACGAGTAATTTTTGTCCCACCACTCATTAATTCGTTTGTGAATTTGCTGCCAGTATACTACCTTAGTATAAGTTCCTTCTCCCCCAAGAGCATCTATATTGTCATCCTTTAGTGCCTGAATAATTTCTTGGTCTTTTTTGGTGAGATTTGAAATGTCAGCAACAATTTTATCAAAGCTATTAATAATTAAATAATCTAATTGAGTAAATGTTCCAACTTTCTCGACTAAAGACTCTAAAATGCGGCTGTAAATATGGTACAGCACAGAGGAAGAATTGTTAGGCTGACGGATAAAAAGCAATCGATTACTTGATAATCGTGCTTGCGCTAATCGCATCATTAAATGAGTTTTGCCCGAACCAGGTTCTCCAATTACCACCGCTCCTTTACTTTGATGATTGGAGTCAAGTTTAATATTTTTTAATATTGACTCAAGAGTAATAAATTGTTGGTGATAGGTATCGAAGTTATCGGGGTGATTTTGAAAAGGGGTATCAACTCGACTACTGCTGAATGGATTTGGTTGTTCTTTTAATTGGTCTAACATTAACTGGTGATAAAGGTAATAGGTAAACTCTGCATCATACCGGGCAGAATGAGCCATGTCCCGGATAAAGTAGCGGTTATTAACCCGCAAATTTAGATATTTACTGAGATATTCTAAAGAGTAGCTTTCCAGCCCTAACCAATGATTTTTTGCTTTTATATAAGTGCAATCAAATTCCAAGGGAGGAACTTTTAAACCCGCTTTATGGAAACTGAATTTAAGTACTTCAATATCGTGTTTGGCATAGTGGCAAACTATTTTCTTCCCTTGAACAACATTCAAAAACTCGGATAATAAACTCTTTAAACTTTTGAGGTTAGGTAAATGAGAACCATTATTGGCATGGTCGCGGGAAATCCCTTCGTAGATTACACGTCCCTGACTATCTATAATTGCCAGTTCGCTTAATTCTGGATTGCCCTCAGTATCAATAACTACATAATCCATATAAAATTATCATAAGCATAATTTGCCAAAACTCATATATTTTATACTACAAATAAATATAACCGATTATATATACTACTATTGCTAAGTATATATGAATACCTATGAAGCTTGTTTTGCGCTTGAATTGTTAGCAAGCACTGATCGATCTAAAAATATTTATTTATACCGTCCAAGGAAAATCTGAATTTTCGTCTCCTGATTCATTAGTCATAATCATTGATACAATTAAGTAATTGCTAGTTCCCAAAATCCACACTAGTTTTATAGTATCAAAAAATACTTTAATACTCAGGATGAATTAAATTAAAAAATATTACCATACGTACTTTTAATAAAAGCAATACTATTTTCTCAGGGAATAATCAGGTATTTTCCCCTTCCCTTCCAATGTCGCACGCAATAGTTGAATCTTGATTAATTCAGCCTAAAATTAAACGACGGAACATACTAGGTGGCTCTACAAGGAGTATCTATCGACGATGAAGTTTTTATTTAAGCAGGATTCACCCGAAATACAAGATGATGACTCAAAATCAGTTGAAACCAAATCAGCCGGTTTAGGGACATTTGGTGGAGTTTACACGCCTTCAATTTTGACAATTTTGGGCGTGATTATGTATCTGCGGTTTGGCTGGGTTGTAGGAAATGTCGGGTTGGTGGGTTCTCTAATCATTGTCACCCTTGCGACATCAATTACTTTCCTGACTTCTTTGTCAGTATGCGCGATCGCCACAGATAAGGTAGTGCGGGTGGGTGGTGCTTACTACATGATTAGCCGCTGTTTGGGAATTGAAGTCGGGGGTGCGGTGGGTATTTCTCTCTACTTTGCTCAGGCGCTTTCTATTGCACTTTATACCATCGGTTTTGCTGAAAGTGTAGTCCAAACTTTTGGAAACCTCAATCAAACTTATGTTGCTTTAATCACAACTATTTTAGTGGCGATTTTAGCGGTGACTTCTGCCGAAGTTGCAGTCAAGGCACAATATGTAATTATGGGGGCGATTTTCCTATCACTTGTGTGTTTGATTTTTGGAAGTGCCATACCAAATATCACACCCCAGGGATGGAGTATACCTGGAGACGGAGAACCGTTTTGGGGAGTGTTTGCGGTGTTTTTCCCTGCGGTTACTGGTATCATGTCGGGAGTGAGTATGTCTGGAGATTTACGCAATCCCAGCCGCTCCATCCCTACTGGTACTTTAGCAGCCGTCGGTACAGGATACCTGATTTACATGATATTGCCGCTAATAATTGCCATGCGTGCTGATACTGCAACCTTAATTAGCGAACCCCTGGTGATAAAAATGATGTCTCTGTGGAGTCCAGCAATTTTATTGGGAGTGTGGGGGGCAACTTTATCCAGCGCTTTGGGTAGTATTCTGGCTGCACCCCGCGTTTTGCAAGCTTTGGCAAGGGATGGAATTTTACCACGTTGGATGTCGTTTTTAGGTAGAGGTAGCGGTGAAAGCGACGAACCGCGTATGGGGACTTGGGTTACTTTGGGTGTAGCAGTTGCAGCGGTATGCATCGGCGATTTAAACTTGATTGCGCCGATACTGACAATGTTTTTTCTCACTACCTACTTAGTTTTAAATATTTCAGCAAGTATCGAAGGAGTATTACAAAGTCCTTCATTTCGACCGAGTTTTAAAGTGCATTGGCTTTGGTCTTTTTTGGGGGGAATTGGTTGTTTGGCGGTAATGTTTCTGATCAACGCAATTGCTACCCTAGTTGCAGCTGTGATAGTTTTAGCCATATACTTTTGGTTGCAAAAACGCGAACTAACGACTACTTGGGGAGATGTGCGTCAAGGAATTTGGATGGCATTACTCCGCACGGGAGTTTTTCAAATTAGCCGAGTTGAAGATACCAAAAATTGGCGACCCAATATTTTAGTATTTTCCGGTTCTCCCAACAAACGCTGGTCTCTGATTCAATTAGCTTACGCTCTCACCCACAAACGAGGTTTTATTACCGTATCAAGCGTTTTACCAAGTGGTTCGCGAGATTTAGCACGACAAAGCCAGCTAGAAAATACAATCCGCGAACAACTTAAAAAGCAGCAAGTACAAGCATTAGTTCGCGTAGTCACGGCTCCAGATCCTTTTGAAGGAATGCTGCAACTTGTGGAAGCTTATGGATTAGGTACTTTAGTACCCAACATTGTATTTTTGGGAGACAGCGAAGAGGTAGATAGACGCGATAGTTACTGCAACACGATTGTACAACTCCACCAAGCCAACCGCAGCGTGATGATTTTGCGAGAAAATTCTCAACGCGGATTTGGGCGGTTTCGCCACATAGATGTATGGTGGGGAGGAATGCAAGCCAATGGTGGGTTAATGCTATTGCTTGCTCATATGTTGCGATCGACAATCGAATGGCGCAATGCTCAGATATATATCAAGTTAGTTGTTTCCAATCGGGCAGGTGCCAAAGATGCAGAAGCGAATTTAAAAGCTATGCTCAGTCAGTTTCGCATCCAAGCCATACCCGAAATCATCTTTGCAGATAACCGTTCCTTTGAAACAATTTTACATGAATCTTCTCAAAATGCAGATATGATATTTCTGGGAATGGCAACTCCCACAAATCGAAACTTTACCGAATATTACCAACAAATGCACGCACGTACTACCAACCTACCGACAATTATGTACGTTATGGCTGCACCTGATTTTGCCTTTGGTGAAATTTAACACAAACCCCGTCCTTAAGGACGGGGTTTAAAACAATGGGTGGGATAGGCATCCCTGCCCGTCCGAATCTACCTCATAAAGATCAAATATGCGGCGTTGCTGAAAAGATGTATGATATAATGGGGGGTTAAACACTTGTAATCAAGTTGGCTCAGAAACAGTCAACAATTACCAATTAGCCATTACCACTCAACAGCGAATAATAACTAATCATCCGGACATGATATTATTTATTTTCTCCAACTCGAACAATATATTTAGCAGCCGGGTTATTGCTGTCAATTTGAGGTACTTTTCCTTGAGCAGCCATTGTTTGATAAACTAAAGCCGCTGTTTCTCCCCGGCTAATAGCTTGATTGGGATTAAGAATATTGGTATTAGGATAGTTAACTACTATGTTTGATTGAGTTGCTGCTGCAACTTGGGGAACCGCATTTTCAGGAATTTGATCGGCATCTTTGTAAGCTTGTTGAACGATAGATGCTGGTGTTAATGGTGCTGTTGCTGTAGTAGTTGGTTGGGAATCAGTTGTCACACTAGGAGTTTTAGCAGCATTAGCTCTTTGAATCAGTAAAGGCTGCATCAAAGAAGTAATCCCGATTGGTAACATCAAAGGCTTTCTTCGTCTCCTCATCGCTGCTCTTCTTCTCATATATGGGGGAATAATTGTTACCGGAGAAACTGAAGCCTGATAATTTAAATCCAAACCTCTGGTTAAAGCATTGATTGCTTCTAGCTTACTAACTTCTTGCCGGGGACGGAATAAATTTTGATCGCCCGATAAAAACCCTTGTTCTACAGCTTCTTCAATTGCTTGACTTGCCCAATAACCTTGGGGAACATCCTTATATACAGAACCACTTTCAATTTGTTTTTCTTTATCTTGATCAAAAGCTTTACGAATTATCGCGGCAAATTCATCTCTTTCTAATGCTTGTTTTGGTCTATAAGTACCGTCAGGATAACCAGTTATAATATTTCTTTCTGCTAAACCTCTAATAAATGGTTGCGCCCAATAATCAGCTGGTACATCAGGAAACGTTGACTGTGGAGAAGTTTGAGCATTACTTACTAATGGAATCGCTCCACCAATTGCTAAACCTAAAGTGATTATAGATGCGCCGATAATTGGCAACTGTCCTAAGTTATTCATTAATAATATCCTTAAAAAATTATATTACCCTAATCTAGATACTAGGTTGTCAACTCTCAATCATTTATCCATCTGAAGATATAAAAGTTGAATTGGAATTGAAATTTGAATCGGAATTTTAATATTATTAATCTCCTGTAACTATCGATGATTTTTCTTCAACTTCCAAATCAGGTAAACCTTCCAACTTTTCAGAAATTTGCTCTGCGGGTAACATCGGTACAATCACACTTAAACCACCGGGAATACATTCCACTTCCAAAGGTGTATTGCCAATCATTTCACCATCCAAAACGATTTTTTGCGGAGGATTTGTGGTGATTTTCACGTGCTTCGTGCGTAAATAACCGATATCATCACGTTGTGCGGCATCTCCTCGTAAACCAGTTTGAAATAAGTGATAAGAAGCGGCGATCGCAGATGACCAAGTATTAGATGAAATAATGGTAACATCAAGTAATCCGTCGTCGTAAAGAATACCTGCGGGACCTTGAGCTAATATTGATGTGGGTGGTGCTGCATTTGCCACAGTTAAAGCGCCAGCAGAAACCCGAATAATTTTGTCATCGGTTTCAATTTCCGCTTCAAATAATTCTAATTCTCGTAATTGCTGTATACCCGAAACCAAATAAGCTAAAGCACCCCAGCGTTGTTTGGCTTCTCTAGAAGCATTCTCTATAGTTTCGGCTTCAAAACCGATTCCAGCCAACAACGTCATTAATCTACCATTGCATCTACCAATATCAATTCGACGAGTTTTACCCGATAAAATTGTTTGACAAGCTTCATCCAAAGTATCAGGAATCCCCAAAGCAGAAGCAAAAGCATTTGCAGTTCCTCTGGGAATTACTCCTAAAGGAATAGTTGTTTCTCCTAAGGCTCTAGCTGTTTCTGAAAGAGTACCATCACCACCAGCAGCAATTATAATTTCAAATTGTTCTTTTTTTACTGCTTCTTCAGCTAATTTATCAGCGCTAATTTCTTCTGTTGTAAATTGAATATCCAATTCAAACTGAGAAGACAACAGTTCTTTTATCCTTTCTAAATCTTGTTCGGAATTATTGGAACCAGAAACGGGGTTAAAAATTAGACAAGCTTTTCGGTGCATAGTAACTTGTAGCGGTTTACGAGTATAGATATTATTAGATGATTACTATATTCTATAATATTTCAAAAAAAACAATCTAGCTAAAGAAGTAATTTTAGTTGGATGGAATCATAAAAAGTCTTAACTTTAGATATATATATGCCAAAATATATCAAATTATCATCGTCAATAATCTGACGTTTTACTTACCACTACTTCTTTTTGTAGAAAAAAATAATTGGATAATCTATCCAACGATAAAGGTTTTATTCATGCAAGATAAATTAACATCAATAGGAGAAAGAGAAAAACTTAAATTCAGTTTCTGAGTTTGATTTGAGTAACTGAATTTTAGAGATATTATCCGAGATTATCCGACAAAGAGAGGAATAAAGAACAGCTGATGTTTTTCCACAAAAAAGAACTGATTAATAAAGAAGTAAAAATTGACGAACCCAATCCTCGTTTCGCTCAACTTTTATTAGAGCAATTTGGTGGTGCAACTGGTGAACTTTCTGCAGCTTTACAGTACTGGGTACAATCTTTTCATACCGAAGATGCAGGTATTAAAGATATGCTGCAAGATATCGCTACCGAAGAGTTTAGCCATTTAGAAATGATTGGTAAACTGATCGAAATGCATACTAAGAATGTAGATCAAACTGATGCATTTAAAAGCACTTTATTTGCAGTAAGAGGACAGGGACCGCACTTTTTAGATTCTCAAGGTTCTGCTTGGACTGCAACCTACCTGAATGAAGGAGGTAGCGTAGTTAGAGATTTACGAGCAAATATTGCAGCGGAAGCAGGTGCGCGGACTACATACGAATCCTTGATTTTATTAGCACCAGACCAAGGAACTAAAGATAGTTTAGTACACTTGTTAACGCGGGAAATTTCTCATACAAAAATGTTCATGAAAGCCTTAGATTCTATGGGTAAATTAACAGACCCATTCTTCGGCAATATCCCACCTGATTCTACCGTAGACCTTTATTACAACTTATCTAGCAACGGTGGAAAAGATCAACGTGGTCCTTGGAATTCTGATGAGAACTTCCGCTACGTTGCTGATCCAATGAAAGAGAAAGTATAACTTCTTTCCCACTTGAAATTTATTAAATAAACAATTAAGTTATGGGGAACCATAATTAGGGGAGAAGGTATTATTTTGCCTTTTCCTTTTTTTTTGAATCAGCTTGGCAAAGTTTTGAAAAGTCGGTTTTTTTATCAGGGTGTCTGCCGTGAGAAATATTTATGCTAAAAAGCCGACTTCTTTTGATTTGATTGAACTATATTCTGTTGCTCAAGGAACATGAAAAAATTTGATTATTCATTAGATTATAAAAATATAGATTTTCGCCAATCTCCCGAACTTTATATAGTAGGAAAAGGAGAACAGGGAGTACTCTTAGTAGAACCTTACAAGTCGGAAATTTTGCCGTATTGGCGCTTTAAAACACCAGACATTGCCTTAGAATCAAGCAACAAAATATATCAACTATTTCTTGACTATCTCGAACAAAATGATTTTGTCGGTGCGGATATGGCGCGAAAGTTTTTACAAATGGGTTATACCCGTGCGCGTCGCTATGCTAATCATAAAAGCGGTAAAAAATATCGTAGCAATCCTCAAAAAGCTACTTCAAAAGAAGCAGAAGCAAAACTACGACAAGATATTTTACCAAATCAAGAAGACCCTGTAAAAGCAGAATCAGCAGCGATATTTAAAGAAAAATGGCAACAAGCAAAAAATAACGAAAAGTATTTACAGCTTTTAGCAAAACATTTATCAGCTTTTTAGGGTGTGTGACGTCACACACCCTATAATCTAAAGATAGAGATTCAAATATATCTTTAGAATTAAATTATCAGCTTGTAATTCTTTATTAAGACAGTTGTATGATTTTGCTTGATTATACTTATTAAATATGATAATTAGTCTGATATCTTGTTAGTTTATTTTAATAATTAATATAAGTATAAAACACAAAAAATAATTATGACCTTTAAAAACATTCTCGTAGCTTTGGAACTTTCACCTAGAGATGAAGCTGTATTCTCCGAAGCGGTAAGTTTAGCTCAAAGTATCGGAGCGCAACTAACGCTAATTCATTGTTTGTCTGACTTTACGGAAATGGCAATGATGTCTCAAACAGGCTTGGGTACAGGATATGGGTTTCCAGAAACATCTTTTACGACTACCATGTCCCCAGCCATGGCAAATATGGAGTTAATCGAACAAGCAAACCTGACAAAGCACCAACAAGCTGAGAAACATTTAGCGCAGTACCAACAAAAAGCAGCTTTAGGGGGTGTTTCCGTTGAATATAAATGTTATGAATCCACAACAAGTATTGGTTCTCAAATTTGCCAAATTGCTGAAGATTTGAAAGCGGATTTGATAATTTTAGGTCGCAAAGGACATAACGGAATTGCAGAAGCGTTGTTAGGCAGCGTCAGCAACCACGTACTTCATCACGCTCCTTGTGCCATCTTAGTTATTCAATAAGCAGAGGAAATGATGATTAATCTCAAAAAAATCTACATCTCTAGAATTACTCACTAACCTGAAAATATCTACCACTCGAATGCTGTTTTCAACTTTTTTAAGCTATATTCTATTAGATAGATAATAATTGGATACGGGTTGCAAACAAATTGAATATTACTGCTTTTGATAACTCAAGTTGTTTTGATATGTTTAGCTTTTACTAGGAATTTTTCTGATATCAGAAGCAAATCAAAAACAAGGTAAGCAGTATTCTAATGCATTAATTCCTAATTAATGGCTTATCGATAGCGGTCTAATCATATTTGGAACTAAATAAACAGATAGTAATGAAAACATCAATTCCAACTCGAGGACAAAGAGAAAGAGAGCTTTCACAGCGGATTCAAGCTTTATATTCCAATCAGTTAGGACACAGACCAACAAAAGTCACCTGTCAACTGTTTGATAACTCTTTAGCAATTGTCATGGAAGACTCAATTACTCCAGCAGAGCAATTATTAGTTGATCGAGGACAAGAAGAGTTAGCAGAACAAGTACGTTCTGGTTTGGATGATGCAATAGAACCCAAACTCAAAGTACTGATTGAAGAAATTTTGGAAGTTAAAGTATTAGATTTAATGGGTGATGCGACTTTACAAACTGGTAGGAGCGGTATAGTTGTCGTACTATCAAATACACCGGAAGTCCGTAACCCAGATGCAATTCCGAAAGCAAAGTCTAAGACATTAAATAGTAGAAATGGAAGCAACTCTATAAATGAATAAATCCTACTGGTAAAAGGGTAATACCATTTTAGATTTGGGATTTGGGATTTTCAAAAAGTTGCTAGTTCGGCTTTTCAAGATTTCATTTATCGCAATCATTTTCTAAATTGGTACAAAAATCAAGATTTTACCCTTTACCATCTAGGCAATATAGAAGATAATTTTCCTTGATTAAATAAAACTAATAAATTACGGCTGTCCTTAAGGGGTATTCCCTATGCATTCTCAAATTTCCCATTCTCAAAATCTCGAAACAATCATCGCTGAACGCATACAGTCTTTGTTTATAAGTCAGCTTGGACATCAACCTAAAGATGTGTATTGTCGTTTTTTAGATGATAAACTAACAGTTATTATTGAAGATGCTGTCACTAAACCCGAACAATTATTAATGACAGCAGGACATCAAGATGTAGTAAAAAAAGCAAGAGGTCGTATTGAAGAAATTTTACAACCTCAGCTACAAAAAATAATTGAGGAAGTTACTAATTCTCAAGTTAAAGATATACTTTTTGCAACTCATCTTGATACAAATTACGTTAGCATCATTGCTTTATTTACCGATAAATACAATGTTACGACGGAACAAAAACAAAAAGTTATTAAAAATTAACTTTTGTAGTTCAGGTAACGGCAAATCACTTCTTCGATGTCTTCAAGCATATAAGGTTTGCTAACATAAGCATCGAAACCAGCATCTAGGATTTTCTGTTTTTCTTCGGCACTTGCTAAAGCTGTGACTGCAATTATCGGTATATGCTTTGTTGAACTATCTTGCCGCAAAAGATGAAAAAGATCGATACCATTTGCTTCTGGCAACATGATATCTAACAATATTAAATTTGGTTGAAATTCTCGCGCAATTAGCAACGTCTTCTTTCCGTCTGCTTCCCCAATAAATCTATAATTTAAAGAATCAACGATATAATTTACTATCAGTAAGTTATCTTCGTTGTCCTCAATTGCCAGAATTAGAGGAATATCAGAAGTAAGTTGCTGTTTGCCATTCTCATCAAGTTCCATTTTCATCGTCTGCTCCTAAAAGTCTATCGATTATGTACTTAAGCACAGACGAGACTTTTCTCCAGCAGCCGAAAGGAAGCTTTAAGTGGATGAATTGACTCGTAAATTGCCTTCTATCAGTTTATTAATGCTTTGCCTGTTAGTTACAGGGAAAGGAATTATTTAAGCTAATACAACGGAAATAACATTACGATTATAATCTAAATCTTATCTGATTACAGAACAAATAGATAGATATTTTTAGTTTAAAAGATGGTATGCATAACTTTATGATATTAAATTATACTTAAATATACTAAAAATATTTAAGAACATACCAGTAAAAATTTTGCGTTCCTTTCTGTGTACTTTAGCGTACTTTAGCGTTAAAAAGCACAGGCTGATTAATTGATATTTTGCATCATCAAAACTCCTAACTCAAAATAATTACTGATTGTTTGAATTCGTTCTTACCCGCCTGAGACTGCAAGTCCCAGTCTGATAGCAGAAGTCCATTAAAATGGACTAAAATATTACATTTTTATTTTAGTAATATTTTTATTTCTATTTTTTATTATGTAGTTAATTATGCGTAGGGTGCAAGATGTGAGTTAAGGTATTTCACATAACATCCAATATTTATTTAAAGTTGCCATTGTTTCGATGAATTGGGAAAAATTTACTGGTTTTAACAAATACCCGGCTACATTTAAATTATAAGCCTCGATTCTATCTCGATCTTCGTCAGAAGTTGTCAATACAATTACTGGTATTGATTTGAGTTCGGAATCTGCTCTTAACTCTTCAAGAAACTCTAATCCACTCATTCTAGGCATATTTAGATCGAGCAAAATAATTCTTCGCTGCTTAGGAACATTTAAAGAACTTTCATTTTCACCCCGCAACATTTTTAATGCTTCAATTCCATTACAAGCAACATAAAGAGGATTTGTCAAATTATTCTTTTTTAATGCTCTTTTGACGTTCATTACATCTACTTCATCATCCTCTACCAGAAGTAGATTTAAAATTTTTTCCTCCATTGTTCTTTCCTAATTTAATTTGATTTAATTTAATTTAATTTAATTGTATTAAATTCGTTCTCAGCTTTATTTGCAGGATACTAAATTCAGACTTTTATTGCATCATCTAATGGTAATAACTACACAAGATTACATCTTATTCTTGAGGAAGAAATAAATAATAAATACAATGAGTAATTACTAATGCCCCTCATTGTACAAGTAGTTAGGCTTGCATTATTTACATAATTACTCGTTAGTTATATAAGCCCTGACTCTTCCTTTTTCCCTCCCCTCAACGAAATGTTTAATTTATTTTGCACAAGTACTTATTATATTCCTTACATTCTTTGTTTAAGCCAGGTAAACCGGAAAGTTGTTCCTTTACCAACTTCCGATTCTAAGCTGATGTTTCCTCCGAGTTCGTTAACGATTCTCTTGACTATAGCCAAACCAATACCAGTATTTTCTCGTTTATCTCGTGCTTCTAAGGTTTGAAATATCACAAATATTTTATGATGATATTGTTCTGCAATTCCGGTACCGTCATCTGAAACTGCAAATTCGTAAAAAATATCTTGTTCTTTGACTTCAATAGTAACTTTACCATCTGCGCGATGGTGATGTTTGACAGCATTACTAATTAAATTACTAAAAACCTGTTGTAAAGGAATTTTTTCTGTCACCAAGGTAGGCATTTGTCCGACAATCTCAATGGTAAACTCTTCGGGAGGAGCAATTGAGTCAATTATTTCTGTTAGAAGTTGACTAACATTAACTGTTTCCGGTTCGGTTTTGACTCTTCCGATACGGGAATATTTTAAAAGTCCGTTAATCAAAGCTTCCATACGATGAACTCTTCCCCGTAATAAGTTCATTTGCTTTTGTGTATCCGCAGTTATCACTTCTTGTAAATCTTCCTCAATCCACTCCGATAAATTTGCGATGGCTCTAAGAGGTGCTTTCAAATCGTGGGATGTGACATAAGCAAACTGATCTAATTCTTTGTTGCGTTTTTCTAACTCCCTGGTAGTTTGTAACAACATCAAGTTAATTTGAGCTAATTCATCAGCTCTAGCTTGTAAAACAGCTTCCGTTTGCTTGCGTTCGGTAACATCATTGAGAGTACCATAAACACCAATTTGTTCACCCTCAGAATTATTTTCCAATTGTGCGTACATTTCCAACCAACGGAAATTACCATTTTGAGTTAGGATGCGAAATTCATATTGAAAATGTTCTTCTTCTCCTGAAATTACTGATGCAAATAATTCTCTACCCTTAATTTGTTCTTCTTCCCCATACATCAAATTTGCAAAGTATTTAGATAAACTCTCTTTGATACTATAACCAGTAATATCAATCCAAGCTGCACTTAAGAATGTCCAACAACCAGTTTTATCGATTTGAAAAACGACTTCTTTAACGCTATTAACTACATTCCGATACAACCGTTCACTTTCTGCTAACGCTGTTTCCATGCGTTTACGTTGGGTAACATTATCAAAAGCTACACCAACCAAGTTACCTGGTAAAGGAAAAGCAGTTACTTCAAAAAATGACCGATAAATTCGTTCGTCACCGTAAGGGAATTCTCCTAAATTTTTAACTTGCTTAGTTTTAACTACTTGAGCATAAGTCTCTAACTGGATGAGATGTTCTTCATTTAACATACTAGGAAAACATTCCTCTATAGACTTACCGAGATAATTTTGGATATCTAAACCCAACATTCGTGATGCCGCAGGATTAGTAGTTACCAACTCAAAACTGGTAATATCGTTAAGGTCATTCATCTGCCAAATACACAAACCAATTTGGATGTTTCTGACAATATCCTCATAAATTTTGACTTCTGCTCTTGCCGATTGCTCGCTTTTAATTAACTCGTCTTTACGTCGATTTGATTCTTCTAACTGCGCTGTTCGTTGTTTAACTCGCGCTTCTAATTCTTGATTCAAACGTACAATTTCCGCTTGGGCTGCTTTGCGAACGCTAATATCTTGATGGGAACCAATCATCCGAATTGCAACTCCAATTTGATTCCACAAAGCCATACCGCGAGCTAAAATCCATTTATAGCTGCCATCTTTACAGCGTAAACGAAACTCAACCTGATACCGAGGAATTTGATGATTTAAGTAAGCATTCCAAGTTGCTTGGGTTAATTCAATATCTTCTGGATGAATCAAATTTTCCCATCCTTGGTAGCTGTTTTCTACTTCCCCATCTTCATACCCCAGCATTTCTTTATACCGAGTTGAGAAAAAAGCTTCGTTAGTAGCAATATTCCAGTCAAATATACCGTCTCCAGTACCCTGCAAAGCAAGTTGCCAACGTTCTTCGCTTTTTTGCAGCGCTTGAATCATCAGTTTTTTATCCGTAATATCACGCCCTTCGGGAATCAATAATTCTACTTCTCCCTGTTCATTAAATACAGGTTTTACAGAAAAATCAATAGTAGTCACTTTATCGCCAGCCCCGAATAAATCTACTTCATAGCGAACAAACTCACCATTTGCAGCTTTTTTGATGGCTTGTTGTAATGAATACTGCGTTTCCGGAGAAATTGTCCACCAATAACTTTGCCAAAATGGTCGATTTACTACCTCTTCTTTACTTATTCCCCCAAAATCCAAAGCAGTTTGATTGACTTCGAGTAAAGTACCATCCGGTTTCAGTAAGCCGATAAATTGAAACATCGAATTAAAAATTGCTCGAAACCGACGTTCACTTTCTTGTAATTGCGCTTCCGCTTGTTTGCGTTGAGTGATACTAACACTGGTACCGATAATCCGATAAATTTGGTTGGCTTCGTCATACAATGGTTTTAAGCTGGTTAACCACCAAGAATCTTCTTCTGAGTCATTAAATTTTAAACATTCTTCATAAGTAATACTTTCCCCAGTTGACAAGCAGTGATTGTAACGCTCTCTAACTGCTGTTGCAGAGTTCTTGGGGAGAATTTCTTCCGGAGTTTTTCCTTGAACTTCCTTGGAGCTAATCCCCATTACTCTTTCAGTAACTGGATTAATACTTGTATAGATAAATTCGTCTTTTTGAGTAGTATCAACTACGAAAATTGCCTCTGTTACCCCTTCGTAAATACTGCGTAAAAATTGCTCTTTTTGTTTTCTAATTTGAATTTCTTGCTGTAGTTTCTCAGGTGTTGGTAAAGCTAAAATTTGCGGAATTAAATTAGTTAAAGCAATTGCCGTTATTAATGACACGATAGCAGTAATTGCTCTAATATAACCCGAAATCCAGTAATCCGGATGCCATAACGTCCAGATATCCATCAAATGTCCGCTACCGCAAAAAATAATAAAACTAGCAAATAGCCAGAAAATCCCATTAAAGGGAATATCCGCTCGTTTGCGAAGAATATATATCAGAGTTATGGGAATAGAAAAATAAGATAAAACAGTAACAGCGTCACTTACCAAATGTAGCCCTACTAATCCAGGTTTCCACAGATAGCAGGTACCATGAGGCATAAAAGAAGCAGTTGTTAAAAGGTTCGTTGTAATTGGGAGCATTTCTTACCAAAAAATTACCAGATAATATTTATATTTTTAACTATTTTTAACTATTTTTTAGTTTGTGCCAAATTCATGTAAAACAATTAACCTCCATTATTTACTCTGCTTTCCCTTGATACATTTTAATATCCTTGATTTCAGATGCTATTTAACAATTCAATAGGGAGCAATTACTTAGCTTGATATGACAAATCGTAAAGCCTTGTAACAAAACATCAAGAAAAATGTCAAAAAAATATATATCCTTCTTAAGGAGGATGCAGGATTTATCTTTTAATAGAGTATGAGTGCGACTGTAGAACGATGAAAAATCAGGCAGTTTTTACTTATATATAAGGTAGGCTTTTCTATGATTCATTTTTAAATTAATTAAATAACCAAATAGAAGAAGACCAAATTTTAATTATGGATTAAATTATTAAGACTCAACAATGTTAACTATGATTAATTATAGAAATATCGATCAAATTCAACAAGATAAAGAAATTAAAGCCATATTAGGCTATCCAGTAAAACGAACTGTTCGCGACAAACAAGGTAATATCATCCTGAATGTCGGAGATATTATCAGTTTTCGGGCATTAGAGCAAGTTAATCAAGCCGATGTTCTCGATTCTTTGTTTCGTTCCGTTTATCGCAAGTAATGACAAGCAATTAATTATTTATATGTATATCAAAATAACTCCGAGACAAAAGTCCAATCAAGATTGAATGATTATTATAGCAATCCAAGTTGAAGTATGAGGAGATAGTGAGATTTTGTCTAGATTCTATTCAAATTACAGCGATTATAAATTTCTGACTCGTTATATAAACTCCTAAATATATCTAAATTATCTATACAGATAGATAGAGATAAAACATTAGAAAACGTTTCTCATGGTAGAGCAATAACCAAAAGTAAACAATTAATATAGGAGGTAAGAAAGAAAAACAAACAACCAACTTTTTGGTTAAGCATAAAAATTTAAGGAGTCAATTATGAGTACAGAAGATAGAGCAAAAGCAACTGCTAAAAATATCGAAGGTAAAGCTCAAGAAGCAATGGGTAACATCACCGGAGATACCGAAGATCAAGCTGAAGGAAAAGCTAAGCAAGCTGAAGCAGAAGCTCGCCACACAGTTGAAAATGCAAAAGACAAAGTTAAAAAAGCAATTGACTAATTTTTAGTCATTAATAAACTTAATTTCAGAATTCCTATAAACCTCTGAAACCAGTTAGTTAGTGTTTTTTTGTGGGAAAATTGAGTTGTCATTATTCAGGAGTTAGAATGTTTTTTAACTTCTGAATTATTCTATTTGTTTTTTAGTTGTGGAAACTTTAATTTTTGAATAATTATTTAAATTATTAAATAATTGATTGACAAGTGACAATAAAAAATGTGAGAATTTTGATTAATTTCTGATTGAAATACATCCGAATAATTAACTAATTAGTTGTTCAAATTTAGGCTTTCACAATGAACATTTCTTTAAACTACCTTTTAGCAGAGCTAATCGACAATTCCTACGGTCGTTCTGATTACTATATGTCCCTAACCGGAATAGTTGTTCTCGGCTTTGTTGCAGCTACTACCATCGGTTCTATTGCTTGGTACAATTCCAAACGTCCGGTAGGTTGGGAAGATAAAGAACGTCCTGATATTGTTCCAAATATTGACAAATCAGACAACCCCGGTTTGTAATATTTTTGCAGTATTTTTTAATATAAAATAAACCCCGACCTGTATTTAAAATATATTATTTAAAATACATAAGTCGGGGTTTGTTTTTATAAATTGTTAGAAGTTGTACCCTACACCCAAAAGCAATCCGACATCAGTATTATCATCAGAAAAGCCAATGTTAACACCTCCGGTTGCTGTAATTCTTCGCGAAACGGGAACGTCAACTCCTCCGGTAAGCAGGAAACCAACATCAGCATCGTTATCAGTGTTAATCGTAACTCCCGCACCTAAATAAGGTGCAACACTAAGTCTTTGAATTCCGGTATTGGCAACGTCATCAACGGGAAAATCAATTGTGAGGGGAATTAGGAATACGGGATCATTATTAAGTAAAGCCGATGGACGTATAGAAAAGTTTCTGCTCAAACCAATTTTACTAATTACTGAAAAAGCACCATCACCTAATGCACTATTATCATCAAAACTAACAAATCCACCTACTCCAAGATAACTCGGACCAGAACGAGTAGTTCTACCGGGTGTAAATTGTGCGACTTTTTCAGGTGCTTTTTCAACGTATAAGTTATTATTTTGAGTTTGCGCTTGGGCTTTTACTGCACTAACGGTTAAGATAGCTGCACTAAGACTAGCAACGGAACAAGCAAGTTTGAATTGTCGAAAGTTCATTGTTTGTTTCTCCAAATTAAGTTGCAAACTGCTTTAAATCAAATTTAAGTTAAAGCACAATACAGTTCAGTTAAGGTTGTCCGTCAATCAATTTATTGAGAACCAAGAATTGGGGGATTCTCCCCCAAACCCCCGATTGGGTGACGGTTGCGTCCCCCAAACCCCCTCCAAAAAAGTCGATCTGTTTTGTTTGCGATAATTAATTTATATCCTTACTGAACTCTATTGAGTTAAAGCAGGGGTTTTACGCCCGTTTAATAAAAATTAGTTCCTAAAACTGTAAACAACAGGTTTATTGTTGAAAAACTCCTTGACAATAATTAATCAAGTCTAGTTCAACATCATACTATAAGTTGAATCATCAAACAGTGTAAAATCATCAAAGTTTGACAAATTCACCTGATAAGCTCTCGGTGTATAATATATTTCCCAATCAGTAATATTTAACTTCAAAAACCCGACTTCTGATTATTTTTGCTCAAATAAGAAGTCGGTTTTTTAGAATGAATGATTGTCTTGTTTGACAGGTATTTAACCTCAAAAATCCGACTTCTAATTAAAACTAAACTTTAATTCCATTTTCGATTACCGTCTTCATCAACTCTTGCTTGACGAATTACATCAGAAATTTCTTCAGCATCTTTAACGTGGTGTAATGCTTCTTCCTCACCAGTTTCTTTGTCTTCAACTACAAAGTAAGTGGGAACAGTAATGTGATCTCCAGTGATATCGGGAGCATCTACAGCTACTTGCTGCGCTTTTTCATCTAAGGACTTACTTTCATCAACCCTGTCTCCAGGATTTAACACATGAGAATTATCTGCGTTTTTTAATTCTTGTTTTTGTTGATCTTTTTGTTCTAAATCAACTTGCTCAGGTGTTAAAGGTTGTTTTTTATCTTGATTAGTCATATTACAATTCCAAGTTACAATTTACTTCCCTGATATGGCGGGAATTTATTAAAAAAAATAGATTCTCTTGGCAAGGGGATTAATAATTAAGAAACGATTAATTATTTTCTCAGCTATATCTATATAGTCTCCCCATCCCTTTAAACGAGTTGCCAGCAGTCCAAGAGAATCTTTACGGAGTATTTATTACGCAGCACTTCTAGTAACTAAACCCCAGATAAAGATAGCAATCATTGCACCGATAATAGCAACTATAAATCCACCGATGCTAAAACTAGTAGCGGTTAGGGCTAATGTCCCCGTATTAAAAAATGTGAATAAGCTTCCACCAATAAATGCACCAACGATACCTAAAAGCATTGTTGCTAGTATTCCACCACCTTGATGACCAGGGTAAATAGCTTTAGCAATAGCACCAGCTATCAGACCTAAAATAACCCATGCAATAATATTCATAATTTTATTCTCCTCAACAAGAGTTGTGTTTGTTTTGTTATCCCTAATTTATCAATTTCCAATCTTTTGCAAATCTATAGTGAGAAGTAATATTGATATTCGAGAGGAATAGAAATTTCACCTTGGTTGAGCAGCCATTAAATCAGAAGGTAGGCACTTAAAGATAATTATCCCATTTTGGATTTTAGATACTTCGGCAAGCTCAGCACAAGTTTTGGATTTTGGATTGCAAACTCGTTTGTGTATCTGGGTTAGATGATTCTATCCGTCGCACTCATTTTCTAAATTGCTATTACTTTCTAACTGATTTGAAAAGCCAGGGATTAGGGATTAGGGAGTAGGGGGAAAGAATATTTTTTTGGTGTACTAATTTACTACTCGGTTCCCCGTAGAAGACTTTTGAAAAAAACGAGCAAGAGTATTTGATATTGCTAGGGAGCTTTCCGGCTCGCACTACAATTATAAATTACAAATACTTCCCTATTCCCTAACTTAATATTTTATGATTCTTTGCTATTCTTCATCCACCAAATCCTCCTTTAGACTTAGTTTTACCCTTCTTATTACTCTTCCCTTTGACTTCCGCTAATGCTTCTTGGAAAAGGTTATGTAGATGTAATGGAACGCTAGCAATTTCTGGTAATACTGGGTTTAAAGTTTTGTGAAATTCACTTAACAAACTCACCAAATCTTGCTTAATATCAAATTCCGGTCTATTTAATACTTGCTGCAATAATTTCTCTAATTTTTCGGGATATTCTGCCGATAAACGCTGCCAAACACAAGCTTTAATATCGGCAGATTCTAGATATTCTTTGACCAATTTGTTTGCATCTATTTGCTCGTCGGTATTGTCACTTATCAACAAACTCTTAAATTTAGTATAGTTTGTTAAAAATATTTGTCCCCAACGAGGAAAGCTCAATACGGTAACTTGTTCGGCTTTTTTCAGGTGTGGAGGTAATTCTACTTTTGGCATTACCATTTTGATACTTTTGTTACTATCTAATACCTGAGAAACGGCTTTCCCTTCAACACCCATTTCTTCTACTATTTCAGACATTTCCTCATCAGAAATATCAGCTGCTTGCACCATTTCCTTGAGAGATTTAGAACTATCAATTCCTGCTGCTGCTAATTTACTTTGAGTAACTTGTTCTTGAAGTTCACTGAGTTTTTGTTCTAATTGATATCCCGGTAAAGTAATTTCATCACTGTTAAAAAAGTCAATAAACCCTTGGTGGTATTTTTCTACAGATAACCATGCTTCTTCAAGTAATTCTGGTGCATCACCGTATAGAGAATTTTGATAATTCTTCTTAAAATTGCCAATTGCTACGGCTAATTTTGGTTTACCCAAACGTCCCATTACAGTAACTGGAGAAGAAAACATCCAGTATTGATTATTTACGGGTACAATTCGCGCTAACAATATTTCTGCTGCTTTTGCACGTTTTAACTGTTGTTGTTCTTGCTCGCTAATTTTAACGATATATTCTTTTTCTGTTAACCAATTTCTCAATGCAAAACCATCATCAAAAATATCTTTAACTACAAACAAACCTGCAAAACTGCGCTGGAAACTATCAACAATATTTCGCTGTTCAGAAGATAATTTGGGGTGAGATTCCAAAAATAGATCGATTGGCTGTTTATCTCCTACTTTACCTTCAGTAAGAAACATATTCAGCACCATTTGATTTTGAACAGCACCTTGATATTGAGAATCAGAAAAATTAGCTAAATGTTCCGCACTAAAAGCTTCTAAAGATACTGCTAAATCGTCCTCAGCATCCAACACAAAATCTAATAATTCTGAATGTAACTCTTTAGCCGTTGTTAAAATTGCATCCACAGATATTAACCTCAATCGCGCTTTCTAATTTCTACTTTAATACCATGCTCTGGTCGCAAAGTTATGGAAGGTTGAGGAACTATCGGATGGTTTTCAACAAGTTTTAATTGGTATTTCTGAGCGATAGTCGCAACTAAAAGCACCGCTTCCATCATCGCAAAACCCTTACCAATACAAATCCGTGGCCCATCGCCAAAAGGTATATAAACACCCTTGGGTAAGCGTTTTTCTAAATCATTTTCCCAACGCTCCGGAATAAATTCTTCAGAATTCTCAAAATATTTAGGATGACGATGCATTACCCACTGACTGATCATAACCACACATCCAGCAGGAATTTGATAACCATCAACTTGATAATCTTCAACAGCTTCACGCCCAAAAATCGACACTGGTGGATATAACCGCATCGATTCTTGAATTACCATGTTGGTATATTGCAAATGCGGTAAATCTTCAACAGTCGGTAAACGTCCACCCAAAACAGTTTTTAACTCATCCCATAATTTCGCTTCAACCTGGGGATATTGAGCCAAAAGCATCCACGTCCAAGATAAAGCATTTGCAGTAGTTTCGTGACCTGCTAGCATCAAAGTAGCCACTTCATCGCGTAATTGGCGATCGCTCATTTGAGAGTTATCATCTTCCGAACGTGCTTGCATTAACATTGAGAGCAAATCGTTATCCTGATCTTGATAATTGCGATCGCGATGCTGCTGGATAATACTGTAAATACTTTCATCCATTTTACTAATAGCATTGCGATAGCGGATATTTTCCGGTCTGGGGAACCATTCCCAAATCAAAAAATTCTGTTTACGCTTGCTTTCAAACCAATTCATTGCTACATCCAATGCATTAGCGACATTTTCGGCTTCCTTATCGCTAACATCTTGGTTAAAAATGCACTTCATCACAATCTTGAGAGTAAGGCTCATCATATCAGCGTGAACGTCGCGGATTTCCCCGTCAGTCCAACTATCTCTGATAATTTCGCTGTATTCCACCATGACTTTTCCGTAACCATTAATTTGATTTCGGTGGAAAACGGGTTGAATTAATCGACGCTGACGAAACCAAGATTCACCTTCATTGGTAAGTAAACCTTCACCAAGTAAAGTTTTAAGAGCGCGAAAACCTCTACTTTTGATAAAAGAATTTCGGTCTTTGAGAACTTGTTCAATATAATTGGGATTGGTAATCAAACAAGCAGAAGTTAACCCCAATTGTAAAGGAACAATATCTCCATAATTGCGACCGCAATCTGTTAAAAATTCTAAAGGATGGCTACCCAAATCTAACAAATGACCCGCAATTGAATTACCTTTAGGAGCATCAAGTTCAAATATATCTGTAGACATTTTTAACACCCATTTATAAACAAACTACTAATTATCAGTTCAAAAATTCAACATTATGTCATGTGATTCAAGCGAAGCAATGACTTAAAAATCAACAACAAAAAAAAAGAAAAACTGTAATTCTCATACTGACTGTAAAAAATATTTCACCAATTTCATTACCAACCGATCAGTTTTGATTCAAGCTTGATTGTACACAGTTCAGCATGAGTACTTATCACTCTTAAGGAAGATAACTGATAATTCTTCTATCTAGAGGTAGAGGATGGGGTGATGGGGGGATGGCGAGAGAAAATTCCTAACTGTCAACTGTCAACTGTCAACTATCAACTGTCAACTGTCAACTGTCAACGGCAAATTAATCACAAATAAACTTCCATTACCTGGTTCGGATTCCACATTAATCGAGCCTTGGTGTGCTTCAATAATACAGCGCGATAGATATAATCCTAAACCGCTACCGGAATTTTTGTTTTTACCAGGTCGAAATCTCTCGAATAAAATTGATTTTTGTTCTGGTGAAATTCCACTTCCTGTATCTTGAATTTTGATTTCTGCTGTTTCTAAATTCATCTGTAAACTTATTTCGATAAATCCCTGATTTGTAAATTTAATTGCATTTCCAATCAGGTTAGTCAAAACTCTTTTAATTTCAATCCGGTCTGCAATAATGGTCAATTCATTATCTATTAGAGTTTCATTTGCTAAATTTAACTTCAATGTTAATTCTTTTTCTTCTGCTAAAGGAGTTAATTCTTGAACTACATCATGAATTAAATCAGAAAGATTAATTTTATCGAAATTAATTTGTTTACAATCAGCTTCATAACGATAAACTTCCAGCAAACTATTTACCATGTTTAACAAATCATCATTGCTAGTAATCATGGTGCTAAATATCTGTTCAACTGCTGGAGATACTTCAAAAAATTTACCTTCACGCAATAATTTTAAAACCCGATTAGAAGCAGCTAATGGTGTTCTGAGATCGTGTGTAAAGCGGGAAACAAAATCTTGACGCAAACTCGCCATATGGTCGCGTTCATCTATACTATGTTTAAGACGTAAAAGACTACGCACTCGTGCTTGAAGTTCGTCAGCATCCACTGGTTTGTGAATAAAATCATCCGCACCTGCATCCAATCCTTCCACTGCGCTGGTGCTATCATGAGCGGTAATTAAGAGGATAGGAATAAATGGTAAATCTTGATTTTGACGGATACGACGGGTAAATTCATAACCATCCATTTCCGGCATCATTACATCTAGAAGAATCAAATGTGGTGGAGATTCTTCGACCATAGTTAAGGCTATTTTACTATCTTCTTGAATTTCGATTTCGTATCCTTCGTCTTCTAAAATAGTTTGAATAACTAGTAAGTTATCAAAAATATCATCAACTACTAAGATACGATCTTTTTTTTCTAATTTGTTATAAGACATAATATTTTTTATCTACAAATTATCTATAAAATAAATTCCTGGCCACGGATTGAAAGGGATTACACTGAATTCACGGATTAAATACCCATTACCAATTACCCATTACCAATTACCAATTACCTATTCCACTTGAATACAACGTGGTAATTCAACTCGAAACGTCGAACCTTTATCTATTTCGCTATCAACGAAAATATGACCATTCATCATTTTGATTAAAGATTGAGTGATTGCTAAACCTAATCCCGTACCACCATATTTACGCGAAATTGATTGATTAATTTGGCGAAACGGTTCAAAAATATGCTTCATATCATTTGCAGAAATTCCAATACCAGTATCTTTGATAAAAATAGCAACATGAGTATCTGATATTTCTTTTACTTCGATGGAAACCATTCCTTGTTCAGTAAATTTAATCGCATTAGAAACCAAGTTTACTAAAATTTGACGAACACGGGTTTTATCATTAATTATTTTGGTATTTTGCAAATGTATTTTAACATCTAATTCTAATTTTTTTTGCGTTTTTAAAGAGCGTAATTCATCGATTGTGTTAGCAATTAACAAAGATAAATCTAATTCTTCAGGATGTAATTGTAATCCGACTGCTTCAATTTTTGATAAATCAAGAATATCGTTGATTAAAGCAAGTAAATTTTTACCATTATTGTGAATTCTCTGTATCATCTCTAATTGAGAAGCAGAAAAGTTATCTTTGTTTTTACGCTGCAACATTTGCGAAAATGCCATAATCGCATTCAACGGCGTTCGCAATTCATGAGACATTGTTGCTAAAAATTTAGATTTTGTTTCCGAAGCTTCTAATAATTTGAGATTTTGTAAATGAATTTGTTCTCTCTTTTCTTCTAATTCTTTATTTTTTTTCTTCAATTGTTCATTACTTTCTCTTAATCGCTGATTATAAGACTCTATCTCTAATTTACTTTGATAAATCTGTAATTCAACTTGATAAAGACGAATTACATTTCTTAAAGTCGCACTTAGTAAATCAGGAGTAATTCTCGACTTGGTAATATAATCGGAAGCACCTGCTTTCATTAATTGAACCGCAGTTTGTTCGTCTCCTTGTCCTGTGAGAACTATCAATGGTACTTTAGAACCTGAATTCCTTATTTCTTGGACTAAAGCTAACCCATCTTTCCCCGGTAAAAGGTAATCTACAAAGATGCAGTCAAACTCATTTTCTGCTAATATTTCAAAGGCTCCTGAATAGTCGCTGGCTTCAAACAGGTTCATTTTTATCCCTGCTACTTTTAAAGCACGACTCACAGCCATACGGTCTACTTCATCGTCATCAATAATTAAAATTTTGAGGTTTTCTTCCATAGACTTGAAAAAAGCAACAAGCTCAAAAGGACTAGTATTTACTGTATCTATATATTTTATTAGGAAAGGTCTTACTATAGTTATGGATTTTTAGCTTCATCGCTTCATCTCTTATATAATTAATAATTTTTCGCCTATCTACTACTTCTTACATATTTACAAATTCAACTTATATATGATAATCTATTGATTAAGTAAGTAAAACATGAATATAAATCTTATAATGTTTTTTAATTTTCCATAATAATAATAAAAGTATTTATAATAAAATCTTAATTTGATTTAATTGAAATAATTTGATTGAAATAATTTATTCAACCTAATTTATTCAAAATAATTTATTGAAATTAATTCGGCATTTCCGAGGAAGACCAATATTTATTAAGAGTTTTGATTAGATCGACAAATTCGGAAAAAGTTACTGGCTTCAAAAGATAGCCAGCGACATTCAAATCAAATGCTTCTATCATGTCTCTATCTTGATTTGATGTTGTCAGCATTACAACTGGGGTTAATTTTAAATCTCTATCAGCACGTAATGTCTGTAAAAATTCCAAACCGCTCATTTTAGGCATATTAATATCTAATAAAATTAAACGGCGTTCATGAGGAATCTCTAAAAGCTCTTCACTACCTCCACGTAACATTATTAATGCTTCTATACCGTTTCTAGCTATGTAAAGTGGATTCTTAACATTAGCCTTTCTGAAGGCTCGTTCCACGTTCATAATATCTACTTCGTCATCTTCCACAAGTAATACATTTACAATTCTGTCATTTTCCTGCATTGTAGTTTTTGATAAATCCTTTAAATGCTTATTTAAAAATAATATAGAGCATTATAAAAGTCGTGTCTTAATAGATTCTAAACTGATAGTTACACAGCAGTGTTTGACCAATAGTGAGGATTTGCTCTCAAATCATCTATACCTATCGGATGATGTACAAATGTTCTATCTATTATTTCGACCAAGTGAAACGAAAAGTTGCTCCTTTACCCAACTCAGAATCCAAGATGATTTTACCGCCTTCTGATTCAATAATTTTTTTGACAATAGATAAACCAACGCCGGTATTTTCCTTTTTATCGCGAGATTCAAGGGTTTGAAAAATCGTGAAAATCCGATCTTGATGTTGGGTGTCAATACCGCAACCGTCATCAGCAACGGCAAACTGATAAAAATCGCCACTATCTTCTAGAGAAATACTGATATTACCATTGTTGCGGGGATGATGTTTGATAGCATTACTAATTAAATTGGCAAATACCTGACTCAGAAGCAATTTTTTGGTTATAAATACCGGCATTTCCCCAGAAATTTGGATGTTGAATGTGGCTGGGGGATTAAGAGAATCGATAATTTCGGCTAAAAGTTGGTTAACATCAACTTTTTCCTGATTAGTTTCAATTCTTCCTACCCGCGAATATTCGAGTAAACCATCAATCAAAGCTTCCATACGGTAAACTCGTTTTCTTAAAAGTTCAAATTGCTGCTGATTTTCCGGTGCTAAATCATCTTTTATATCCTCTTCTAACCATTGAGAAAGATTTCTAATTCCCCTCAACGGTGCTTTTAAATCATGAGAAGCGATGTAAGAAAAGCTATCTAATTCTTGATTGCGTTCAGTTAAAGCTTGATTAGTATTTGCTAACAATAAACTTAATCGAGATAATTCTTGAACATTCGCTTCTAATTTTTCCCGAATTTGCATTTGTTCAGTAATATCCCGAACAATTACCATTTTACCTTGACCGTTTTCTAAGTTACTAATAGATATTTCTACAGGAAAATTTGCTCCTACTTGACGATTTGTCTCCATATACATTGGTAAACTTTGGTGAGTTGCAGAAATAGTTTTATTGAATTGGATTTTTTCAGTTTGATTAATTTCTGGAATTAATAAATTAACTTTTTTACCGATTACTTCTTCAGATTGATAGCCAAACATTGTGACTGCTGCTTGATTAAAACTATCAATATTATCTTGTTTATCTAAAGTAATAATTCCATCTACAACATTCTCCATTATTCCTTTAATTAAACTTTTCTTTCCTTGGAGTTGTAATTGTTGTCCTGCGATTTGCCAATCCAGCTTGCTGAATAAATAAATTGCTCCTATATAACTAGCTATACTAATTGCCAGGGTAATCCATAATACGATATTATTTTTATTGCCAATATCATCTAAATCTTGACGATAGATATCTAATTGACGCAATTCTTGTTCCTGAAAATCGTTAATTTCATTGCGAATAATATCCATCACGTTTTTACCTTGATAAAGCAAAATATCTGCTGATGGTGGAATATTAGTTTGCTTTACGCGGTCAATTTTTGCTATTCTTTGCTCTAAAATCGAGATATTTTGCTGTGCTAAATTTTCTATAGTTCTAAATCTGGTTCTTTGAGGATCATGAGATAAATTTTCTTCTAACCGATTGAGGATTTCCGGTAATTGTTGATTCGCTCGATTATATGGCTCTAAAAAAGTTTTATTCTGAGAAATTACATAGCCACGAGTAGCAGTTTCGGCATCTAATAATATTCTCAGTAGTTTATTACTATCTAAAATCACCGTTTTCGTATGGTCAATTTTCTGATAAATTGCAATAGAATTCTCTTTTGACCAAACCGAAGCAAATAAAGTTAATATTAAACAAGAAAAAGGTAAGGCAATAATAATTGCACCACGATACCGTATCGGTAAAGAGTGCCAAATAGTAGTTGTTTTTTCCCACAAATTAAGTTGCGGCATTATTTATGATTACTTATGCCAATTAAAACGAAAAGTTGAGCCTTTGCCAACATCTGATTCTACAATAATTGTAGCTCCTTGACTTTCCAAAATTTTTTTAACAATCGATAAACCAACTCCCGTACCTTCCTTTTTGTCGCGAGCTTGTAAAGTCTGGAAAATTACGAATATTTTATCGTGATATTCAGGAGAAATCCCCGGCCCATCATCGGATACTGCAAATTCATAAAATTTATCGTTATCTTTTACAGATATTTTAATATGACCTTCGCCACCATGATGATGAGTAATTGCATTATCAATTAAATTTGTCAATACTCGTCTTAACATCATACCTCTAGTATTTAAAATAGGCATGGGATGTTTTACTTCAATTGTAAAATTTTTTGGTGGTGCAATATCCTCAATTATTTCTTCTAAAAGCTGACCAATATTGACTACTTCTTGAGCAGTGTCAATACGTCCGACACGAGAATATTGTAACAAACCATTAATCAAAGCTTCCATCCGGTATACTCGTTGACGCAATAACTCTAAATAACGACGATTTTCTGCTTCAAGTACTGTCGATAAATCATCCTCCAACCATTGTGAAAGATTGGCGATGGCTCTTAAAGGTGCTTTTAAATCGTGGGATGCAATATAAGCAAATTGATCTAATTCCGAGTTACGTTTTCTTAATTTTGTTGTAGTTTCCGTTAATAATATATTTAGTTCTTCTAATTCTTGCGCTCGCAGTTGTAGTTGAGTTTCTGCCTGTTTGCGCCCACTTATATCTTGAATTACACTGAGAAAATATTTCGGTGAGCCGTTTGCTTGACGAACAAAAGAAACCGTTATTTCTACCCAATTTACCGAACCATCTTTACAAAGGTAACGCTTCTCCATCGAGAAATTTTCAGTTCTACCAGCAAGCAAATCCCGCACTTTTTTTAAATCGCTTTGTAAATCATCTGGATGAATAATTTGCTGAAATCTCAGTTGTAAAAGCTCTTCGCGAGTGTAACCCAAAATATGGCACAATTTCTGATTTACTCGGATAAATTTACCGCTTAAATCTGCATGAGCAATACCCACTGCTGCTTGTTCAAAAGTTGAACGAAAACGTTTTTCACTTTCTTGTAATGCTTCTTGCCATTGTTTACGCTCACTAATGTCGATGACAGTCCCAGCCATCCGCAAAGCTTTAGCATCGTCATCATAATAATAACGACCATAAGATTCAACCCAGCGGACGCTACCATCAGGTAAAACTATCCGATACTCACAAACATAATCTTTATGCTCTCGTAAAGCATTTTTCCAAGCAGCCTCAGCTAACGCTAAATCATCCGGATGAACGCGAGTAGCCCAATCTTCATAGCTATGTTCTCCATTACCCGGTTCATAACCAAAAATTACATCATGGTAAGGAGTCCATAAATCTTTATTCGTAAATGAATCCCAATGCCAAGAACCCATCTTAGCAGCATCTAACGCTAAGGTTAGTCTTTCAAAGTATTTTTGAATTTCTAAATTTACTTCTTGATTTACTTCTTGCTGTTTTAATTCAGTTTCTACAATCTTATACTTGTCAATATTCTGACAAACTACTACCCATTCAATTACTTTTCCCGATTCGTCAAAACAAGGCTGAGCAGTTGCTGCATACCAATAAGCTTGATTATCTTGATGTATAATTCTCAACTCATATTCCCATACTTGCTGTCTGTTTATCGCCGATAACCAAGATTGAGAAACCCCATGGCGTTGTTGAGCATCAACAGCTTGCAGAAAATTTAAACCCAAAGATTGACTTTCATCTAATCCCGTTAATTGGTACCATTGTTGATTGAAATAAGTAGCTTGTCCATCCCGATTCGCACACCAAACAATTTGCGCCATAGACTGCACAATTCGCTCAAACCGAGTATTAGTTTGAGTAGTATCATTATTGGAAGCAGGATAGCGACTTTGATTCATAATTTAGAGCATGGGAATTGGTAATTGGTAATTGGGCATGGGGAATTGGGCATGGAGAGTTAATACCTTCAACCTTTAACCTTTAACCTTTGACCTTTAACCCATATATACTTGTTTAAACCTTGTTTTTCCTAGCTTCTGTAGTCCAGTTATTTTATATATGGGTATCTATCGTCAGGATGAAGTGTGCAAATATTGTTTATAAATATTTGTAAACAAAAGACTTATAATCATGTAACGATAGTTGTAAATCTATCTAATAGAATAAACATAAAGTTTATTGCACAATAGCTCTGCTATCTTAAATAGGGCTTAATAACGGTTTTAAATAATTTGGGTAGAGGTTGCTTGATATGAATGAAATTAGGGTAGTTATAATTGAAGACCATAACTTAACCAGAATCGGTTTACGAGCGGCTTTGGAAACTCGTGAAACTATTAAAATTGTTGGTGAAGCTTCCAACGGAAATGATGGGTTAAATCTTCTCAAGAGTTTAAAACCAGATGTTGCTACCATTGATCTTGGTTTACCCGATATTGATGGTATTGAATTAACGCGAAGATTTCGACAATATCAAGCAGAAATTCAAAACGAAGATACAAAGCTATTAGTTCTAACCATGCAAAACAGCGATGAAGCCGTGTTAGCGGCTTTTGGTGCTGGTGCTGACTCCTACTGTATGAAAGATATTGAAAGCGATAAATTAGTAGAAGCAGTAGAAGCAACCGCTTCAAACAGTTCTTGGATTGATCCAACTATTGCAGATATTGTACTCCGACAAGTACGTGAAGAAGTATCCCAAGGAAAAACAACTGCGGATACAAAAACTGTGGCAATTCAAGCAGTAGATCCAGAAGTTGAAAAAGTTATAGAAACTTATCCTCTCACAAAACGAGAATTAGAAGTATTAGAATTAATCGTTTCTGGATGCGATAATGCAGAAATTGCTAAAAGACTTTACTTGACAATCGGTACAGTAAAAACCCATGTCAGAGGGATTCTCAGCAAACTTTGCGTTGACGATCGCACTCAAGCAGCAGTTCGGGCTTTACGTTCAGGTATTGTCCAGTAATTGAAGACAAGGGGATAAGGGGACAAGGGGAAATGAATAACCACCATCAACTGTCCACTGTCAACTGTTAACTGTCAACTAACTCCGGTAGTCCAATTTAAAAAATAGTAAAAATGTCCTTTACTAATGGGGTATGGATTCTGATAAGTTAGTTAAATGTATACTTGGCAATGTCTTGGGGTAAATTTACCCAATTGCGCTGGTATTTAAGAGTAACATTACTTGCCCATCCACTTCCCCATACAATTTATTATGGCGCTGATAGTTCAAAAATATGGTGGTTCTTCTGTCGGTTCAGTTGAACGCATTCAAGCGGTAGCAAAGCGCGTCTGTGAAACGGTTAAAGCTGGGAATTCCCTGGTAGTGGTGGTTTCTGCAATGGGGAAAACTACTGATGGACTTGTGAAATTAGCTTCTGAAATTTCTCCCCACCCTTCAAAACGAGAAATGGATATGTTGCTTTCCACTGGAGAACAAGTATCTATTGCTTTGCTTAGTATGGCATTGCAGCAAATCGGACAACCAGCTATTTCTCTGACGGGGGCTCAAGTCGGAATTGTTACTGAAGCCGAACATACCCGCGCTCGGATTTTACATATTGCTACACAACGTATAGAAAAATGTCTGGAAGAAGGTAGAGTTGTTGTCATCGCTGGTTTTCAAGGAATTACTAGCACCGAAGAATTAGAAATTACAACTTTAGGACGTGGTGGTTCCGATACTTCAGCAGTGGCGATCGCCGCTGCATTAAATGCAGATCAATGTGAAATTTATACAGATGTACCAGGGATATTAACTACAGATCCCCGTTTGGTTCCAGAAGCACAATTGATGGAAGAAATTACCAGTGATGAAATGCTGGAATTAGCTTCTTTAGGAGCAAAAGTTTTGCATCCTCGTGCTGTAGAAATAGCTCGTAATTACGGCGTGCGTTTGGTGGTACGCTCCAGTTGGACGGATCACCCCGGTACTATAGTTGACTCACCCCAACCAAAACCGCGATCGCTAATTAATTTAGAAATAGCACGTTCTGTTGATGATATTGAATTTGATACCAATCAAGCCAAAGTATCCTTATTGCGAGTACCCGATAAACCAGGGATTGCAGCGCAGTTATTTGGTGAAATAGCCCGTCAAAAAGTAGACGTAGATTTAATTATTCAATCAATTCACGAAGGTAATACAAACGACATTGCTTTCACCGTAATGGCACGTATATTGAAAAAAGCCGAAGCAGTTGCTTCAGCCATTGCACCTGCACTTCGCAGTTCTAATCATAGAGAATTAGAAGAAGCCGAAGTCATGGTACAAGAGCAGATTGCCAAAGTCAGTATAGCCGGTGCAGGAATGATTGGTCGTCCGGGTGTAGCAGCCGAAATGTTCGCTACCTTAGCGCGTAAGGGAATTAACATCAAAATGATTTCCACAAGCGAAGTCAAAGTTAGTTGTGTAATTGACAACGCAGATTGTGACAAAGCTGTAACTGCGCTGCGAGAAACATTTAACATAGAAGAATCTATTCCCCCATCCCCCCATCTCCACCTCTCCCCCTCCTCTTCTCAACCTCCAGTAAGAGGAGTAGCCCTTGACATGAAACAAGCGCGTTTGGGGATTCGTCGAGTTCCAGATTTACCAGGGATGGCAGGGAAAATTTTCGGAACTTTAGCTGATAACAAAATCAGCGTTGATATGATCATTCAATCCCAGCGGTGTCATGTAATCAAAGGAATTCCGACGCGGGATATTGCCTTTACAGTAGCGCGAGTAGAAGCAAAACAAGCCCAAGAATTATTGCAAAAAGCAGCAATTGAATGCGGTTGGGGTGAAGTAGTACTTGACATGGAAATCGCCAAAGTCAGCGTCGTTGGTGCGGGAATGGTTGGACAACCAGGAGTTGCAGCCAAAATGTTTACAGCTTTATCCCAGGAGCAAATCAACATTCAAATGATTACCACCTCAGAAATTAAAATCAGTTGTGTAGTAGCAGAAGAGCAAGGAGTCAAAGCATTGCAAGCGATTCATACAGCATTTGAACTTGGTGGCAAAGAAAAATTTGTCATGCCGACATAGATCCGCACACCTTGGTTTTTCGTTGAGAAACGAGGCTTTTGGGTATTCTTCCCAAGTCAGAGGTTCTTAATAGTTATTAATGACTTGGAGATACCAAATTTGCAATTATCATTCAACATCAACCTGTCCCGGTAAATCAAACGTGATTAATATAGCTAGCTCTAATTTTTGTAAAGATGTAGGTGAGATAGTTCCCCGTAAGCGCAAAAATCGAGTTTTAGCCAAAGCACGAACTTGTTCTACCATTGCAACAGAATCTCGTTCAAAACCTCCATCTGGAGAAATTATTAACACCTGACTCGGATAAACACGCTTTTGGATACGATAAGTAGTACAGGGGACTGATAGTACAACAGAACTGCTTGTATTTATGGCATCACGACTAACTATTATCACAGGTCGAATACCTGCTTGTTCCGAGCCTTCGGTTGGATTGAGAGATGCATCCCAAACTTCACCTCTTCTCATTTTTGAGACTCACCCAATTGCAACGCTTCCCAATCGGATTGAGCAAATTCCTGGTTTATTTTCTCTGCTTCTGATTGATATTCAGTATCATTCGCCATTTTTGCAAATTCTGCGTCGATTTCTGCACGTTTTTGAGTTGCTAGTTCGTTGCGAATAGCACGTGCGACAAACTGATTGCGGCTTTTTGCTTTTCCTTCACTCACCGCCCGGTCAGTTGCTTCTAGGAGTTCTACTGGTAGAGTCAATGTGGTGCGGATAGTGTGATTATCCATATTTGTCATCAGTTTTGATGATTTAAATGATGTCTATTATGTCATAGACTGAATATGTAAGCAAGAATTTGACTCAGAAATAAATAAATAATTATTTTTTTGTCAAACAGTCGAATGTCTACCCAAAACTGCCATATCTTCGGCATCCAATTCTACAGGTATACCGCTGCGAATTAATTCGGCAAAATCTTCATTGGGAACCATAATAGTTAAAGTGTATAAACGTCCCGAACCTGTATTTTCGATAATATGAGTACCAGTAGCAGGAACCAGTAAACTATCTCCCGCTTTAATTTTTACAGTTTTACCATCACAAGTTGCTTCACCTTCCCCTTTGAGGATAAAAAACATTTCCAAAGCAAACAAATGACGATTAGGGGGAGTCTTCCCACCCACATCGAAAATCTCCACACAACAAGTTAACGACGAATTGGCGATCGCCGGGTCAAAAACAATCGCCAAACGGTTAGAATCATTAGGGCTAATACGATAAGCTTGATAATCAGATGGAGACTTAATCACCGGAATTACGCAACTGTTAATCATTTTTGGTTAGTGGATAGTTGATAGTTGACAGTGGACAGTTGACAGTTGATAGTTGACAGTTGACAGTGGACAGTTGACAGTGGACAGTTGATAGTTGATAAGCTAAAAAGCGCTTAATTTGTATATTCAAATTTTATTAGAGTCTTGTAGTGCGGGCCAGAAAGCCCGCTAGAAAAATATAAATTAAATGCGCGATAGCTTAGTTGATGGTGGTTATTCATTCCCCCCCATCACCTTGATTCCCCATCACGTTGTCCCCCCATCCCCTCGATTCCCTCAACAATTGCTTGTGAACTTGTAACAAAACCAAACAATTGTTTCACGTTATAAAGGGTTGCTAACCAGCAATATTCGGGGGAAGTTGTAGCGGTACAGTCTTTGATAAAAATACAGTCGTATCCTAAAAAATTAGCATCTTGTAAGGTACAGAGAACGCATTGGTCAGCATTTACACCGGCAAAAAATAATGTTGTTTTACCTAAATTCCTTAAAATGCTGTCTAATGAAGTGTCCCAAAACCCACTCATTCTAAATTTATCTATGTAAATATCTTGAGAGAGTTGTTCTAATTCATCTACAACTGCTGCTGACCAACTATTTTTTGTCAAAACTTTGGCATTTTGAGCAGGTAAAGCATCTCCCAAACCGACACCTTCACCAGTAGGATTGTAAACGTGACGTAAACCTGCACTAATATTTAGTAAATCGGGACGATTGCCCCAATTGAGCCATATTACAGGTACATTTTGCGATCGCAATACAGTCAGCAAATGTTGTAAAGGTTGAATTGGTTGACGTGCCGGTGTTATATCAACTCCGATATGCGCTAACCAACCGTCGGGATGACAAAAATCGTTTTGCATATCGATCACGATAATAGCGGATTTTGCTAAATCGAAGCGCACATTTTTGGTTTCTGTAGCTACAATAACGTGTTGTGGCTCAACGGGAGGACGAGTAATGTCTGCGATAGTATCATTTACCATCCAAGCATTCGGTGCAACTCCCAGGGTTCGTAAAGGTTTTATCATTGATAGTTGACAGTTGACAGTTGATAGTGGACAGTTGACAGTTGATTTCCAACCTTTAACCTTTAACCTTTTATTATTAAGGATAAAACCGTGAACTTTACAATTCAAAATGTTTTAATTCCAATTGAAGGTGATTACGCTACGGTTGATGTACAAATTAAGGATGGAAAAATAGCAGCTATTTCTTCTAATTTAGATGTAATCGGCGCAGCTATTGATGGTAAAAATAAGTTACTGTTACCGGGATTTGTCAACGCTCACACTCATTCTTCGGAAATGTGGCAGCGGGGAATAATGTCGATTTATCCTTTAGAATTATGGTTGGCAGAACTTTATGATTTTGCACCCCTCGATACAGAACAAGTTTATCTTAGCGCTTTGGGGACTGCGGTAGAAACTTTATTATCGGGCGGTACGAGTGTAGTTGATCATTTAGTTTTGATTCCTGGTAAGGAGCTTGAAACCATTACTGTTGCAGTTGAAGCTTACCGAAAAGTTGGAATTCGAGCAATTGTAGCACCTTTAATTCAAGATGAATCACTTACTGCTGGGATGCCTTCGGGTGAATCGGATGTAATTCATGAGGATTATTTCCGTTCGACTCAAGCGACATTGGAAATCATGGAATCAGCAATAAATCAATTTCATCAACCGGATGAAGGGGTTTATATAGCGTTAGCGCCGACAGGAATTCAACTTTGCAGCGATGCTTTATTTAAAGGATGTATTGAGTTAAGTGATAAATACAATCTTTGTCGTCATTCCCATTTATTGGAAACCAAAGCTCAGGAAAAGTTAGCGAAAGAAAAATACGGTTGTACGGCTGTTGAACATTTACATGAAATCGGTTATTTAAATCATCGCACTTCTTTAGCTCATTGTGTTCATTTAACCGATCAAGATATTAATATTTTGGCACAAACTCAATCTACAGTAGTTCATAATCCCTTGAGTAATTTACGTTTGGGAAGTGGAATTGCACCGATTTTAAAATATCGTCAAGCTGGGGTAAATGTATCTTTTGGTTGCGATGGTGCATCAAGTAATGATTCTCAAGATTTATTAGAAGCGATTAAAATTGGTTCGATTTTACATAATGTTACGGATTTAGATTATCAACATTGGATTACACCCAGAGAATCAATTGAAATGGCATCTTTAGGTGGTGCAAAAGGACTTAATTTAGGAGAAGAGATTGGTTCTTTGACTGTAGGGAAAAAAGCTGATTTAGTTATGTACGATTTAACCAGTTTATCATTATTGCCGCGTACCGATCCAGTTGGTTTATTAGTATTAGGAAGACCTACAAATGTAGTCGATAGTGTTTGGGTAAATGGAAAGCAAATAGTAGCTGATGGTAAAGTTGAAAATATCGACGTTGATAGCTTGCGACAAGAATTATTTAAACATAGTCAATGGCAAACCAAGCGTAAATCAAAAACTGTCAAAGAGATAGAAACGCATTATCGGAAAGTGATGGAATTGTAAATTACTTAGCAGTTGATTGCGGCAAGTATGCCATTTTTGAAAGATAAGTAATTCAACAAAATTATTTACACATTTACCTAAAATAAAGTATATAGATTTTAGAGGTGAATCTACACAACAGAAAAATGCGATATATTTAAGGGTTAAGTCCGGAAACTCGAAGCTTACTCACAAGAATTTATCTTAATAGTAAGCATACTCAAGTTAGACAACGCGCTCACTGCCTTTTGTTGAGTTATGAAGGCTATCCGATGAAAGACATAACAAAGATTTTAGGAGTAAGCCGTAAAACAGTATTTTGATTCAATTCTGGCTTACTTGAATCAAACACATTATATGTCCTAAATGTTACAGCATTATATTTAGGACATATGATAGTAGAAAAAAATATTTTTATTACTCCCTTCCCGGCAGAAGATTACCGATAAAAAAACCTTACTAGACAAGCCACTGCGTTGGGCGGGTTCCCCGACTTGTAGCAAGTGGCGCGCAGAGAGCGCAGAGGAAAGAGGTAAAAAGAGATGAACCGCACCCGGAGGGTGAAAGGTAATCTGTTTAGCGGAATAGGAGTAGAACTTACGTTACATAAACCAGGTTTCTGGCTTCACATACGTAAGTTTTGTATTTATAACTATCGAACTTTGACTTTAGTGGTGCCTACTTACTTAACTGATAATTGATTATGGAACGTTTGATATCGTTGCTGGGAATTTTTGCATTTGTGGGGATTTCTTATGGTTTGTCTGTCAATCGTCGCGCTATCCGGTGGATTCCGGTACTGTGGGGAATTGCTTTACAGTTGATTTTCGGGGTATTAATTCTCAGAACAAAACCTGGTTTTGTGGTATTCAAATTTCTCGGAGATATAGTTAGTGAATTTCTCAACTATTCCGATGCCGGAGCAAGATTCGTTTTTGGTGACAACTTTGAAGAACACTACATTGCTTTCAAAGTACTACCAACTATCATCTTTTTCTCTTCTTTTATCACCATTTTGTACCACTACGGTATTTTGCAAAAAGTAGTGCAAATTGTCGCAGCAGTGATGATGAAAACCATGAAAACATCGGGTTCAGAATCCTTGAGTGCCGCTGCAAATATCTTTGTCGGACAAAGTGAAGCACCTTTGTTAATCAAACCCTATGTAGCAACTATGACTCGTTCCGAATTACACGCAATTATGACGGGAGGATTTGCTACCATTGCAGGTGGGGTGATGGCTGCTTATATTTCCTTTGGGGTGTCAGCAGAACATTTAATTGCGGCTTCGGTAATGTCTGCACCCGCTGCGTTAGCTGTTTCTAAATTACTTTATCCCGAAACCGAAGATTCTCCCACCGCAGGTAAAGTTACAATCCAGGTAGAAAGCTGTTACTCCAACGTAATTGATGCCGCTGCAACTGGTGCTAGTGAAGGGATGAAATTAGCTTTAAATGTCGCTGCAATGTTGATTGCGTTTTTGGGATTATTAGCCTTAGTAAACGGTATTTTGGGTTATATCGGTTCGCAAACTGGTTTACCACAACTATCATTAGAGTGGATATTTTCTTACCTACTCGCTCCCCTAGCTTGGTTGATGGGTGTACCCTGGGCAGATTGCGGACAAGTGGGGATATTGCTGGGTAAAAAGACGATTTTAAACGAATTTATCGCCTATGAAGAGTGCGATTCGTTCGCTCGAAACCTTTTAAGGGGGATGAGCGGCGTTTGCTTGGGTAATCCAACTGGATTGAGTTCGCACTTTAATCCCCAGCAGATGATAACTATATAACTATATAGGTGAGTGGCAGTAACCTAGAACCCACAAGTCCTATCCTCCAGACGCAGGAGTGAAAACCTATCCCTTACGGTAGAGACTAGCCATCAATCCGTAAAGCAGGGATAAAAGCGGATAGATACTGATAGCCTAAAATTGGTATCCCGTGAGTAAGTGACTATGGATAACGATATGCTAAGACACTGACCGAATCATCGTAAAGGCGATCCAGCGGAATAAGGCTATATGCGCTGGTAGACCCAAAAGGGCAATGGTATGGAAAAGATGAGATGAGGATTCTTCTCGACATCTCCAGCGTTATCTAGTACCCGGTGAAGAGGTGTCATCCTAAAGTCACAATCAATAGTTATGTGGAACGAAGTAACCCATCAAATACTCTTGGAGAGGTCGAATACTCTGAGTAGTCAGCTAAGACGAAATAGTCTACTTTATGTAGGTACTTGATGGGAAAGATTGTGTAAGAAGCTAACGCCTTTCTGTAATGGAAGGGATACGCTGACGTACACACGGTATTACGGAAGGAAAAGCTACAAGTAGTAATATATATGCTATGAACACGGTATTAGAACCGATGTATGGATGGAACGATATTAACTGGCGCAAGTTAGAACGTAGCGTTCATAAGTTACAAAAGCGGATTTTCCAAGCGTCTAATCGTGGCAATGTCAAGTTAGTTCGCAGGCTCCAAAAACTTTTGATAAGTTCTAGGACAGCAAGATTATTAGCGGTCCGTCGTGTCACTCAAGAAAACAAGGGAAGTGCGACCTGAAAGGTCAACTAAATTGGGACTCCGA
>JACYMD010000029.1 GCA_015272215.1 Rivularia sp. T60_A2020_040 | reverse complement strand
CGCACGGTTCTAACACAGAGGTGCGGGAGATAATACGGACCATCGACTCAACCGAAGAACTCGGTAATATCTTAGCTGGTTACCGAAAATTTGGGTTTAAAGCCTCGTCCTTGCAGGACGGCTTTTTATTTTCTTGATCCTAAGTTATCTTTCGCTCCATCGATAAATAAAAGCTGGTATATAATTGGATTGGAGGTAATAAAAGATGTTTAATCTGACCTACGAATTTAAACTCAAACCAACTCAAGAACAATCCAATACTTTTGAGCAATGGCTTGAGATTAATCGTCGAGTCTACAACTATGCTTTGAGAGAACGCAAAGACTGGTATAAGTCGCGTAGTTGTCAGATTAACACTTGTTCGCTTCGCGGTGAATACATTATTCCTGCTGATATTCCACGACCAACCTTTGCCAGTCAATGCAAATCATTAACCGAAGCGAAAAAGACCAACCCCGATCTAAAATCGGTACAATCTCAGGTTTTGCAGCAAACTTTAAAGCGGATTGAAAATGCATTCACAAGTATGTGGGAGCAAAATCACGGATTTCCTAGATTTAAAAAGCCTGGAAGAATGCGTAGTTTTGTTTTCCCACAAATGAAAGGGAACAGGTTAAATACAAAACGCGAAGTCTGCCGGCGCATTTCGCGGGTTAATTTGCCCGTGATTGGTTGGGTTAAGTTCCGTCAATCCCGTTCAATACCCGACGGTGGAGTTATCAAGCAAGCGCGTGTGGTCAAGCGGGTTTCTGGATGGTACGTGATGTTAACCGTCCAATGGGACGTTAGCCCACCCGAGCCTTTACCGCACGGGGAAGCAGTAGGAATTGATGTTGGATTAACAAATTTTGTCGCCACTTCTAATGGTCTAGTCCTCAAGCGTCCAAGGTTTTTTTTGATGTGTGAACGCAAGCTGAAATTGCTGCAACAGCGTGTCTCCAGAAAACGTAAGGGGTCGAATAATTGGAAAAAAACACTTTATAAAGTGGCGAAGTTGCATGAGTACGTTGCTAATTGTCGCAAGGATTGGCAACGAAAGCTGTCTCATCAAATTTGTGATAGTGCAGGGATGGTGTTTGTTGAAGATTTAAATTTGGTTGGGCTATCTCGTGGAATGTTGGGTAAACACTGTCTGGATGCGGGATTTGGTCAATTTTTCAACATCTTGGAACAAACTTGTTTTAAGCGCGATGTCTATTTTCAGAAAGTAGATGCGAGAAAAACAAGCCAAATCTGCCCTAATTGTGGAATTGAAACAGGTAAGAAACACCTTTCTGAACGTACTCATGTTTGTTCAAATTGCGGCTATACAACCGATAGAGATGTTGCAGCCGCACAAGTAGTCGCAATACGTGGACTTGCAGCCGTAGGGCATACGGTCAAGATGCTTGAGTACGGGTAAATTCGTTGGAATCCCTTTGAAGCAAGAATCCTCGTACCTTTAGGTCGAGGAGTGTCAATGGTGGAAACTTCTGGTTTACCAAACTTTGAAGGTACGCGAGAATTCTATCGCAAACAGGGATACGAAGAGGAAGCAAGAATCCGGGAATTTTATAAGGCGGGTGATGACAAGATTATTTTCCGCAAAGCGTTAGTGACTTCGTAGCATGAGCTTCTCCTGTGTTGCTCTCATTGCTATGGTATTTAATCGAAAAAGCAGCAATCTGACTTTGATAGCTTTCTTATACATTTCCTAATAACAATTGGTTAGATAGATGAAAATAAAAGTGACTGCGGTTGGTGATTCAACAGGGATAATATTACCCAAAGAACTTTTGGAAAAACTAGGCGTTGGCAAAGGTGACACGCTTTACGTCACCGAAACACCAAGGGGAGTTGAACTTAGTTCTTATAATCAAGAGTTTGCAATTCAAATGGATGTAGCTGAATCGGTAATGCGTGAAGACCACAATGTTTTGCGGAAATTAGCAGAATGACTGTACCTGTGTGGGTTGAAGAATCAGTAGTAATTGCAATTCACTGTCGTCAGTTAGCTGAACATGGGGGTATTGATGGGATTAGAGATAAAGGTTTATTAGAATCAGCGTTATTTAGACCAAAAAATCAATTAAATTATGATAATCCAAACATCTTTGATTTAGCAGCAGCTTATGGATATGGAATTGTTAAAAATCATCCTTTTGTGGATGGGAATAAGAGAACTTCTTATGTTGTAATGCGGACTTTTCTCAAACTGAATGGCTATGATATTCAAGCATCAGAAATGGAAAAGTATGAAACATGGATGTATCTTGCTAGTAGTCAAATAAATGAAGTTCAATTAGCTGATTGGATTGAGAGAAAATCTGTAAAAATTTGAAAAACTACTAGTTTCAAGACTATTAAGTATTCTGTTTTTCACCGTTTTTCACCACAATTAATGCATATTTATTCTATTGTTGCAAAAACATAAACCATCGTTTATTCCACTCAAAAATATGCTTGCCCAATTCAACCCCCATCTTCACAAAACAACAAACTATTTCAAAAAAATTGATAATTGTTAATTGAAAAAACAGCCGCCTCTACAAGACGACTGTTTATAAAATAGGGGGTTTATTTAACTAACTAACGTGTTAGTAATCGAAATCTCCACCACCCATACCAGCACCGGCACCAGCAGCATCTTTAGGCTCTGGTTTGTCAACAACAATACATTCGGTTGTTAACACCATTCCAGCGATGGAAGCTGCGTTTTGTAGTGCTGAACGTGTCACTTTCGCCGGATCAACAATTCCAGCAGCGAACATATCGGTGAATTCGTTGGTTGCTGCGTTGTAGCCGGTGTTAAATTCTTTCTCTTTAACACGTTCAGAAATTACTGCACCATTTTGTCCAGCATTTTGAGCAATCCGCATCAAAGGTGAGGGTAAAGCGCGAGCTACAATCATCGCACCAATTAATTCTTCATCTTTGAGGTTTGCACTAGCCCATTCTTCCAATACAGGAGCAAGGTGAGCCAATGTTGTCCCACCACCAGGAACGATACCTTCTTCTACAGCAGCTTTGGTGGCGTTAATTGCGTCTTCTAAACGCAGTTTCTTATCTTTCATTTCAGTCTCAGTGGCTGCACCCACCTTGACAACTGCCACACCACCTGATAGCTTCGCCAAACGCTCTTGTAACTTCTCTTTGTCATAAGAAGATTCGGTTTCGTCCATTTGACGACGAATTTGCTCGCAGCGAGACTTAACGGCTTGTTCATTACCTTCAGCAACAATGGTGGTGTTGTCTTTGGTAATCGTGATGCGACGAGCTTTACCGAGCATATCTAGCTTGGTAGCCTCTAACTTCAAACCAGCATCTTCAGTAACTAATTGTCCACCAGTTAAAATCGCAATATCTTCCAACATTGCTTTACGGCGATCGCCAAATCCAGGTGCTTTCACCGCAGCGACGTTGAGTACTCCGCGTAAACGGTTGACAACCAAAGTAGCCAAAGCTTCTTTCTCAATATCTTCGGCAATAATAACTAAAGGTTTACCACTACGAGCTACCTGTTCTAAAACGGGTACCAAGTCTTGTACCAAAGCAATTTTCTTGTCGGTAAGCAAAATAAAAGGCTCATCAAGATTTGCTTCCATACGCTCGGCATCGGTAGCAAAATAAGGAGAAATATAGCCCTTATCAAAACGCATCCCTTCGGTAATTTCCAACTCGGTAAACATCGACTTCCCTTCTTCCAAGGAAATCACACCTTCTTTACCCACCTTGTCCATAGCTTGAGCAATCATCTGACCGACTTCTTCGTCGTTACCAGCCGAAATTGCACCAACTTGAGCAATAGCTTTGGAATCTTCAACAGGTTTTGCGTGTTCGGCAATTTTTTCTACCAAAAAGGCAGATGCTTTGTCAATACCACGCTTCAAGGAAATCGCATTAGCGCCTGCTGCAACGTTCCGTAAACCCTCTTTAACCATGGCGTGTGCCAAAACCGTCGCCGTGGTAGTTCCATCACCAGCAGCGTCGTTTGTCTTGGAAGCAGCTTGACGAATCAAAGCTACCCCAGTATTTTCTACATGGTCTTCTAATTCAATCTCTTTAGCAATGGTCACACCGTCATTCACAATCTGAGGTGCGCCAAATTTCTTCTCTAAGACTACATTACGACCTTTGGGACCTAGTGTTACACCCACAGCCTCTGCCAATATGTCCATGCCTTTTTCTAAAGCACGACGGGCATTTTCGTTGTAAATAATTCGCTTAGCCATAGTTTTACTTTTTGTACCTTTTGCTTGACTTTCTTTAAAAAATGTTGTTGTTTATTTCCTTGTCAGTTGCCGTTTAACTCACAACTAACTACTAACCACTAACAACTAGCTAACAATTGCCAGAATGTCTTTCTCAGAAAGCAACACATATTCGTCGGTACCCAACTTAATGTCGGTGCCAGCGTACTTGGAGTAAAGAACTTTGTCTCCGACCTTTACATCCATCGACTGACGACCACCATCATCCTTCATTTTACCGTCCCCTACTGATACCACTTCACCTACTTGAGGCTTTTCCTTCGCAGTATCGGGCAAGTATAGACCACCAGCGGTCTTTTCTTCCGAGGCGCTCACTTTTACGAAAACGCGATCGCCTAAAGGTTTTACTGTAGAAACGCTTAAAGAAACTGCTGCCATAACTTAATTTACCTTTATTAGCACTCTCGACTCCTGAGTGCTAATCTAGCGAAGTTAGGCCTATGATGGCAATATTTAGTAGAGTACGGGTTCCCGAACTCAGTTAAAGGTAGGTTCACTTAGGTATAAATGCTCAACTTGATGACAATTTTCGGGTTTTATGGAACAGAGGGAGAATAGTTTGATATGGTCTGCGATTATTTGTAGAGCCAATAAATTGTTGTAGAAGTGTAAAATTTTGTGTTTTTATGAGCGATGATGCAGTGTTTCATTTGAGCATTCAAGTACTAAAAATGACTAACCTCCGACCCTACAAACCCTTTAATAATTGTGTCGAAACTGTAGGGTTGTCAAAAAAGCAACAACGTGTATTTAGTATTTAGATGAGTTTTAGCTTTAATTCCTAAATGTTGTACTCTCTAAAAGCTAGTTTTAGTTGAAGAAATACTTGAAAAAGTGACTATTTAAGCTCAAAATGGACTCTGTACAAGTGGAATAATTAGCGGCAATATCAATAGAAGGAAAACTAACTACTTGCGGGAGAGGTTGTTATAGACCAATAATAGTAGTTTACCCCGCTATAAAATGTGGTATCTACTCCTTTATCCTCCAAGTAATTGAAAGCTTTCTAAGCGAACGCTTTGTTCTAAGATGACAAATTGTTTGCTATTCGATACTTTGCTTATTTGTTCCTTACCCCATACTTCCTAGCAGAAGAAATCAAATCTTACGAGCAAAGGAAGCATCCAGTTGGATACGTAAAAGCAAAAAAATTAGAATAAGTGCGGGTTATTTTAGCAAGAGGTATGTTCGCCCAATACTCTCCTTGCAGTCCTTTAAGATTATTATTTAATGGAAGTTTTTAACCCGCACCTTTCAAAGCGATATATAATAGCGCATTGTAAATACTTTTGCTCTACGTATCCTTACTGGGCTTTTGAATTTATGAGGAAATTTCAATGGAGGGGACAATCTCCTTTGAGAGTTTCACAAATAAAAGGGCAAGGTAAGTGGGAAAAAAAAAGACAACATCTCAATCATCCACCAATTAGGATAACTATTCAAGACCTTGATGGAACGAAGCGCGACAAGTGCCACTGCTATGAAAGAACCCAGCATGAAAGATCACAAACGCTTACTGCTCATAGATGATGACCCCAACCTCATCTTGCTGGTGAAGGACTACTTGGAATTCCGGGGATACGAAGTCGTCACGGCTGAAAATGGTCGAGAAGCTCTGGAAATATTAGAGTTAGACATTCCAGACATGATTATTTGCGACGTGATGATGCCGGAAATGGACGGTTACACCTTTGTAGAGCAAGTTCGACAAACAGAACGCACCAGTTGGATACCTGTTCTCTTCCTTTCTGCAAAGGGACAAAGCGCAGACAGGGTTAAAGGTTTGAATAAAGGTGCTGATGTATATATGGTCAAGCCCTTTGAACCCGAAGAACTCGTAGCCCAAGTTGAATCATCACTCAAACAAACGATTCGTTGGAAGGAACATCAAGCCAAGGGAGGCGAAAATGGCTCTCGCATCCAAGTACCCTTTGATGTCCAATTAACCCCAACTGAACTAAAAGTAGTGCAATTTGTTGCTAGAGGTATGGCTAATCGAGAAATCGCTGAAGAATTAAACGTTTCTCAGCGAACCGTTGAAAGTCACGTCTCCAATATGTTGGGTAAAACCAACCTCCACAACCGCACCGAATTAGCTCGTTGGGCTATCGAAAATCAAATGGCATAAACCTGTTGATTTTATACTTAAGATTCTGGGTTTTAGATTTAAATTACTCATCTAAAACCCAGATTTACTTAATTAAAAATTAACTAATTACTCTTTGCACAACTCAACAGTTATCAGTGAGCAGTTAGCAAGTGGAAAAATTAGATTAAGTGATTAGCCATAAACTCTATCAACCGCTGTTCACTACTCACTGGTTACTACTCACTCTTTCACGTTCCAAAATTTCCTTTAAAACCGAATTATCAATGAACAATTAGCAGTTAGTCCCTAAATAAAATATTAAATTAATTCTGTCGAGGAACTTAACGGGACTTAAACAAAAATTAAGCCCAAATAAACCCTAAACTGGCTTTGTAAGCAA
>JACYMD010000082.1 GCA_015272215.1 Rivularia sp. T60_A2020_040 | reverse complement strand
TAGGAGTTGTAGAGACGGGGCGTATTGCTACGTCTGTACCGGAGTTAGGAGTTAATAAAACAACTGTCAACTGTCAACTGTCAACCTATGATTATTAGTTTGCAATAAAACTTTTAACTTTCATTTTTTTACGACGTAAACGAGCAATTGCTTGACGTTGTAATTGTCGGACTCTGGTATGAGAAATATCCATACGTTTAGCGACTTCTGTTAATGTTAATTCTCGCCCATCACTTAAACCAAAATGTAAATTCACAACTTCTCGCTGTTGAGGAGTTAATTCAACCAGCATTTCGTCAAGACATTCCCGCAATGATTGATGATTGACGTAATCATCTATAGAAGAACTTGTGTCTTCAAGTAAATCTTGTAATTCCGTATCTTGTCCTTCACCAACTCGTAAATCTAATGATACGGGTTGACGCGACATATGTAGATAATCTTGAATTTGTGATGGGTTTAAAGCAACAGATTCAGCAATATCTGCTACTGTGGGTGTACGTCCTAATTCTTGAGTTAATTCTCGTCGTGCTTTCTTAATTTTTTTTAACGTTTGACATACATGAATTGGTAAACGGATGGAACGACTTTTTTGGTCTAATGCCCGCGTAATTGCTTGTCTAATCCACCAATAAGCATAGGTAGAAAATTTATAACCTTTATCAGGGTCAAACTTTTCTACTCCTCTTTGTAAACCTAAAGTTCCTTCTTGAATTAAATCGACAAACTCTAAATTATGATGCTGATATTTTTTTGCGATCGCCACTACTAAACGTAAGTTCGCTTCAATCATTTTTTGTCGAGCAAATTCGCATTTCTCAAGGGTTTCTTGCAGTTGTGATTCGCTCATTTCGACTGCATCAGCCCACACCGAAAAATCGGGTTCGGAGTCTATTTTAATAGTTAAATTTTCTTTAATTTCCAACAATTGCATTAATTGCTTAACTTGTTGGGCATAAAATACTTCTTGTTCACGAGTCAATAATGGTACGCGCCCAATTTGAACTAAAAAAGCACGCACGGTATCTGTATTTAGCCTTTGCTTAACGGATGCACTGTTTTCTTTATTATTAATAGTTGCGGGTTGCATATTAATCAAAAACTCCTGAAAACTTCAACAAGGGTATTAATTGCAAAAATCAAACTTTTCCAACTTGCATCTAATTTTTGTATGAGATGTTCGGCTATTCTTGAAGCATTAGCTACTATTGTAAATTTGGGATTCATAGCCCCAATTGAAGGGAAGAAACTCGAATCTACTACATATATATAATTGGCTTCTTGAAGATGAGGTAACGCCGCTTTTTCCATATAAAAATAACCGTAAATAATATGAGTATGTTTAAATTGTTCGATACTCAAATCCTCGATATATTATTGTACCATTCGTTAAGCAGCAATCTTAAGCAGGATGTTTAATTTAGCATATTTATCTATTTTTTGTTCTACTGCTTGACGATAAGCCTCTAAATTGCGGACATCTGCTGCGTTTTTTACACAGCCTTGCAAGTGATTTCGGCATCTTCTCGGTTGTTGATGATGAATCATCGCAATATCCGCCTACTTCCCAGGATAATCTAACTTTTGTGCGGGTATTTGCTGTAGATTTGCTCTAAATTCTTGATTTTGTGTCATTTATTTATGAGTTTTTCTGAGATTTTGGTTCGTAAAAAGTATTTAGTTCTATACTTGGTTAAGTAATAGGGAAAATCTGTTTAAGAAAAGTTTAAAATCAGAACAAAATATGAAGTATAAATTGTCGTTCATACTCCATGTTTTAGTTTATTCTTCCTCATAAAAGATAAAGGATAAAGTATTGCAACTTCATCCTTTTCTTATTCCTATGCAGTTACTTTTTGTTTAGACCAAATTCCATTTTCATCTTCCTCATACTGTTGGTGAATTGCATTCCAAGCAGCTTCTTCGGCTTTACTTTCATCCTTAGTTTCATCTAGTACAGAATTGTAGCGTTCGATGAAAGTTTTTTGAGCGGTTTCCGATAAATGAGAACGTACTTCAGGGGCTAAATCTTCAGCGCTATTACAGTTACCAGAACAAGCACGAGGTAAAGTGACTTCGCTAGTATGAGTTTCTTCACCACCAGCGCTCTGGAGGAGCAGTGAAATTTCTCCGGTTTTATCAGCAGGTACTTCTGCCATTACAATAAACTCACCAGCTTTCAAGCGAGTTTCGTAAACGGCAGCTTTTTCTTCAGGCATTCCCAAAGTTGCTAATACCGAAGCTAAACCTGCACCAGCACTACCAGCTAACGCACCACTTGCGGCTCCTAAAAGCGCTCCACCGATGGGACCTGCGGCTACAACCGAACCTACGAAGGGAATAAACAGCACTCCTACACCAGAAAGTAAACCTAAGAAGGAGCCAAACAAAGAACCAAAGACTGCTCCTGTTCTCAATCCACCTAAAATTACATCTTTCTTGGTGATAAAACCTGAAATTCTAGTTTCAGATTGAAAATTGTTACCCATAACCGAAATGTGGTCGCGGGTTACACCTCTATCTAACAAACGACGGACGACGTTTTCAACTTGTTCTTGCTGTTTAAAAACACCTGAAACAGTACGTTCTGCTTTATATTCTGACATATCGATTCCCCTGTATTAATGCAATTCACGAATATGAGTTAAGAATGGAATTTGCTGCTTCTAATTAACACCTACAGCAGTTTTTGCAGGTGTTTTACCATCTGCTTGCAGAGATTCTCCTTCAATAAAGGAGCGCAGCATCCAAGCCATTTCTTCGTGTCCTTCCATTAATCCGGTAAGGAAATCAGCGGTTCCTTCATCGTGGAAGTCATCAGAACATTTATCAATATGTTCGCGTAAATTGCGAATCACTTGTTCGTGATCATCTACTAATTTAGATACCATTTGAGTTGCTGAAGGTAGATTTTCTGGATTTTCTTTTAAGGATGCTAATTTCAGAAATCCTTCCATAGTACTTACAGGGAAACCACCCAAAGCACGAACACGTTCCGCAATAGAATCGATGTTCATGGTTAGAGTTTGATAGTGTTCTTCCCACAATTGATGCAAACTACGGAATTGAGGTCCCACTACATCCCAATGGTATTTTTTGGTTTTAACTAACAGTAAATAAGCATCTGCTAAATCATTGTTCAATAATTTGCAAACACCTTGACGTTGTTGTTCTGTCAGCCCAATATTAATGCTACGCATAATTTAGTTTCTCTAATTTCTCTAAATTTAACTCTCCCTCAATTTGAACATATTTATTTTTTCAAAAAATCAATCAAAGGTGATAATCTCAGGTTAGAGGTTAAAGATAAATACCTAATACTTTTTATATAGTTCTGTCACAGGATTATGACCGGATAAAAATTTGAGTACATCAAATTGAGATGTATCAAAATTACATTTTTACATCAAAAAATAGTATGATATTGTAAGTAGTTAGGGTTAAAATTTCTCACAATACAGCGCTGCGGACGCTCGACTCAACAGCGTCCAAGATTAAGCATCAGTAAGAGGATGTTTGAAAAGTCTAATTTAATACTTTACCTGGCGACTACAAGTCGCGACTACACAAACTAAACCCGTCTGCACGGGTTTCAAACTTGTTATTTTTCCACATCTGAGCAAAAAAGATACTTCGGTATTTGACGATTAATCATTGAATCAATACATCAAATACTCGCAAAGTTATAGCAAAATTTTGAATGACGATTCCTTAGTTATTAATTATAAATCACTCACCAAGGAAACTATTTCCTGTAAATCGGTAATGAAATAATCGGCTTGTTGTTTAACTTTTTCTCTGATAGCATATCTACCAAACCCAATAAACATATCAACAACAGATTTAGATTCTAAATCGCTGACACCATCACCGACAGCGACAATTATTCTTGGTGAATATTTATTGCGTAAACTTTTGACAATTTCGGGTTTACCACCGGAGCGCGTTGAAGGATAATTACGGTCAAAGTCGCGATAACTGCCATCTTCGTGAAAGTAAAGGTCAACAGCTTCGATTAATTCTACATCTAGATAATCGGCTAGAGGTTTGATTGCTTGACGATAACCACCACTTAAAATAACTGGTGTCCAACCTTGATTTTTCAAAGTTGCGATAACTTGCTTTGCGGAAGGTTCTACCGTCTCGATATATAATTTACCAACTTGCGAAACAGTTTCAGCAGTAGGTTGAATAATAGATAAACGTCGTGCAAAAATACTTTCTAAAGTAATCTTACCTTCCATTGCTTCAGCAGTCATTTTTTCAATCTCTTGAGTTGCTTCCTCGCCACTAGCACGGGCTAACTCATCAACTCCTTCAATACTGCTTAAAGTACTGTCGCAATCAAAAATAATTATTTTATCGTATTGATTTGTCATTTGTTTTACTCATATTATCCACATATTTGCTATTTCTATTCTACCGCTACGTCTCTCTATTCATCGCCATAAATAGAGAGACGTAGCAGTGCTACGTCTCATCGCTACGTTTCATCTAAATAAAATATCGAACTATTTCCCTTCAATTCAAAGGATGAAAACTAGAGTCCCAAAAACTGATTAAATTTCTCTTTTTGAGCGACAGAAGGATTTTTAACTGGTACTACTTCGTATTTATTAGCACGAGGTTCCGCTAAAGTTACCTGATAATTACGCAATTCATCTTGATGAAATACAGTAATTTCAATAGTATCTTGGGGTTGATAATCTTTCAATCTTTCATTTAATTGAGTTGCTGTTATCTTAATACCATCAATTGCTAATAATTCATCACCTGCATCAATTCCAGCGATTTGTGCCGGTGAATCGGTTTCAACAAATTTGATTGATTCTCGTGCATTCTCACTAGTTACTTTGATTCCTAAAAATGGTTCATCTGTGGTATCTGCAACTAACTTTAAACCAAAAGGTTCGAGATATTCATTAAATGGTAAATCTTCTGTACCGTGAATATAACGTTGAAAGAAATCTGTTAAATCAATTTCCGCTACTGATTCAATAACTTGCTTTAATTCCGCAGCAGTATAACCAATTTCATCTTTACCAAACTCTTGCCATAATTTGAGCATTACATCATCAAGAGAACGTTGATTATTATGACGAGAACGAATTAGTAAATCTAACAACAATGAAATCATTTCTCCTTTTAAATAATAGGAGATTTGAGAGTTTTTACTATTAGCATCTTGACGATAAAGTTTAATCCAAGCATCAAAACTTGATTCAGAAACGGGCTGCACTTTACGCCCCGGTGTGGTTTCATATGCAGTTATTTCTTTACTTAAATTATTTAAGTATGATTTAACGTTATAAATTCCCGCTCTTAAAGGAATCAATAAATCATAGTAACTTGTGGTTCCTTCACAAAACCATAATGAAGGTGTATAATTTTCTTGGTCGTAGTCGAAAACTTGCAATTCTTTGGGACGAATCCGCTTCACGTTCCATAAATGGAAGAATTCGTGAGCTACCAACTGCATAAAACGCTCGTATTTTTCGCGATCGCAAAATCCAAAGCGCTTGTAAATTAAGGCACAAGAGTTTTTATGTTCCAAACCACCGAATGATTGGGCTGATAAATGCAGCAGAAATAAATATCGTTCGTAAGGTAAACCACCGAATATCTGGGCTTCTACTTCGATGATTTTCTTAATATCCTCAATCATCGGTTCCACTTGCACGTTACCTTTTCCCCAAATTGCTAGTTGATGAGGTAGGGAACGTACCTCAAAGTCATATAATTGATGGCAACCGATTTCAAAAGGGCTGTCTACAAGAGTATCAAAATCAGCTGCAACAAAAGTATTTTTTTGTGCTTCAACTGCTGGTAATGTTGTCGTTACCTGCCATTGTGGATACGGTGTTTGAATGGTGATATTAATTGGTTCTCTTTCAAACCCTGGTATTCTAAAAAATAGCGCCGCTCCATTAAAATAACCATGGGTTAAATCTAAATGATTTGTGCGGACAGTTAGTTCATTCGCAAAAATACGGTATTTTATTGTAATTTCTGAAACATTATCCGTATCTACTTGCCAATGATTTTTAGAAATTTTCCGCCAAATTAAAGCTTTATCGTCACTTATTGCCGAAAAATCTTGTAAATGCTTAGCATATTCCCGTACTAAGTAAGAACCCGGAGTCCAAACGGGCATTTTTAAATCCAAAGTGGATGATGAATAGCCCTGCAAATGCAAAGTTACCTCAAACAGATGGGTTTGAGGCTGAGGCATGGCAACTTGGTAACTAATTGTCGCAGTAGCTTGTTTTGTGGAATTTTCCAGATGATGAGCAGTTACTTCGGTCATTTTTTCAAAGTTATCAGTCAGGATTTTTAATGTAACTTATAACTTATAACTCATCAGCTAAAATTGACATCCTCCCCACCCTACTCCGTTGAGGATGGGGATTCCAAAGATCACTCTTTGGGGTTTCTCTTTCGACGAGTTGATTTGCTTGAAGGAGTTGCCTCACTCAAGTATTGATCAGTCTCTCCAGAGACGTTAGTTCCGGTGTGACCCACCGTACTTAGACCTTTTTCTAATATGTTCCGCGCCGCGTTCCAGTCTCTATCTTGGTTATGTCCACAATGAGAACAAACATGAGTTCTAGTACTAAGAGTTTTTTTGACAACTTGACCACAATTAGAACAATTTTGGCTGGTGTAGTGAGGTGGAACTGCAACAGTTACCACACCAAACACCTTACCAAAATATTCGACCCATTCACGAAACTGAGTCCATGCTGCATCACTAATCGACTTAGCGAGATGTCTATTCCTCACCATATTCCGCACCATCAAAATTAAAGTCAGTGAAAGAGTCACCCCTTCCACTGCTCTCCAAAACGGAACGTGAT
>JACYMD010000116.1 GCA_015272215.1 Rivularia sp. T60_A2020_040 | reverse complement strand
ATTTTCTACAACAATTGAAAATGTTTGAGTGCTTTGTTTATTTCCATCGGTAGCGGTGATGGTAATGTTATCGTAAATTCCAGATTGGGTGTAATTTGGTGTCCATTTGAGTAAACCTGTTTCTGGATTTAAGAAAGCGTTTTGGGGAAGATTTGTAGCTGTATATGTAAGTTTATCACTGTCGGAATCTGTTGCAGTTAACTGTAATTCTAAAGTTTCTGCTTCTTTAAGAGTTAAGTTCGTTAGCGGATTGAGTTGAGGAGCGGTATTATTATTACGGACAACTATATTAAAGGTTTGAGTGTCGCTGAATATTTCGTTAACGTTACCGTTTCCACTATCGGTAACTTGAATGGTGACGGGATAGGTTATATCTAGATTATCCGTTGTTGGAAGGAACGAGAAACTTGCTGTACCGTATTTACTTCCAGAAACAAGAGTAGCTCCCGACGGTAAACCTTGGATATTAAAGGTTAAATTATCTTGATTATTATCTCCAACTTCTACGTTAAATTCTAAAGCTTCCCCAACAACTGCGACTTTATCACCGATATATTTAATTTGTGGAGCATCGTTTGTACCTCCAACGGTGATATTAAAGGTTTTTTCTACATAAAGTGGTGTTTCTTCATCACTGCGGATTTCTTCTACTATTAAGGTAAAGGTGTAACTACCGCTAGCATCTTTATTATTCGTGGGGGAAACTGTTAATTAAAGCTTCCCCCTACTAGCTTATGATAAGGCATTCATTGTTTCTCAATTTCCAGCTTGTAATTCTGCCTGTAATTGCTGCACTCTTTCTACCGTTAAGCCTGTAATCTTTACAACCATTTCCACTGATAAACCTTCACGCAATGAATTAAGCGCTACTTGTTCTAATGCTTTCCTTTCCCAACTCGTAGTAATTTCCATATATTCCTCCCTTTGATCTAATCCCATTGTAGTTATTGTTTGAAGAAAGGTTCGTTCTTCTGCTTCATTTAAAGTTAAATAAGTATCAACAAAACCAGAAATTAGTTGCATTCGTGCAGGGTCTAATCTTAAAGTAGTTAACAACCGTAAACACTCCGCTTTAACTTGGGGACGTTCTTGGGGCTTAATGCTCATTTTTGACATTAATGCAGCAGCAACAGGGTTTTGCTGAGTTAAATAATCTCTCCAACTAATTCTATTTAATTGAATGGCTGCAAATTCAAATTTGAGTACTTCCAAATTAGGAAACGTGACGCTATGTATTTTTGGTTCTGGTCGTAGTGGTTCGTCAAAAGAGAAAATAACAACAGGGTAAATTGGTAAATTGTATTTTTCGTAAAGTCTTGCAAAATATTGAAACATCCGTTTAGCAAAATCTTGTTGAGAATAAGATTGAGCTTCAATGTGGATTAAAAAGAAAGTTTCAAGTTGTTTATATTTGACTTTTACTAATAAATCTATAACTTTCTTTTCCCCCGCAGTCACATCTGTAAGAACTTCTTCTGGTAAAAATTGAATTGAATTTTTATCGATGTCGGACGCAATCTCAGTCAGAAATAGTTCGATAAATTCGATAAAAAACGTAGAAATCAATTCTTTAAATAAGCGGTCGTGATTAATAGCCATAATACTTAAAGAAGTAGTGCTTAATTATCGTATTCTTAAATGAAGCCCTGTTAAAAAATAGCATCGTTTGAGCAACACACACCGCCATCCTCCATTAATAAAAGTGCTTCTGTTCGCAATCGATTACCAACCCATTCCAATTCATTAGGATTCGTAATTGCTGCATCTGCTATCAATTGAGGTAAATTGGATAACCACTTTTTATAAGATGTCCCTGAATAACCAATTATCACCGCCAAAGCTTTACTATTCCTCTTCGTAATATTAGTAAAAACTTTCCATTGCTCGGAAATAGGTACGCTTGCACAAAAATTAACAATCGATGCAACCAATTCTTCTACTTCTTTAAACTCTTCTTTCCCGATATGGACAATATTTTCGACAACATTTAACAAATTAGCGCTCAGTGATGCCGTCTCTTGAGTTGTCGTTGAATTGAAAATTACATTGTCTGAAAAAACTGCATAGTTTTCTGATACAGACTTAGAAACAAGTTGTTCGTCAAAGTAATTGCCGATCTGATCGTTACCACTGTCTTGACTTCCTGTCTGATGACTTTCATTAGTCGAGGATGTATCGGTTTCTACATCATCTTGCTGCTGACTATCAGATACCACTAAACGTCCTTCAATAAGTGCCTGCCGTAACGCTATAGCTTCACTCACTATTTGTTGAGCGCTTTTACCTTCGGAGTCCATCATCCGCTGTAAAGCTACACCAGTATGTTGATCATCTATTGGTGGCACCTGGCAGTATCTTTTACCATTCTTATTGCGTCGCCATATGGAAGGTTTTTCTGGTTTACTCGCTCTAGGCTTACGTTGCGCTTTGATTAATTCACGTACCTTCTCTTGAGTAATAGAACCCATATCAAGAAGCTGTTCGATGACGGAGGCGTATTTTTTATTTTGTTTGGAAAGCCCGAATAAGGTATCGGGTTCGATTTCGGCTAAGTCTAGAGGTGAGAATTTCTCGAAGGTTTGAGCAAGCTTGAGATATTTCTTATCTTCCTTTTCCCATCCCCACTCTCGCAGTAATTGCTTATATGCCTTGCCCGATAATTCTAGTTTCTGTTTTGCTAGGTAGAAAGCGTTGTGCAGAATATTTTGAGTTGCTTTACCCAAAGATTCAGTTAAGTTATGTTGTTTTGGTGTAGTGATGACCATTTTCTTGATGCCCTGTTTATTATCAAACGAACAAGAACCAGCCGTTCTTATGTGGGAAACGACTGGTGAAAAAATCTATGCGGTAACGAATGCGTTCATTTCAATTATGAACATGATTGCATCTTTACTATTTTCAAAGCGTGGCTTCAGTAGATAACTACATGGCTGAGATATCCATAAATCATTAACTACATCTCTTGTAACGGTTCCTAATAACCGTGCAGAGCGCCACACCCGGTATATTCCATCTTCAACAGAGTCTACTTCTACGCTTGCAAGGATTAACTGTTCGCTCTGCCTTTCAAGAAGTTGTTCGATTTGGAGTTGATTCTCCGAGTCACAACTTGAATGTAGTAGACAACGGGTATTCGATTGCACTATACTTGGATCAAACATATATAAATTCTCCACACAGAGGATTTGACAGAAGCAGACGCGATTCCGCCAAGAATTAGAGCGCCTGCTTTTGTTTTTTTTATTCACTACATAAATATATAACGAAGTGAACAGTAGTGTCAAGCGGCTGGTTAAACTTTTTTTTAAATTAAGTAGTGTTAAAATGTCGTGTAAATGAACCACTGTACAGCTATGAGTAAGACTAAAGACGTTGGAATTTTGTTAGAAGATGTTACGGTAGATACTCCCCTACCAAAAGCGAAATCATTTCGAGTAAGTTGCCAAGGACAAATTTTTCGTTGTAGAGAATATAATTCAAGAGGTCACAAATACTTTTATTTGGAAAAAAATCACCAGTATAAGAAGCTAACTCAATTTCTTGGCAAGCCAGAAGAGTTGAATGCCGTATTAATAAAAGAAGCAGCGGAAAAAATACTCTTATTGATGCAAAAACGCGAGGCAGAGTTGGAAGCAGAGGTAGAGACTGAAAAAGACCTTCGTACTATAGTTATGGAATTACAAGCAGAAGTAGCACGCTTGAGTAAAAAAGTGGATTCTTTACAAGCTGGATGATAAGGATAGTAAAATAGTCCTTTGCAGTTGTTACATACACAGTCAAAGATTAGTTGAAACGATTGCTCAAGTTAACTTTTTAGAAAAAATCAGCATTAAAATGTCAATCTTTTAAGTCTGGTCGTAATTTTTAATATTTTATGGTACTCTTTGCTCAACTCACAGTTGAGTATAAACAACATTAGCACCATTATTAAAAGTAACATTACCCTTCGCAGCAATAGTACCGTACAAAGTGGAGTTATTATTAAACGTAAAATCGCCCACACTGCTGATCGAACCCCGACTATTCAATGCAGCATTAAACGCAATCCTACCAGCCGAAACCACTTTCAAATTATCTCCACCATTAATACTCGTCGTCGCACCATTGAAATTAATACTACCGTTATTACTTCCCGTAGCTAACATTGTAGAACCAGTAAACCTTGCACTATTATTCATATTAATAGAGCCAGAAGCAAATACCGATAAATTTGTTGCCCTTACCCCAGATAAATTGATATTACCGTTGTTAGAAATCAGCACTACGTTATTAAAATTATGGTTGCTGCCGTTAAAGTTAATATCCCCGTTGTCTACAGTAATTACATAATTACTGATATTAATATTATCAGGAATATTTAATCCCCCACCCGTAACTCTTACTACTCGTGGATTTGATGCAGTACCCGGTGCTGGGAACTTGTTAGCCCAGTCTTGTGAATTATTTAGAGGATTTTGACTCGAATTAAAGGTAACTGTTTGTGTACCTGGAGCAATTACGCTATCTAATTTCTGCTGTTTCAAATCCCCGTAAGCTGGAATATCAACTACAAGTTGTTCTACAACTTGTGGAGGAACTAAATTAGCATACTGGTTATTCGGAGCGTTGATAGTAGTGTAGTTTGGAGCAACGGTAACGGCTTTATCTACTAATATCAACTTACCAGAACTATTACGCAGAGGATTACCATTTCCATCTCTTTGTACTGGTAGGGTAATATTGCCATTAATCGTAAATCCGAGAGCTGCGTAAATGAGTGCATCATCGCTAAGGTCGAGAGGATTACCATCTAAATCTCCACCGTTGTTGATTCTAACTTGTTTTTCGCTTCTAATCGCGTATTTTGGTGCAGTTGATATTGCTTGTACTGTGAGAGTTTGTTGAGTGGAAGCACCATCCGAGTCGGTAACGGTGAGTGTTACCGTGTATGCTCCAGGAGTAGTAAAGATGTGGTTAACTGTTGCACCCGTTTGTGTTTGGGAACCGTCACCAAAGTTCCAGATATAGGTAAGTGTATCGTTTCCTGGGTCGGTAGCTGTGGCGCTAAATGTTGCCGTATCTCCAAGATTTACTGTGGTATTTCCCGTTATTTGTGTAATTGTGGGTGCAACGTTATTAACTTGTACTGTCAATGTATCGGTTGTTGCTGCACCGTCCGAATCGGTAACTGTTAAGGTAACGGTGTAATTTCCGTTATCTAAATATTTGTAGTTGACGTTATTACCAAATTGTGGGTCAGTTCCGTCACCAAAGTCCCAAGTATATGTAAGAGTATCATTGCCGGGGTCAGTTGCGATCGCGCTAAAGTTAGCAGTATCTCCTTCGTTAACATTAGTATTGCCAGTGATTTCCGTAATTATTGGTGCAACGTTATTAACTACGACGGTAAGCGTATCAGTTGTTGCCGCACCATCCGAATCGGTAATTGTTAATGTAACGGTGTATGTACCTTGTTGACTGTAATTATGGGTTGGTTCTAGAACACCAGTTGCGGTGTTACCATCACCGAAGTCCCAGCTAATTATATGAGTATCGAGGATACCGGGGTCGATAAAGTTACCGTTGAAGGTGATTGTGGTTCCTTCTAAAGTAATTTGATTATCGCCTGCATTAACTACAGGAGCAACGTTATCGACGTTAACGGTGAGTGTTTCTTGTGTAGTTCCGCTTTGTTGGTTGGCGACAGTTAATGTAACTGTGTAAGTACCGTTGTCGGCGAATTGATGGTTGACGGTAACTCCTTCCACAGTTGTGGAATTATCGCCGAAGTCCCAGGTGTAAGTTAAATCATCGCCTGTTGCTGTGGCATTGAAGATTGCGATCGCACCTTCATTAATATTAGTATCGCCGTTGATTTCGGTGATTATTGGTGCTGCGTTATTAACTTGAATTTGTAAGGTGTCGCTGTCCGTACCGCCATCTTTGTCGGTGACTGTAAGTGTTGCGGTGTAGGCTCCAGGAGTTGTGTAGGTGTGAGTAGGAGCGAGGATATCTACAACAGTTCCGTCACCAAAGTCCCAACTAATTGTATGAGTATCTAAGATGCCGGGGTCGGTATAGCTGCCGTTGAAGGTAATAGCTTGATTTTCTACTGTTATTTGGTCTTCACCAGCGTTAACTGTTGGTGCAATATTATTTACAGTCAACGTAATAGTTTCTACGGTTGGTGCGCCGTTGCTGTCGGTGACGGTAAGGGTTGCGATGTAGGTGCCGTTGTCTGCGAAGGTGTGGGTGACACTGGCTCCGGTAACTAGTTCGGTATTGTCGCCGAAGTCCCAAGTGTAGGTTAGTTCTTCAAAGTCGGTTGCAGTAGCAGTAAAGGTGGCGGCTATTCCTTCATTGATGGTAGGTTCTACGGTAATTTCGTTAATGCTGGGGGCGGTGTTGTTGATGGTAATACTGACAGTGGCAGTGTTTGAGGTGTTTCCTTCGTTGTCTTGAACGGTATAGGTGAAGCTGTCGTCACCTGGTTGATTGCTGTTGGGGGTGTAGGTAATTGTGTTGTCGTTGTTGATCGTAATAGTGCCGTTGGTTGGTGCGGCTTCGATTTGTAATGTACTGGGGTTGATTGTTCCGTCTGCGTCGCTGTCGTTATCAAGCACGTTGATTATTACGGGTTGTCGAAGATTGGTAGTAGCGCGATCGTTATTAGCGATCGGGATGAGTACGTCGTCAGTGAGGATGCGGACATTATCTATAATTACTTTACTTTCTTTACTGCCGAAGCCCAGGAGGTCAAAGTATAATGTAGCTTCTGTATTGGCGGCTATGTCGCGGATATCTATTGTTACGGTGCGGGTGCTGTTGAGGTCGATTGAGGAGCCGCTTGATTGTGCGCCTTCTAGTTTGACTTTATTGGCAAAATATGCATTACCGTCGTGTTGGATGTTGAGTAATGCGTCGGTTTGATTGATTCCGGTGGCGACTCCTACTAACGGGACTTAAACAATTATAAGAGCAAAAATAGGTTAGAATACTTATGTAGCAAAT
>JACYMD010000011.1 GCA_015272215.1 Rivularia sp. T60_A2020_040 | reverse complement strand
AAGGGCTATGAAACTTATTGAATCTACGTTTTAGCTTATTTCGTCGCCCCTTCAGGAAAGTATCTTAAATACAAAAAGCATTATGTCACAATTAGAATATTTTTTATTAACTCGCGTTTTACTGCATTTCGAGCAGAATGCTAACGATATCATCAGCGATATTTCTGCTGGGACTTTTAGTGATGATGGTAGTCTGTGGGTTGGTTCTGATGAAATGGTTGGGGTTGAGCGTCTTTCTCCTATCGATTGTCATTATTATGGTAAACATCAACGGTTTTTGTTAAAGGATTACCTAGACTTATTTGATGATGATGAAATTGATATTGAAGGAATGGATTTTAGTGGTGGTTATCTGTGGTTGACTGGTTCTCACAGCACTAAACGAAAGAAACCCAAGGGTAAAGATTTGGAAACCGATTTAGCAAGACTTGCGACTATTACCACCGACTTGAATCGTTTTATTTTAGCAAGAATTCCTGTGATAAATGGTGAGTTAATTAAATGTTACGTTCCTGTTGAAGGAAAAACCCAAACAGCAGCTTGTTTACAAAAAATTAACGAACGCAATTTATTATTTGAAGTCTTAAAAGAAGATGTACATTTACAGCCATTTATTACTGCAAAAATACCTTCTAAAGATAACGGATTGGATATTGAAGGTTTAGCGGTAGCAAGTGATAATCGGTTGTTTTTAGGATTACGAGGACCTGTATTACGGGGATTGGCTGTAATCTTAGAAATACAGATCACAGAATCTGAACCTGGTGTTCTGATGCTTGAAGAAATCACCGACGAAGGAAGAAAATACAAAAAGCATTTTCTCGATTTGAATGGTTTGGGAATACGAGAATTATGCTTGCAAGATTCAGATTTAATTATTTTAGCAGGACCGACTATGGCTTTAGAAGGAGAAATGGAGGTATTCCGCTGGAAAAATGCTGTCAATGATTCGAGTAACAGCGATAATATTCACCAACAACACGAGGATAGCTTGTTTCCCTTGTTTGACTTACCTTTTACCATTGGTTCCGATCATGCTGAAGGATTAGCTTTATATCCCTGCTGGGGAGAAAAAAATAGCTTGATGATATTTTATGATTCTCCTAACGATCGCCGTTTACGAGGAGATAAACAAATATTTGTTGATGTTTTTGAAATTTAGTTAAATTCCTCAACTATCTTACCTTCTCCATTGTGCAATCGACTCAAATTGCTTTCCACAGTTTTCGTATAAGGATGTTCCTCCCCTAACACAGCAAGACAAATATCTAATGCTTGTTGAAAAATCGGTTCGGCTTTGGCTGTAAACCCTTGACAAAGATACATTTGTGCCAAATTATTTAAAGTTGTACCTGTGTGGGGATGCATTTCTCCAAAGTTGTTTTGACAGATTTCTAATGCTTGTTCAAAAAGAGGTTCGGCTTGGTGATATTTCCCCATGCAGCAGTATAATGCAGCTAGACTATTCACACTCTCAGCGGTGGTATGATGTTGTTCTCCAAGGATTTGAGAACGAATTTGCACTGCTTGCTTAAAACAAGCTTCTGCGGTATCGTATCGCCTTTGAGATTTGTAAATTAGTCCTAAATTGTGGAAACTTTCGGCTGTCTGGGGATGCTGTTCGCTAAGTATTTTACAATTAATCTCTAGAGCTTGTTGTAAAAAACTTTCTGAAGAAGCATAGTTTCCTTGCTGATAAAGTAAGTAACCGATTTTGTTAAGTCTGTCAGCAACAGCAGATGTTTCTTGAAAGTAACTAATTTCCATGTTGACATGGCGACGTTGTGTGAGAAAATCTACTGTATCGCATTCGCCACGGATGCGGGAAAGATTTATCATTGGAGTAATTCATTGTAGCGTTTGGGAATGTGGTGAACCAAGGTTGATTTTGACAATTTCTAAACCTCGTTTGCATTCTTCACAGTTCTTGCTGATGTGTTAAGTAATCCAAATTATTGTAAATATTAGCTAATATTGCGTGACAGAAAAACCCTAGGAAGTGATTTTGCTCTACAAGTTGTAGAATATTCAAAGTTTGTTGCAACTGCTTTGAGGCTGTAACCAAATTTTTCTCACTATAGGATTCCTTGTTTACTTTATTCCACTTAGCTTCATGAGAAATTAGACGTTCTCAGGTTTTTAAAAACATCTTTAAAACGCCGTCTATTATTTAGATTTCTGACTTGAAGGCAGAAAAATTATTTTCTCAATTTAGAAATTAAAATAGAGAATTTAACTACTAATTACAAAACGAGCCGATAGGGAAAACAAATAGGAATTATTTCTAATTACGAACTCTAATTATCTAATATTATTTAATTTTTGAGAATGCATTTCTATACTGAAAAAGATAAGTTGAAGATTATGTTTAGCAAAAAACCAAATTATTCAAGCTATCTTCAGATATTGCGCTCCTGATTAACTCTAATATAAATTATTGCTACTGATTCAGATGTATATCCAGATAAACTTCATCTAATTTAAATAAAAACTTCACTATTTTTAGGGATTGACTAATATATTAATATGTGTAATGTAAATATATATTCTTTTCTTTTCTTTTCTAAAATTAAAGTCTTGGCATTATGCTTTTATATTACTCCCTTCCCGGCAGAAGATTACCGTTCGCGCAGCGTCTCCCCCAGGGAGAAAAAAAACCCTTCTAGACGCTCTTAACGCAGAGGAAAGAAATAAAAAGAGATCAACCGCACCCTAGGGGTGAAAGGTAATTATAGCGCGAGAAGGGAGTAATCAAAAGTGACGGAGAAATGTTTTTGGATATTTTAAATTTATATATATATTTTTTTATATATTATTTAAAAATCTATTTCTCCGCCACGATTTTACAGTTCTACAACTGCTTTACCTCAGAAACTAACTTACCTACCATATCTTTAGCGCTACCAAAAAGCATCGAGGTTTTATCTTTATAGAACAGGCTATTATCAACACCTGCAAAACCTTTACTCATACCCCGCTTAATGACAATGGTTTGCTTAGCGCGATCGACTTCTAAAATAGGCATACCATAAATCGGACTATTTTTATCGCTTTTGGCTGCCGGATTCACTACATCATTTGCCCCAATAATCAAAGCAACATCAGTTTGTTCAAATTGGGGATTGACATCTTCCATATCGTAAAGCTGTTCGTAGGGAACGTTTGCTTCAGCAAGTAACACATTCATATGTCCGGGCATTCTTCCAGCTACCGGATGAATGGCATACTTAACATCTACACCCATGCGCTCCAATTGATCAGCCAACTCGCGAACACCGTGCTGTGCTTGAGCAACAGCCATTCCGTAACCCGGAACGATGACTACAGAACGAGCATAACCCAGCATCATAGCACCTTCTTCGGGATCAATGCTGCGAACAACTTGATCGGTTGCACCATCAGTAGCACCAGCAGCACCACCACCAGTACCAAAGGCACTAAATAATACACTGAACAAAGAACGGTTCATTGCCTTACACATGATTTGTGTGAGGATTAAACCGCTCGCTCCCACCAAGGCACCAGCGATGATTAACATATTGTTCATCACTACAAAACCAGCAGCCGCCGCAGCTAAACCAGAAAGTGAGTTTAACAGCGAAATTACTACTGGCATATCACCACCACCGATGGGGATAACGAACAATATACCTAGCAGTAATGAAATGCCAACTATCCCTAAAAATACGGGTAAATTGTAAGGATTTACAATTAAAAATCCACTACCGACAATATAGGCAACCAACAGCAAAATATTGAAAGGCTGTTGTAAAGGATAAGTAATCGGCGTACCTTTGAGAATTCCTTGCAACTTAGCAAAGGCGATCGCGCTGCCAGTAAATGTGATACCGCCGATAAATACATCCAGCAGCATGGAAATATTCACATCCAAACCAATCGGTTGAGAAGTTTCCAGTAACCGCCAAAATTCTGCAACCGCCACCAAAGCAGAAGCAGAACCCCCCAAACCATTGAGTAAACCTACCATTTGGGGCATTTGCGTCATCTGTACCGTATAAGCAGCAACAGCCCCGATAGCGGAGCCAATTGCTAAACCCAATAGAATCATTTGATAATTCAACACCTGCTGATTGAGGAGAGTTGCGGCGATGGCTAATAACATCCCTACAGCGGCAATCACATTACCGTTTCGTGCGGTAGCAGGTGAACCTAACTTTTTTAAACCCAGAATAAACAAAGATGCAGCAACTAAATAAGTTAACTGAATCCCAGTTGGCAGAAAATCGCTCATATTTTTGTTTGATAGTTGACAGTTGACAGTTGACAGTTGACAGTGGACAGTTGACAGTGGACAGTTGATAGTTGATAGTTGACAGTTGACAGTTGACAGTGGACAGTTCAGAGTTCATTACAACTAATTCTTAACTCCTAACTCCTAACTCCTAACTCCTAACTCTTAACTTGCTTTCTTCTTGAACATTTCTAACATTCTATCGGTGACGAGGAAACCACCAACAACGTTAATAGTTGCGAGTACCACCGCAGTCAAACCTAGAATTACTGAGATATTGGATTCTTTTGCACCAGCAGCCACAATTGCCCCCAGTACTGCAATACCAGAAATTGCATTAGAACCAGACATCAAAGGTGTGTGTAAAGTTGGCGGTACTTTATTAATGACTTCAAATCCAATAAAAGAAGCCAAAACAAATACAAATAAAGCCGCAATTAATGCTTCTGTCATTTCCAAAAAAACTCCCATAAAATTAGTGAACAGTTATCAGTAAACAGTTAACTATTAACTATTAACTGCTAAAGCTTGTAAAGCATCTTTTACTCTTTGATTGCGAATTTCACCGTTATGGGTAACGCAAGCAGCATCTACAATGTCGTCGGTAAAATCAAGATGCAAAGCTTTATCTTTCACGAGTAAATTCATTAGTGAAACTAAATTTTTTGAATACAATTGACTAGCATGAACTGGTACTGATGAAGGTAAATTAATCGGACCAATAATTGTCACACCGTTTTTAACTACATTACCACCAGGTTCGGTATAAGCTGCATTTCCCCCTTGATTTGCTGCTAAATCGACAATTACTGCACCGGGTTTCATTTGGGCAATCATTTCTTCTGTTACCAATCGAGGTGCTTTCCTACCCGGTACTTGAGCAGTTGTAATGACTACATCAGCATTTTTTACCCGCTCGGTAACAGCTTCTTGAGTACGCTTTTTGCTTTCTTCAGAAATTTCTTTAGCGTAACCTCCTGCGGTGGCTGTTTCTTCGTCTAATTTAACTTCGACAAATTTCGCTCCCAAACTTTGCACTTCTTCTTTCACAGCAGGGCGAATATCAAAAGCTTCTACCACCGCTCCTAAACGTCTTGCAGTTGCGATCGCTTGTAAACCAGCGACACCCGCACCCATGACAAACACTTTCGCCGGAGCAATAGTACCGGCTGCTGTTGTCAACATCGGGAAATACTTTGGTAAAGCTTCCGCAGCGATTAATACAGCCTTATAACCGGCAATGGAAGCTTGGGAAGATAAAGCATCCATACTTTGCGCTCTGGTGCTGCGAGGAATCATTTCTACACTCAAAGCAGTTACTTTACGCTGTGCTAATTGCTCAACCAGCGATGGATTTGCTAAAGGATTGAGAAACCCCATTAATACGGTTCCTTCCTTCAATAAATCAACTTCCGAACTGCCATCTTCTCGTTGTTGCGGAGGGCTGACTTTGAGCAAAATATCTGCTTCACCCCACAAGGAAACAGTATCATCCATAATAGTTGCTCCAGCGGCTTCGTAATCAGAATCGTTAAATAGTGCTTTTTCACCAGCACCCGCTTCTATCAATACCTCGAAACCTTGTTTAACCAACTTTGAAACAACATCTGGAATTAATGCTACACGACGCTCGCTAGCTTCTATTTCCTTCGCAACTGCGATTTTCATGAATTCTCCTAATTAATCGTGAGTTATTTTTTTAGAACAAGTGAAAATATCTTTGAGTAAGGCATAGCTAATATTAACAGTAGGCTTTGATCTGTAAAGCCGCTGAGTTAAAATTTTCGACCCTAGAAGACTGCGAACAAAAATAAATTATGGTTTATCCTAAGTCGATTTTCCAACTTTGATGCTCAATTTTTAACTTTTTTTCGGGATTGAGCATGACTCGAAACCAATTTTACTTGCTTACACAAAATTGTCGTTCCTCATATCAGTATCTATAAATTTGTCAAACTTGAATAATTCAATCATCATTGAATTTCACTTTTAGGTGTCTATAACTTTGAGGGTAATAACAAGCAAATAAGCAGCAAATTAATTCCATTCAATAAAACTTGTCCTTTTGAAGATAGCGTAATTTAGTTGATAATTGTTCGATTCAATATTTCAATTTTTTTAACAAAATACTTCATTATTGAAACAGTTCTATACATTTGTAAACACTATCAAATTTTCATTACATTCGATGAATCGAAAGCTTTAATTAATTCCCTGGGATGAAAAATTATGCATTTGGTAAAAGCGTCTAAATACTTATTTAGGACTTATTCAGGTATATGGCAATCCTAAATCATATATGAGAATTAATGAGAATTTAGCTCCCTGAGTTCTTCAAGAAGTCGGGGATCTAAAGTAGTCAACCTCAGTAATCAGAATCATTATTTAGTAGGTCAAAACAAACACTAATTTCAGGGAAAATTTACATATTTATACGTATAAAGACACTTTTTGTAAGTAACTTACGTCTAATATTTAGGATTCAGTAGTAAAGTTTTAGTTACGAGCGTTAAATTCGTATTGTCTTTATACACCAATTTCTGCTAGAGGAGTGATTATTATAATGCGACGTTTACTTTCTGCTGTAGCCGTAACTGGCTTTTTGCTTGCAGGAATGCCAGCAGCCATCACATCCGCACAAGGTTTACCAGGATTAACTTTGTTTAGCGGTGTCAAGAGCGAAAATCAGTTATCATACCGATTAGACTTTGGCGGGCAAAAAAACGACTGGGATAGATACCGTTTAAGAGTTCCCGGCAAAAAATTAAATATGGCGGTTGAAAAATTTGTCATCGCTTATCCAGATTACTACACTGGAGAATTTGATACCAAAAAAATTGAAATCCAAGTCGGGGGTAAGAGAGGTAAAACAGTTGCAGTCTCCGAAGTTAAATGGGATAAAGCAGGTAAAGTAATTGAAATTTATCCTAAAGAACCTATTCCCGCAGGAAAAAGCGTTGAGTTGATTTTATCAAACGTCGAAAACCCAGACTTTCCCGGAACCTTCTACTTCAACTTATTAGTTCAATCTCCTGGTGATAAAACAGCGTTGACTCGCTATGTAGGAACTTGGATTATCGGTATTAATTAAATCAATTTTGGATTTGCGATTTTAGATTTTGGATTGAAGATTCAAAATCCGCTCATTGCGATCGCAAATCCCTAAAAATGATAAATCCTTTGATGTGGATTTTGAAGCCTACCTCCGAGGTTTTGATGGGGAAACAAAAGACTTGCTTGGGGTGGATGCGACGGAAGGTGAGAAGTTTCTCGATATTAAAGGGGTAATTGCAAAGCTGAAATCGAAAAAGCTACTGTTGGGCTATACCAAGGAATGAAGCAGCATCGATTGACAAAATAATCCAAACCATCAACACCCAAATCGAAAACTCAAAGAACTCCGCAAAACCCTAATTAATAATGATGTCGTTACCGGAAAAATAAAGGTCTGAATCACGGATTTTGACGGATTTTAAGATTACACAGATTTTTAGATGACAACACCATTCCATAATCAGTGTTATCCCGTAATCCGTGATTCAGACATTTTTCGCTCATCTAACCAACCTCTTAAAAGTCATACTCTTACTGCCAAAATTAATTAATAAACCAACTTCCAACTTATATACTTTCAAATAATTCAAAGCTTGAGCTAAATGCACATCTTCAAGATTAATAACAGCCTTTAACTCAACCAATACCTTTCCTTCAACAACAAAGTCAGCCCTGCGAGTGCCAATCGGTTTATCTAAATCCTTATAAAAAATATTCTGTTCAATTTCACGCACAAACTGTAATCCTACTTGGCTCATTTCGTAACCCAAAGCCCTTTGATAAATTACTTCCTGAAACCCATTACCCAAAAACTTATGAACCTCAAAACTAGCCCCGATAATTTTCTGAGTAATATCAGCATACTTCAAACCCTCCATACAACAGACCTAATCACGGATTAAACAGATTTAAAGATTACACCGATTTTATCTTTCAATATGATCCAAAAAAATCAGTGACATCCCGTAATCAGTAAAATCCGTGATGCAGATTTGGTGAATAAATTGTGTGATGATTTTGAAATTACGGTACGCAAAATATTCCCAAACTAAAAAAATTACCGATTTTTTCCGCAAACTCTATTTATCTTTGATATATTTGATGGTAAAATTACAGATTGTAATTTTTTATTAAGTCGCCGGGAAGGAAAATTTATGAAAAGAACATTAGGCGGCACTTGCCGTAAGAGAAAGAGAACATCTGGATTTCGTGCCAGAATGCGGACTCCGGATGGTAGAAACGTAATTCGAGCTAGAAGAAGTAAAGGTCGTCATCGCTTGAGTGTGTGAGCATCACGCTTGTGTAGGATGGATATTTAGCTGTGGCTTTGCCTAAAGCAAATCGATTAAGGTCACGACACGATTTTAGGGCAGTTTTCCGGGAAGGAGTTCGCTTTCATGGGATGTACATGACTTTAAGAGCATTACGACCATGTAATCAAAAATCGCCTTCTTCGGATACTTCCTGTACAAAGGAACAAGAACAAACACTGCAAACTGTGACTCCACCACGAATCGGGATATCGATTAGTACCAAAGTGAGTAAAAAAGCCGTAGTTCGGAATCGGTTGAAACGGCAAATCGCCAGTGTTTTTTATGAATTATTGCCTTTATTAGCTCCCGAATGGCGATTAGTGGTAGTAGTAAAACCAACAGCTGCACAACAAGAGTGCGGAAGCCAACAATTTCTGCAAGAATTAAAGCAGTTGTTGGTAAAAGCCGAGGTGATTAATGGGCATTCGTGAAGAAGTTTATTATGAAGGTGGTCCTCATATTGGGGATTTAATTATAGGTATACTGATTGGTCTGACTATCGTAGGTTTACCTTTGGGCGTTGGTGCGATTGTGAGAGCTTTATGGCTACGCTACCGAATTAGCGATCGCCGTATTTCCGTAACTGGTGGTTGGATGGGTCGCGATCGCACGGATATAATTTACTCGGAAGTGATGAAAATAGCGTCAGTTCCCCGTGGTATTGGCTTATGGGGCGATATGGTGCTAACTCTCAGAGATGGTAGTCGCTTGGAATTAAGAGCGCTTCCGAAGTTCCGGGAACTTGAAAGTTATATTTCGCAACAGGTAGCGACGAGAAATCCCAAGTTTGCCAACGCTGCGAAAAAGTAAGTTCTCGAACAGCGAGATCCGTTTTCGTGGATTATAAAGATGAATCAATTCAAAATGCAAAATACAAATTTTAAAAATAATTTTGAGTTTTTAAATTGTTTAAAATTATTTTGAATTGGTAATATCTTTATTGACAAAGCCGATGGCACTATCGGTACATTGAAAAATGTGCGGCTATCCGTAGGGTAGCTAGTCGCATTTTTCATAGAGATTTAGATAAATTAGATTCAGTTAAATTGCAGTCGCTCAGGTTGAATTCAAAATAATGGATTTTGGTATTGGGTTCCTCTCGAACAATGTAATGTTGCCAATCATAGACTTGTTCTATAGCATTGTGCCGAGTTATGGATTGGCGATTATTGCTTTAACATTAATCATCCGCTTCTCACTCTATCCTCTGAGTGCTGGATCGATACGCAATATGCGTGAGATGAAGATTGTCCAGCCGATGATGCAGAAGCGGATGGCAGAAGTCAAAGAAAAATATAAAGACGATCCGCAAAAGCAGCAAGAGGAGATGATGAATGCTCAAAAAGAATTCGGTAATCCCCTAGCTGGTTGCGCTCCCTTGCTTTTACAAATGCCGGTATTGCTCGCGCTGTTTGCGACTTTGCGGGGTTCGCCTTTTGCTACTGCAAACTACAACGTAAATCTACAGATTTTGCCTAGCGAACAAATTGAACGGATTCAACCAGCCGCATTTGCTACCAAGCCGCAAAGTATTTACGTTGATGAAGGCGTTCGCATTAAAGTAGCGGCGATTCTTCCCGCAGGAAATAAGTTAGCTGTGGGAGAACACACCAAGATTCAATATCAGACGGTTGATGGTAAGCCGTTTGAGGAGGTTTTGGCACAGCATCCCGAAACTGAGAAAAAAATCATTCCTCAGTGGAAAGTAACTAAGGGAGAAGAACGAATCAGCATTGATGCTGAAGGTAATGTAGAAGCCTTACAGCCCGGAGATGTAACTATCCAAGGGAGCATTCCCGGATTAGCAGCAGACACGGGATTTTTGTTTATTGAAGCTTTGGGACAAGTCGGGGCATTTGATGATGATGGCGCGGTTCGTTGGGATATCGTCTCGATGATTGGACTGTTCGGCGTTTCGCTTTACGTCAGCCAGTTGATTTCCGGACAAAATAATACAAGTGCAAATGCGAATCCACAGCAGGATACTGTAAATAAAATTACTCCAGTTCTATTTTCCGGGATGTTTTTATTCTTCCCTTTACCTGCTGGAGTATTGATGTATATGGTAATTGGTAATATATTCCAAACCGCACAAACCTACGTTCTTTCCCGCGAACCGTTGTCGGAAAAAGCACAAAAGATTTTGGACGAACAAGCAAAAGAGGCGAAAAAAGAAGAAGACAAAAATATCGCATTTGAGCCAAAAAGTAACAAAAAGAAAGCAACAAGCTGATGATGAGCGATACTCGGATGCAACGCAGCGAGCAGTGGTTAAATGAATTGCTGCAATTAACTGGGTTCTCAGTGGAGATTAAAAGCGCTAAAGAGGAAAGCACTTTGGGAGAAAAAGACCCACTTTCTCTTAACAGCTATTGGTTGACGATTGAAGAATCCAATTTAACCGAAAATCAAATTCAAACTTTAATTGGACGCGATGGTAAAGTGCTAGATGCTATTCAGTATCTAGCAAATTCTATTCTTAACTTGAACCAAGAATCGGACGACCAAGCATCCTATACAATAGAATTAAACGGCTACCGCGTTCAAAGGTTAGCCGAAATTCGCGCCATGATAGAACAAGTCATCGATCAAGTCCGCAACACTGGACGAGAAGTGGAAGTCAAATCCCTTAGTTCAGCCGAACGTCGTCAAGTCCATACTTTATTGAAGGAATTTGAAGATTTAGAAAGCTTCAGCCAAGGTAAAGAACCACATCGCCATTTGGTTGTACGTCCAGCAGCAGCATGGTAATTAGGAAACAGGGTTCGGGAAGAAATCAAAACTTCTTCTCTATCCCCTCCTGATTAAATCAGTGGACAGTAAACAGTTAACAGTTATCAATGGATAATTCACTAGTGCGAGAAAGTTAGACAAGGCAAGGTTGGCGCTTTCTGACTGATAACTTATAACTCTTAAACCCGCTTGTATAAACGTCACTGATAACTGTTAAATACATTATTAAGAAGAAATTAACGGTAAATGATATGGACGCAATTTATATCCCCCAGCTTGCTCAAGCGTCAAAACCAGTAGAAGATATAGAAGTTAAAGAATTTCTACCCGATTTAGATACCTTAACGCCAGTTCGCGGCAATATTCGCGTACAACACTGTGGAAATTACTTACAAGTAGTGGCTAAGGCTGAAACAATCATGACGTTGACTTGCAATCGTTGTTTGCAGCAATACAACCATCGTGTTCTAATTAACGCTTCAGAAATTATTTGGTTAGAGGAAGAAGCTAATATTGAAGACGAATTTCTTGCAGAAAGAGAAATTCCTGTAGACGAGTTGGTAGAAACTTTATCACCATATGGATATTTTCATCCCAGCGTTTGGCTGTACGAACAAATTTGTTTGGAAATTCCCCTGCGTCAGCTATGCGAAGAAAAATGTCCGGGAATAATTGAGCAAATTCAACAAGATACTAAAACAGAAGATAAACCTGTTGATAGTCGTTGGGCTTCTTTGCAATCTTTGAAAAAACAGCTAAATAAATAAATTTGGCTCGGAAACAGTCAACAATTACCCATTACCAATTACCTCCCATCTCCCATCCCCTTCCTAAAACCGATAAGCAAGAAACGGAATCAACATTTCAGCCCTACTTAAACCACCATGTATACCTAAGTTTCCTTTAAAGCGTTCTTCATTGGTTATATGCTGACGACATATCCAGTCTTTATGGGAAAGAAGTAGTAAATCACCAATTCTGTCTTGAGCTTCTATACCCAAAGGTTTACCGGGGATTCCAAATAAACCTAATTCCATCGCTTCATATGGAGTAATAGCAAAAAAGTTTTCGTTAAAATTCTGTTTAATATAATCTAAAACAGCAGCTTGTTTATCGTGTTTAATATGTAAATAACGAATCCGTGATTCACCTGTAACCGGAGCAAATAAATTTTGGGTGAGATGGGGATGTTCTTCTAACCAAAGGGTATTTTCTAAAGGATTATACCTTTGACCATGGTCGGCTGTTAATATTAAAACTGTATCATTACGACCTGCTAAAGGTTGAATAAGTTGACTTTTAAGGGCAAAGTCTAATGTCGCAACTTCGGCTTTATAAGAAGAACTTAGAGGGGCATAACGGTGAGAAACTGCATCGATAGTAGGTACATATATATAAGTAAAACTTTTTTGGTGAGTGCTTTTTGTTAACAAACGTTCCCGTAATTGAGCAAAAGCATCTGCGGGTGTAAGATAACCTTTAAAACCATCATTTCCAGCTTGCGAACCAGCACTAGTAAATCTACTGATACTTGTTTGTTTAAATTGATAAAAATTGATAATTTCTACATCTATCCCCGCTTTCTCCATGCGTAAATACAAATTAGGTACGGGAATCAGAGTTTCTGGATTGAATACTGTATCAGGAAAAGAAGCTCTAGTAGTAGAAATATAAGGACGAAAACCGATAAAATTAACAATAGTACCGATTTCGGGAATGTAAAGATTGGTTCCCATCATCCCGTGCTGTGCAGGGGCGTAACCAGTTGCGGCTGAAGTTAAAGCTGTGACTGTAGTACTAGGATAAACCGAAGTCGCGGGCATAAAAAAAGCTTGCTGACTATCGCAAGCTGTTGCGATCGCGGGTATATCTTTAGAATCTGCAAGGGTTTGCAATTGTTCGTAACCAAAGCCATCCAGAATTAACAATACCACATGATTGATTGGTGCTTGATTTTGCCAAGATTTCCAAGCTTGGGTTATTTGAGATGTTGCTAATAGCTCAGGATTAAAAGCGGGTGCAGCAGCTTCTTCGCTTAAGGTGGGAGCATCAGGACATAACCAGTCAATTACTAAGGAAGGAATATTAGTTAAACCAAGTCCATCGTAACTGGGTTTTACTGCTTCGGTACCGAAGAAATCGGGTAACTTTTGACGAGCAAGTAATTTATCTAAAGCTATAGCTGATATTCCCTGCATTGTTATAGTTGGCGATACTTCGCAATTATTCTAGCTAAATTTGAGAATATTTAATTTGGCGTTGCAGAATCCGGGTATGAATTTAGATTTTGAGACGTTACACTGTAACGTCTCTACAGGGGTTTCGGTTATCCATAAAATTTGATATGATCTTGCGGTCACGCTCGGCTAACATACTTCTTTTCAGCAACGCTTAATTTTTATCTATAGTTAATAGAACTTACCTATTGACAAAAAAATCAGTGTGTGAATTAAAGGAGCAAAACCCGCTGAATTTTTGGATTATATATTTTTTGCTCTGTCTGAATCAGAAACGTAGGTATCATCATATTCGTTGCTAGCTGAATGTGATTTTAAGCTCACCGGACCAGTACCATAGTAGTAGATTAGCAACATTGCACCAACTAAACCGAAGTTTTTGAGAAAACTATTCCATTCATTAGAATCAGTAAAAGGATTGTGAAAAACGAATGTTGTCGGAACTAAAAATATAATTAATAAAATTGCTCCCAAACGTGGTTGAAAGCCTAATAAAATCGAAATTCCGCCGACTAAAGTACAGAATATATTACCAATAAGTAATAACTGCGGTACAGGTAAACCTCTTTGAGTCATCATTTCTACGATTCCTTGAAAACCCAAAGTATTAGCAACCGCAGCTTTCAGAAAAATTGCTGCGAGAAAAGCTCTACCTATTAACGGAATATATTTTTGAAAGCCCATAATTTATTTTGGATTTTAGATTTTAGATTTTGGATTGTTTTGAGTAAGTTAGGAGTTAGTACCACCGGAATTAGGAGTTGGTGGATGTTTATTGGGTTTCAACTGTCAACTGTCAACTGTCAACTGTCAACTGTCCCCTTCTTCCCTCTATCTGTAGAAATAATAATTCTTGATGCACCTTCACCGAAGAAATAATATTTCAGCCAGTTAAAAAGTACTCCCAAACGGTTGCGAATTCCAGGGAGATAAACTAGATGCACTTCTAACCATAGAAACCAAGCAATAAATCCTTTGATAGCAAATTTACCAATTATCCCGACTCCACCGTGTCTTCCAATAATTGCTAAACGTCCTTTGTTGAGATAATCAAAGGGTAATGGTATTTTACCGCTTATTTGTCGCCGGATGTTGTCTGCTGCGGTTTTCCCTTGTTGAATTGCTTCTTGTGCTACTCCGTTAAATTCTTCTTCATTCTCAACGTAGGAAACGTCTCCTACACCATATACATTTTCATATCCACAAAGTTGTAAAGTTTGTTCTACTATAATTTTTTCTTTTGCGCCTGTTTTTACTGATTGTTTGGTTTCTGGTATCGCGGCTAATACTCCCGCTGTCCAAATTACTGTATCTGTAAATATAACAGTGTCATCTTCGAGATATACAGCTTCAGAAGTGACTCGACTAACTTTAGAATTTAGATGTACTTTAACTCCCTGACGACGCAACCATTTTTCGGCGTATTTTCCTAATTTTTCTGGATAGCTGGGAAATAACCGTTCTCCCGATTGCACAAGTATAACTCGTGCGCGATCGCGATTTAAGTTAGGATAATCTTTCCCCAAAGCACTATTAATCAATTCGCTTAAACTACCAGCTAACTCTACCCCAGTTGCACCACCACCAACGATGACAAAAGTTAATAACCGTGTTATTTCTTCTTCATCGGTAACTTTTACTGCCTGTTCAAAACGACTGAGGACTTGATTGCGAATTGCGATCGCGTCTGTCAAAGTCCGCATAGGAAAAGCATTTTCCGGCGCTCCAGTCACTCCGAGATATTGCGTTTGGCTGCCCGTAGCAATAACTAGATAATTGTAATCAATTGCGACCTTTTCGGCATAAATAGTTTGATTGTGAAAATCAACTTTTTCAATGTCGGCTTGCAAAAAATTTACTGTCGGTAAACCTCGAAATAACCGACGCAAGGGGTAAACTACTTGATGTGGATAAACTATGGCTGTGGCTACTTGATAAAGCATCGGGATAAAGGTGTGATAATTATGACGGTCAATTAATAAAACATTGACTCGATGTTTACCCAGCTTTTTCGCAGCTTCTATACCCGCAAAACCAGCACCGATGATTACGACTCTTGGTTGATGAGTCATAGTTGATAGTTGACAGTTGACAGTTGACTTCTACTTATTTTAAAGAATATATTAACTACCTTTTGGAGTAAATTTGACGACAAGGATAAAAATCTATCTTTAGAGTTAGTTCTTTAGATTTAATTCTTTGATTGCTATTTATATCAAAAATATAAAACATATAAAAAATTGAGCTTTTGAAATTTTCCTCTATATAAATACTTAATTGCTGTAACAATCCTGACTATTTTTTGATTGATATACAGAGAATAATTGATAAATTAAGAATTATATTTATAAAGTTTTCGTAAAGAAAACAATATTTGTCATAAAAGTGATTCAACTAAGGAGAGAATACTTCAGAGATTATTATTATTTGCACAGATTTAATTTAGTGATCGCGAAACGGCACAAAATTACTGCTAATTTTGCGGGATTTACAGTGCTGAAATTTCTCAAAAAAAACAGAAATGTCGCAATCATTAATTGGCAAGAATATCTCATAAAATATTACTCCCAGGAAGAATCATCATGACAGAGCAGAATAACAATTTAATAATTCAAGTAGAAGGTGATGATAGCAGCGCAGCGCAATTGAGAACCTCTAATCAAGTACCAAACCCAATAGTAAACATTATTGAAGGTAGCGAGAACCCCGATATAATTTTCGGTACTCCTGGAAATGATCAGATATTTGCTAAAGGTGGTAACGATACTATATTTGGTAGTTTAGGAGATGATTTAATTAATGGTGGTGCTGGATTTGATAGTTTAGATTATAGCGTTTTAGGACAAAAAATTACCCTGCTTCCTCAAGGTTTGATTGGAAATGGAATTAGTCAAGGAAGTAGAATTCAAGGAATAGAGAAAATTATTGGTGCTGCGGGAAAAGATAATACTATCGATGGTTCCGGCACTAAAGAAACTCCGGTATTTTTCACTATTAATTTGGCTAAAAATCTATTAGTAGTAGAAGATATTCCGGGGCTTGGTTCTGTAAAATTTGAAGTTGAAAACTTTGTCAACGTTGAAGGAACAGAAAACTCTGATTCCATTACCGGAAATAAGGGTAAGAACAAACTATCAGGAAATGGTGGTAATGATAATTTAATTGGCAAATCTGGTAACGATACTCTATTTGGTGGTTCTGGAAATGACACTTTAACTGGTGCAGATTCATTGATAAAAAACACTACACGTGCAGAAAAAGATGTATTAACAGGGGGAACTGGTGGGGATACATTTGTTTTAGGTAATAAATTTGGTTCTTTTTACGATGATTTTGGTAATCAAGATTTTGCGAAAATTACCGATTTTTCTTTCGGAGATCAAATTCAATTGGGTAGTGGAGAAACCTATAATATCCAGCAAAATCAAAGTGGATTCAATATCTTTTTGATTGATGATTCGGGTAGAGATTTAATTGCTAAGGTAACGCTATCTCTAGGAATTACTGATAGCATAAGTACAAATAATGCGATGCTCAGAACAGATACTGCATCGATAGACTCTAATAGTAATGTTTTATTAGATGACATTCCTCAAGGAGATTTCACGATAAATGCTGGTGAACAAAAAGGTATTTTTGTCGCTTAAATAACTTGATATAGACGTAGTGTTGCTACGTCTATATAAAATTTAAAATTTTCACGAGAATTTTCTGCTAATTTTGAGGAATTAAAGTGAAACTTTTAACTTTGGTTTAAGAAAGGAAAAGGAAACGTTATTTCTGCAAAATCTCCTTATTGATATCTTGCACCATAAAAATCTATTGTCAAAATAATCACTAATTGTTTGACTTCATTCTTACTCCCCTAGAACTGCAAGTCCCAGTCTGATAGCAGAAGTCCATTAAAATTCAAATTTTGACTATTTAATTTTACTAAAATTTATATATGTTATGTATTTAATTAATTTTTGTCTTGATTTTCTTCACAATATTTTACTTAGTTTTAATTAACTTTATTAAACATAGATTACAACTAATAAATAGAATAATTATTTGTGAAGCAAATAGTGCAGAATAAGAAGTAGGATTAAATAAATAATCAGGTTCAGATATACACAACCGTCATTTGTGCTTTGTCATTTGTCTAAATTTGGATGATAAATAACAGAGTAAAATCGAGCAAGGCGGTGAAAACTCAAGCTAAGCAATCAAAAAATGTCCCTATGATGCAAAACATTTTGCTAGCTGTCTCAGGATTGGGACACGCTGAAGAGATGCTCAAACTGATGGAGGAAATACCATCAATTCAACGAGCAAAAGTTACCGTTTTGCACGTTGTTCCTCCACAAACTACCGCTGAAACAATGACAGCGAAGTGGGAAGAAGGTGGCAGAATTTTAGCAAGTGCAATTCAAAAATTGCAGCTAAATCCCAATCAAGTAAATTCCGTACTGCGTCAAGGTGAACCAAAAGATGTAGTTTGTCAAGTCGCTGATGAAATCGACGCTGATTTGATTATCATGGGTTCAAGAGGACTCAAGCGTTTGCAGTCAATTTTGGCTAATTCGGTGAGTCAGTATGTTTTTCAATTATCTTCTCGTCCGATGTTGCTGGTTAAAGATGACATTTATGTCAAACGAATTAACCGGGTTATGGTGGCAGTAAACAAATCAGATGCGTCGAAATACTGTTTAGACTTGGCTTTATTTCTGCTTCGGGATATTCCAGGTGGTGAGTTGATTGTAACTTATATCATGACTGACTTAAAGAGTCCATCTGCGGAAACTGCCCAAGTTAATGCGGAAAAACATCCGATTTTAGCCGCAGCAGTGGCTGAAGCTCAAAAACAAGGTATTAAGTCTCGTAGTATACTCAGCATTGGCAAGCCGGGCGAAAAAATTTGTAGTTTGGCAGAAGAAATGAATGTAGACTTATTATTACTCGGTTCTCCAGATCGTCGCCCATCGATTGCTAAGAATTTTGTTGATTTGGATAAACTTTTAGGTGCTTCTCTATCTGATTATGTCAGAATTAATGCTACCTGTCCGGTTTTATTAGCACGGACTGCGGCAGCTTAGATTATACACTGTTATTTCAACTCATTTAAGTTTCTCATAAATCGCGGTTGATAGATAAAACCCCTACACTTTCGGTGTAAGGGTTTTTCCTTTCAAATAATTCGATAATTAATTGAGTATCTAACTGAGCCACTCCGCGCTATAAATAGACGCGGGTTCTGGCTAGAATTTGGGCATAGCTTGTCGCTCGGTTCCATTTGCATAGAAAAGCTATCTGACTACACAATTCTTCGCTTTTAGGAGAACTGCTCTGCCGACAACCAGGATTCGGACTTTCAGACTTGCTTACTCGTTTCGCAGTTTAATTCAACATTTCTATGTCTCCAGATAGAACGGCTCCGTCCCTGGAATAACCCTACATAGAAACTTTCCGGCAGACTTCGTCCAAAATAATATCCCAGTACTTTCAACCGTGAATGATGGACAAAAATCTTGGCTTAAATGCCATAGTCTAAGAATATCATGAAACAGCAATTAAAATTGCTCGTATCAAATTTCCGCCCCGATATGAATATGCGGGGCTACCATTCTCCCGCCTGCTTTTAAGTGTCTTTTCTTCCACCTTCACGGCTAACGGTAAGGGTGTAAAGTCCTATTAAAAAAACCGTGGGAACTAGTACGAACAAAATGCTCGCTATGAATCCCAAATCATTAGTTTGCATAGTTATATTGCCCCTAGGATTGATTTGCAGCCAATACTTTTAGGATAACATTACTGATGCCCTAGCTGACTAATATCAAAACAAGACAAAATAGAATAGATAATTATCAAGGTTTCGTTACTACACTCACTGAACCGTTAACTAAGGTTTGACAAGCAAGACGATAATTATCCGGCTTTTTTTTCAAAATTTTGCTTTCTACATCCGTCAGAGGTGAGAGATTTTCCATACCTGCTGTTATCTCTACAATACAGGTTCCACACTGCCCTGCACCTCCACAATTCATCATTTTTCCCCATACCTTATAGATATCAATGCCATTTTCCATGGCTTTCAATCGTAAATTAGCACCATCCGCTGCGATTACTTCTTTATTTTCTTTAACAAAGTTAATGTTGCCCATAACTAATACCTCCTTAAATATTACTTATATGGATTTCTCATTCTTAATTTATTACAAAAAGTTAAGAAATATCAAATTTAGCAAAGAGATTCTGGTAAAAAAATAAGACAGACTTGGGAAGCCTGTCTTGAAAAGATTATTTATAGGTCAATTTACTTGAAACCTACAGCAGCTTGCCAAACAAAAGCTAACAACAAAAAGAAGACGGGAATAATTGGGAGAATATCTACCAAGGGGTCAAAAATTTGATAGGCTTCCGGCAATTTTGCTAATAATAGTGTTACTTCCATTTTTGTTTAAATCCAAGTATCCAACACAGCTTTCATAATTGAGAAGTATCTTAACACGATTGGGTAATCAATAAATAATTGTTAGTTGATAGTTGATAGTTGATAGTGGTTGGTGGTTGGTGGATAGTTGTTGGTGGTTGGTGGTTAATCTAACTTATTGAAAAGGCATATTAATAGTCGTAGGGTGTGTGACGCTTGAATCAAGATTGTACGGAATAACAAGACTTGTCGCGTCACTCACCAAGCGGAGTTTGCGTTCATATCGTAAATTCTGTTTAAGTAAGCATCATTAACTAACTTTAATTTTACGTGAGTTCGACTCTCATCACAGAAGTCGGGTTTTTACGATTAATATCCGTAACACCACAAAATATTCATAAAAACCCGACTTCTTACCGCCAGTGATTAACTAATCAAGGATTCTTCATCGAACTAACGTTACTTAACTTAATATCAATTCAACCAATGACCAAAATCCGTGATAAAAGTATTATTCAATACACTGTCGCGAATTTTTTGAGTAAATCTAATTAATTCGGTAATATTGTGAATACTCAATAAAGTATAAGCCAAAATCTCTTGAGAACGAATCAGATGGGATAAATAAGCACGAGTAAAGTTTTGACAGGTGTAACAGGGACAAGTTTCATCAAGGGGGGTAAAATCTTCACGAAACTTTGCATTTTTGATGTTCCATCTTTCCCCTTTTACCATTGCTGTACCATGTCTAGCCCAGCGAGTGGGAATTACGCAATCAAATAAATCCACACCAGATGCAATTGCTATTACCATTTCTTGATGGGTACCCACTCCCATCAAATAACGGGGCTTTTGAGCAGGTAATAAAGGTGCAGTTTCTCGAACAATTTTATGAATTAATTCTGGCTCTTCTCCGACACTGACACCACCAATCGCATATCCAGGTAAATCTAGCTTAGTTAAAGCATTGGCAGCTTGAGAACGCAAATCGGGGTAAATGCCACCTTGCACAATCCCAAATAATGCTTGTTCGCTGCGATGATGAGCTTCCATACATCTTAACAACCAACGGTAAGTTCGTTCCGTTGCAGCTTTCACTTCTTCGTGGTTGGCTGTTGCTGGGGGACATTCATCAAATGCCATGATTACATCCGCACCCAAAGTATTCTGAATTTCTATGGATTTTTCTGGTGTTAAATTGATAATTTTCCCATCATGAGGCGAGCGAAAAGTCACTCCTTCTTCCGTAATCTTACGCATCTCACTCAAACTAAAAACCTGAAACCCACCGGAATCGGTAAGCATCGGTTTATCCCAACCCATAAACTTATGCAGTCCACCTCCGCCTGCTACAATCGCCTCGCCCGGTTGTAGATGGAGATGATAAGTATTTGATAATACCATCTGCGCTCCAGTATCCTTTAATTGGGCTGGAGTCATGGTTTTAACGTTTGCCAGGGTTCCCACCGGCATAAAACGCGGAGTTTCTACCACACCATGAGGAGTAGAAAATATCCCAGCACGAGCTGAAGTGTTGCTACAGTTAGCAAGAGTGTGAAATGAAAAATTTGCGTTCAAAATGAAGGAAACCGAAACAGTTCTATTAACGATTTAACTTATTAAATCAAATGTTAGAACATATCGGAACAATCATCATCAATTTCGGCATCCCATTTAGCTGATAATACCTGTTCCATCATCGCTTCAATGGCGCTGGTATTCCAACAACGTTCTTGTCGTTCCTGCATGGGAGTAGATAGAGGAATCAACCGCAAACGCATTCCTTCCTGAACTAAATCTAAACAAGTCTCCTTTTCCGATGACTGCTGAAGTTCCAAATAATCGAAACTACAAACATTCAAATAAAGAGCGTGATTAGCGACTAATGTAGAGCGTCGGGGATTTGCAAAAACTTCCATTACATCCCCTTCACCCTCCCCGCACACTTCACCATCTTGGGTGTAAGCATAGCGGACGCGACCTAAATCCGCCAATAATCGCCGGATATCAAGCTTGTTTACGATGACACCTGTGTTGACAATGCATGGAGCTGGTATTTTGGGAGAAGGTAGATGGTGATTCATAATCAAATAGCTTTGTGAGCAAAGGTGAATTACAACGTTATAGCCTGCATAACCAATGACTCAGCGGTAATCTATGCCTTGTAATATATAAATATCAGATTTTGGGGGCAACTGTTGAAACTCGCTGAGATTAATTATTAGCCTTTTTTCAAAGTACACAAAACACTACCATCGATTAAAATGCAATTTTTTATGGTTCATAAAAATGTAATAAATATTACTAGTTTATTTTTCTTTACTTAGATAAGCATAACAAATTTTTTGGCTCAATTTCTCATCCAAATAAATCTTATTTCAAGTTTTAAAATTTGATACTGTTATTTGTGCGGGAATCATGGGTACCATTGTTCTCATTTTACTTAAGTAGTTAATTTGACTTGCATGAATTTTCTGTATCAGTGGTGTAAAAATCAAGCTTTAAATATAGTGGCAAGTATCATATTTTATACTTCTATTCCCATGCCATATGTAGAAAATTTAAAGTTTGACCAGGTAGCGCGGTTTGCTCCAGGGATAGGACTGATAATTGGGGGAATATTAGGATTATTTGATATTGTAGCTAATTTTTTAGAAATACCCGTGTTTACTCGCAGTGCATTAGTCGTAGTAAGTTGGATTGCGATTACGGGAGGATTACACCTGGATGGAGCAATGGATACAGCCGATGGATTAGCAGTAATGGATAAAGAGCGACGTTTGGAGGTAATGAGCGATAGTGCTACAGGAGCCTTTGGAGCAATGGCAGCAATTGTTTTAGTATTGCTTAAAACAGTGGCATTAATAGACATACAAGAAAATCGTTGGTTGATATTAATGGCTGCTTGTGGATGGGCTCGCTGGGGGCAGATATTGGCGATTGCCAGATATGATTATCTCAAACCAACTGGTAAAGGTGCGTTTCACAAGCAAGCCATTCGTTCCTACAAAGACGTTTTACCTTCAGTATTATTATTATTGAGCTTGAGTGGTCTCATGTTATTACTCAATCAATCTTACTTGTTATTAGCAATTGCGATCGCCCTTACAGGAAGCACATTTGCTTTTCTCACAGGTGCTTGGTTCAACCATAAATTAGGCGGACATACTGGGGATACCTACGGTGCAGTTGTAGAATGGACTGAGGCACTTTTTCTTTGTGTTATGACAATACAATAGGTTTAAGGTTAAAGGTTAAAGGTTTAAGGTTAAAGGTTAAAATCCCTAACTCCTAACTCCTAACTCCTAACTCATAACTCATAACTCATAACTCCTAACTTTCTCCCCATCTCTACTTAACCGGCTTCAACCGGGTTACTTTCAGCTTAAAATTGCCGATTCCGGTTTCTCCGAAAGAACGAACCCTAACAATGTAAATTCCGGCTTTGGTGATACGGGTGAAAAGTAGGGAATTACTGCTACCATCAGGACCATCATCATTTTCGGCGATAGTGGAACCATCGGGACCAAGCAATGTAATAATACTGTCAAAGCTATCTGAAGATAGGTCAATGGCTAAATTATCGCCTTTTGCTAAATTCACCAGATAATCGCGAGCAAAACCACCTTCTCCTGTAGGGATATCTTTTTCCGACAGAGCATCAGAAATTTCATAAGTGTCAGGTAAAGGTATTGGATTATAAAATTTATTCGCTTGTTTATTTGTTTGAGCAAAAGCTGTTGTACTAATACTGAATGCGATTAACGTTGCAGGAATCAACCGAAATTGTCCTAAACCCAGGGCTTTAGACTTACTCATGATTGTAAGTAGTTTTTTGTAATAATAATCTTAATGTTGATTAATTATAATTGGGAGCGGACACCCTTGTTTATGAATTCTTTGTATAGTTAGCCTTTGAGGGAACAGCAACAACCGCAACTCCCGAAACTACAATTCCATTTTTACTCAAAGTTTCTATAGCAGACTTGACGGTAGTACCCGTAGTGTAAATATCATCAACTAATACTACCGGAATATTGCTCAAATAACGAAAATCCTTTCCTAATTCAAAAGCTTGAGTTAGAGTTTTTTTCCGCTCAGTTGGTGATAATCCAAATAGTGCCTCAGTTGCTTTTACCCTTTGTAATCCGTTTACTTTTAATTTTAGACCAGTTGTTTGACAAAAGCTTTGTGCAATCAATGCTGCTTGGTTAAAACCTCGTTCCTTTTGTTTGTCGGGGTGCATCGGAATCGGAACAACTATTAAAGAAGGCTCATTTCCATAATTTTCCAGCCATACTTCCCCTAACCATTCACCCAAAGGACGAGCAATTTCTGGATGATTGTCATATTTCATTGTTGCGATGGCACGTTTGATGGCTCCACCATATCCACCCCAAGCAATTACTTTTGGAGAACTATCTTGAGAGTGATTCGAGTCAGTTAAACGACACTTTTGTAATTGTTGATGACAATATTCACAAAATTCTTCAGAAGCAGGGCGCTGACATAAAGGACAATTTGACTTTAAAAAAAGATTAAGAAAATTCTGAAAAATTTGCATTGTTATGTATGCCAATAGGTAATTGTTAACTGTCAACTGTCAACTGTCAACTGTTTTAAGTAAACCCTGTCGCAGCGTTTTGTTTCTACACCTGTTGCAGGAATATAACCGTTACTTTCATAAAGTTTGACAGCTTCACTCAGAACACTAGCAGTTTCAATCCAAATTTCTTGGAAGCCACGACAGCTAATTGCTGCTTCTAACTGTTGTAACAAATATTTCCCCAATCCCAAACCTCTAACTTTGGGCAATAAATACATTTTGCGTATTTCTACAGCCTTTTTACCGCGTTCTATAGGATAATAAGCTCCCGTACCGACAACTTCACCCTGGTATTCAATTACCCAAAATTCGCCGCCCTTACTTAAGTAATAATCTTCCACTTGCAATACATCTTGATCAGCACCATCTCGTTCCCAACCCAAACCATATTCCGATAATACAGAGCTAACTAACTCAGCCGCAAAATCGCGATCGCAAGGTTTCCATTCACGAATTAAATAATCTCGAAAATAAAGACTTGACATTTGGAATTTTGGATTTTAAATTTTAGATTTTAGATTTTAGATTGGTAATTTTCAACTGTCAACTGTCCACTGTCAACTGTCAACTGTCAACTGTCCACTGTCAACTATGAATCCGTGGTTCTGGATAAAGGGTTGCAAGTATTTCACTTTCTGCTATTGACAATTCATCCAATCTCTGCATAACAATTTCACGGTTATAGTAAGTATCTGCAAGTACCCAATAGATACCATAATGTCGCGCTTCTGATGCCATTAAACCTTTATAAAACTGAGCTAAATCGGGTTCGGGACAATGTGTTGCTAATAATCCTAAACGTTCGTGGCTGCGAGCTTCAATTAAAGCACTGACAAGTAAGGAATCCAAAAACCTATTTGGTTCAGTCGGACGAATTTGGGCTTTTAATTTCGCACCGTAGGGCGGTGGTGTCAGGGGGCGTAAGGCAATATTCCGCTTTTCTAACCACTGATTCACTTGTTCAAAATGTTCTAATTCTTCTTTGGCAATTTTAGTTAATTCTTTTACCATCTTCGCATTGGAAGGATAACGAAACATAAAGTTTATTGCTGCTGATGCTGCTTTACGTTCGCATTGAGAATGGTCTAATAATATTGCTTCTAAGTTCGATATTGCTAATTCTACCCAAGCTGGATTGGTTGGTTGCTTGAGGATGTTGATTGTTGGTAGTTCTGAAGTTAGCACGTTGAAATTAATAAAGATTATAAATTAATATACATTTTTCTATTTTATTCGGTAATTCGCAATGGTGATGATTGTTGATAAAGTAGCAGTTTATAGGCTGTGTGACAGAAACGTAGTGTAGGGAAGCATAAGTCCTATCACTCGTAATGACTTAACGACGTAGATTTTGCGTAATTCCTAAGAATAAAAAAATTATATCAGTCCATTAAAATGGGCTAAAAATTTAACTCGTAAAAATACTGTGATATTTTTAATAATTGAATTAAATATTTATTTATCCTTAAAATGCAAGATATAACTATAAAAAATGTATCACTTTTTAATAATAAAGCAGCAATTTATTCAGGAAGGTATTTTCATTATTTGTTTAGTATTATAACTACTATTTATTACTGTTTAAAGAATACAATAGAGAAGAAATTTAAAAACAAATAGCTTTTTGTTCATCACTTTTAACTCAATTTTATTATCTACTTAAATCAAGCAAGTAAAAAAAAGATATAATAAATATAAGTAGCACAAGTTAATTGCTTGATGTTACCATTTGCTCGACGCAGAACGGAATTTCTAACTAACAAAATACATAGGAGAATTATCTCAATGTCTCAGACTTTGATTCGCCGTCTCTTTGGTGCGGCATTAGTTTTGCCTGTAATTTTATTGTCTGTACAGCCATCATTTGCTTCTGAAGATAAAAAAGTTGAGCCGATGAGTGATATCAAACAACGCTCTAATTCTCTAGAATCAATAGCTCAGAAGCAAAAAAAAGGAAATTCTACTCAGTCTCAAGCAGCACCTGCTAATTTGAATTTTGAGCAGAATCTTGCGGGTGGTATGCAGGCAGAAAAAAGTAATGCTTAAAATACTGCAACATCAAATAATGAACCATTGGTACAACCTCAAGATGGTGTACCTGGTTTTGTATTTTTTAATCTAGTCAATAGAAGTGGTATTACCATAACTAATTTTTATGCTAATCCCTCTTATCTCTCTAAATGGGGAGCAGACATACTACCTGGTATATTGTATCCAGGTTACTATCAACAGATAACTCTTACCTATAACACCTGTATATACGACCTTAAATCTGTAGGCGCTAACGGAAGCGTAAGTACAAGATACGGGGTGAATTTGTGTAACCTTAGTAATTACATAATATATTAATCTCTCAACAGTAATCTGTTTCTTTTAAGTATTTACTAACACCAAAAAATAGGAACATAAGCTCTAAAAGAAGGGACTTTTACGGTTATCCGAGATTGTCAAATTGCCCTGCTGACATCTAGGTAATTTGCTAGTGAATTAATTTACCTACATAAATATTGACGGTTGATTAAAAAAATCAATCATCAATCTTCACTAAATTTAGACAATGATTTGTATGAGCAAATAAATAGTGCGTAGTTTGCAAGAAAATTACTTATTTCTAATAGGAAAATATTTCATGTGAGAAAAACTAAAAGTATTTCTTTGTCTGAATATCTTCAATCAATCCACACTACAAATTATTTAGGAACTAATCCATGAAGCTAAAAAATAGAGCTTTTGCTGCTATTACATGTATTACTACAGTATTAACACCTATTGCTGCTTTTGCTGAAAACGAAGTCGATGCGGTTTTTAAAGCTTCTCAAAGCTATGAAATTCAGGATAATGTAGTAATTTCTGAAGATACAACAACCATTAATAATAGCCCAAGTGAAGGGGAATATATACTTGCCGACCTTCGTTACGAAAATAGCCTTCGATTGACTTTTTCCTACAATGAAGTATCAGGAGAATTTATCTTACATCAAACAGGCACTAATGGTAAGAGTAAACCGATAATGTTGGATGAAAAAGATGGTCTTCTCAAAACATTTTTAGCGATTACACCCAATAATGTTCCTGTACCAGAAATGCTTGTAAAAAAGGAGTCTAATAACGATTCATTAAGGGTGATAAAAAAACGAGGTATATCACCTTACACAATCAATGTTACAGGACTCAAATTATCCAGTCAACCAGCGCTAAACAACATAGATACTTCTTGCTATCCTACTGGGAATAGTAGTGATGAGTGGAACGATGGACTTAGTCCCAGATTAGAACCTAAAACTTACGAATCATCTAAAAAGGTGCGGGGTGTCGCCAGTTTCATCAGTTTGAGAGAGCAGGGGGAAGAAGAAATTACATCGGTAATCCCAGAGCAAGACAAGATTAAGAATGCCTGGATGGGTCACCGTATTTACTACAAAAATAGATTTGGGGTATATAAGGAGATTTTTGGGAAAAAAGTTTCTCCAGGAAAATGGTCATATATCTCAAGAATTTCAAGGAATAGACTTTACCACAAAGTGGTGTACGACGATAGTTCGAACGGGAACCCAAGTTATTCACTTGATCTTAAGTATATACGACAGGGTGTATTCAGTAACTGCTCCCTTCCCCCTAAAAGATTACCTATTAATATACCTATTTAATTTTTTAGGTTTAACAAGGTAAAAAAGCTCAAACACAACAATTATGTGAGCTAATTGCGGAGCTTGAAAATCGGTAAAATCCGGCGGAAACACCCAAATATTTCGCAACTTAATTCTATAACTCTTGTTCCAAAGTTGTTAATGGGGAGATAGACTTCTAGACAAACTGAGCCGCACTATAAAGGCATCTTGAATATACGAGTCAGTATTAATTTCTTTGAAACATCACGAATGTAGTCAAAAGATGTACATCATAAATTAAGTAAAAAGAATTCTATGAACCTAACCATATACCCTCTGAATTGGTTTTCGAGTCTACTTACAACGACAGTAACCGCAGCAGTTCTGATTCTCAGTCAACCCGTATTGGTCATGGCAAACACTCCTAGGGAAATTGCTGATATTGCTAAACCAATTACGGTGCAGATTGACAGTCAATTAGGTTTTGGTTCAGGGTTCATCGTTGCTAAAAACAAAGATACCTACATAGTATTAACTAATAGCCATATTGTGAAAGAGAATGTTGCTTACACAATTAGCACTTATGATGGTAAACAATATCCTGTAACTGAAGCAATCAGTTTTCAGATTAAAGAGAATGACCCCGACCTAGCTATATTACAGTTTAATAGCCCCAATCAGTATCCAGTTGCAACCCTAGGTAATTCCAATCAAGTAAATGTTGGCGATCCAATATACGTTTACGGTTATCCTGCAATTGGTGGTCGTCAAGGTAAAAATCGGGAAGCTGAATTTTCACCTGGTTATATTACAAGCATACGCCAAAATGAACCTGAAGGATATAACCTACGCTTCAATGCTTTGACTTGGGGGGGGATGAGTGGTAGTCCTGTATTAACTGGCAATGCTCGAGTTATTGGGGTTCACGGACAAGGAGACCTTGGTCTAACTAAAGGCTATGTACCAGATGAATCTGGTGGATTATCAAGAGTCCCGTTAGTCTTACCAACAGGTTTTAACTCGGCAGTTGCAATCAATATTTTTGTTGATGTCATATCTAAAGCTAGATTGAGTCTTTCTAATTTGAATCTAGAAAATGGTCTTACTAAAACGAATCAACTCAATCTGAGCAATCCTCAAACTGCTGAAGAATTTTATATCCGGGGACTTATCAGTGCAGAAAAAGGAAATACCAAGGATGCAATTACTGATTACACCACAGCACTGACAATAAATCCGAATTACACTCTTGCTTATTTTCACCGAGGTATTGCTCGTTACCAGATGAGATATAAGGAAGATGCGATCGCCGATTATAATCAGATAATTCGTCTTGATTCCAAAGATGCGAGAGCTTATTACAACCGGGGTATTGTAAGATTTACCTTGGAAGATAAGCAAAGAGCGATTAAAGATTTTCAGAAATCCGCCGAGATGTTTCGGCAACAGGGTAACAACACCAACTACCAAAATGTAATAGAGACAATTCAAAAACTTCAGCGTTAATTTTCTTACGTTGTGATTGACACTCCCCACGGCTATAAGCCGGGGGATTTTTGCTTCACGGGGATTCCAATGAATTTACCCTCAGCAAGCATCGTAACGATGTGTGAATTGATTGGTTAGAAATCTCAAACTCTTGTAGAGATGTAGCAATGCTGACCTCTCTACATTGGTGATTCATATTCCTTAAGAGAGACACGAAAGGTACAACTACTGTTGAATTCGCTAAAATTACGATTTGGCGGAGTCTACCCAGGTGAACTTCGTCGTCTAATGCTCCAAGCTCCTCCTAAGCTAAATGCATTTTCAAAACACTTTTGGGTGCTTTACGTACTCTAGCTTTAATGGAATTTTTACCCAAACGCTGACAAGCTTCAAAACGATGACAGCCGGAAAATCCATAATATTCTCCATCTACTTCTAATACGTCAATCGGTTCTTGCTGTCCAATTTCTGCTATAGACTTCATCAAAGCTTCTACTTTCTCAGCATCGTTTTTACGGGGAAGCGGGCGCTTGATTAAATTCAACGGGATTTCTTCAACTTTCATCTTCTTTTTGTCGTCTCTGATAATTAATACTGTTTTATCTTTATGCTTTAATCATACTCATTATGAGTTTAACTTGCAACTGTTTCTATTCCGATAAAGGAAGTAGGGAATAGGGAATTGGGAATAGAGGAAAAGAATTTCTTCGTTGATTTAATAGCGGTTAGTGAGTAGCCAATTGGTGAAAAAATTGTTAATGCTATGATTAGGCAATTTATACACAATAGTATTAAGCTGCGATTCTTGTGAAGCCTTACCCTTGGCGATCGCATTTCTTAGAAGATGCTCGTACAGCACGAGTGACACCCTTAATTGTTAATTTCTATGAAAATTTATTTAGAACGTTTATCTTGTACCATAGTGACAACTTGGTGTTTATTAGGACTAACAGGAGCATCGGTTCCGGCGACGAAGGGTTCTGATGTTGAACTAAAAATTGGGATTGTGCAGCGATTTGCGTCCCTACCGGATGATGAGTTGATATTGGAGCCGACAGAAGGTGATAAATTAAAATTGACTTTTACAGATGGTAAAAAACCGCAAACAATAGTAACTGCAAACCCGGTAAAAATACAAACAGCAATGCAGCCGTTGACACAGCCATTTCTTGACGAGCAGGTGATTTTAGGTACCTTCCGCACCTTTGAAACTGCGGAAAACGCAGCTGAAATGTGGCGTAAAAAAGGTATAGAAGTAGAAATTGCTCAGCCGGAACGCTGGCAGGTGTGGGCGAAAAGAGAAGTTTATAATACACCCTTATTGCGACGCTTGTTATTAAAAAGTGTCAACGCTGCTGGTAAAAAAACAGCATACGTGGATAGTAAAGTTTTGCGTCGGGTACCTCAAGCAAGTTGGGTAGTAAATGGATACCGCTACAATCGAAACCATCTGAAAATTACCAGTGATAAAAATTTAATTGGGGTAAGTGTAAACGGAAAATCCAAAAGTAAATATTTGTATGCTGGAAAGCTGCAATTACAACCAAATGCTTACGGTACATATAGTTTAGTCAATCAAGTACCTTTAGAAACCTATCTACGGGGAGTGGTACCTTATGAAATTGGTGCAAACGCTCCGGAAGCAGCAATGCAAGCCCAGGCAATCATTGCTCGTACCTACGTTTTGCGAAATTTACGCAGATTTGAAATAGACAACTATCAATTATGCGCTGATACACATTGTCAAGTTTATTACGGACTCAAAGGAGCTACCGAGAACACAGACAAGGCGATTTCTGCAACAAAAGGCATGGTGTTAACTTATGACAACGAGCTAGTAGACGCGCTTTACTCTTCCACAACTGGTGGTGTGACAGCAGCTTTTAGCAGTGTATGGGATGGAGAAAATCGTCCTTATTTAAAACCCGTAGTAGATGCAGCGCAGAATGTTTGGAATTTATCCGAGCAAAACTTGGCTTCAGAAAAAAACTTCCGCTTGTTTATGAGTTTGAATAAAGGATTTAACGAAACTGAGCAACAATGGTTCCGGTGGCGTAAAGAAAGTAGTTTAGAAAACATTACCGAAGGATTGCAGAAATTTTTAAAAGTTAAAAATAGTCCCTTTGCAAAATTTAAAACTGTTAAGGATATGCAAGTAGTCGAACGCAGCCCAGGGGGAAGAATCCTTAATCTAGCCGTAACAACAGATATTGGCACCTTTAACTTGTATAAAGACGAAGTTCGCAGCGCCTTTTTTGCACCTAGAAGCACCTTATTTTACTTACAGCCACTCAACAAAGGTAAACCCGGAGTTTGGGGCTACGCTTTCGTCGGAGGTGGATTGGGGCATGGAGTAGGTTTGAGTCAAGTTGGCGCTCAAAATCTCGCGACTCTAGGCTGGAAAAGCCCACAAATCCTCAAATTTTACTATCCCGGTACTCAAGTTCAGATGCTTAGTGATGTGATGAAGATTGGTAATGGGGAATAGGGAATGGGGAATGGGTAATGGGGAATGGGGAATAGGTAATTGGTAAGTTGTCGGGCATTTAATTTGTATTTTTCTAGCGGGCAGGCTTGCCCTCGAACAAAGTGAAGGGATGCCCGCACTACAAGACTTTAAGAAAATTTGAATATACTTTCTTAAAGGCTTTTTAGCTTAATGGGTAACTGATAACTGTCAACTGTCAACTATCAACTGTCAACTATCAACTGTCCCCTGTTAATAAAAAAGCAGCTACTGCAAAGGGAAGATTCCCCATACGGTGCTGCTTTCAAGAAGTAATTTACGACAAAAACAACTGTTAGATTGCTTTTAGTAGAGTTCTTCTTCCTTGTGAGTTTCGATGGTGCAGTCGGATGTGGGGTAAGCGACGCAAGTCAATACATATCCCGCTTCCATTTGATCATCATCTAAGAAAGATTGATCGGATTGATCGACAGAACCAGCTGTAATCTTACCAGCACAGGTGGAACAAGCTCCAGCGCGGCAAGAGTAAGGCAAGTCTAAACCAGCTTCTTCAGCTGCGTCTAAAATATAAGTATCGTCATCAACGTCGATAGTTTGGTTCAAACCTTCGGCTTCGCTGATGAGTGTCACTTTGAATGTTGCCATTTTGTAATCCTCTCTTTTGCAAACGGCAGTATACATCTATTAAGCAAACAGTGCGGCTGCTCCTTGATGAATAGCCGCCTTTTTTTATTTGCTTCAATTCTGATACTACGAGAAAAATTAGATTTTGTTACCAGTTTTTTCTCCCGATTAGTAATGAAATAAGTAGAGTCCATATAGATAAGTTTAAGTTATCTATTTTGGCTGCTTTTCCCAAGGCTATTTAAAAAATTTATAGACAGTAAAAAAAAATCTAAGTTTGTAGATAGCTTATCAAGAAGATTATTAAAATTTATGGTATATTTAGAAAATTTGCTAAAAGCTACCAGCAATAATGTATGATCATGCCGGTGGGTTCGTCAATATTCCTTAATGGTACAAACCCGCTGATTTATCTATGGGGTAAATCCAAAATCTAAAATCTAAAATCCAAAATTGTTTGACGGTAAAGGAAATTAATAAAAGTGCGGGTAGGGTTAATTGGTACCGGCTATACGGCAAAGTTAAGAGCGCAAGCGTTGTTAAAGGATGAAAGAACTGATTTAGCAGCGGTGGCGGGAAATATTTCTTCAAAAACAGAAGCTTTTGCTAAAGAATTTGATTGCAAAGTAGTAAGTTGGCAACAACTCATAGAACAAGAAGATATCGATTTAGTAATAATTAGCAACGTCAACTCAGAGCATGGAGCTTTAGTTCGTGCGGCTTTGGAAGCTGATAAACACGTTGTTGTAGAATATCCGATGACTTTGGATTTAGCGGAAGCATCGGAGTTGATTAATTTAGCTAAGTCTAAAAATAAACTACTCCATGTCGAACATATTGAACTTTTAGGTGGTTTACATAACAGTTTAAAACAGCATTTAGATCAAGTGGGTGAAGTGTTTTATGTGAGCTATAGCACAATTAAGCCCGAAAATCCAGCACCCCGCAAATGGACTTATAACGATCAACTTTTTGGCTTTCCGTTGATGGGTGCGCTTTCCAGATTGCATCGATTAACAAATTTATTTGGTGAAGTTGCAACGGTTAGCTGTCATAGTCGATTTTGGCAACCCCAAGCGGATTTCTACCAATCTTGTTTTTGTAATGCTCAACTCAATTTTACCAGCGGACTTTTAGCATCCGTAATATACGCTAAAGGTGAAACTATGTGGGAAGCAGAACGAAAATTTGAGGTACACGGTGAAAATGGGGGATTGATTTTTAATTCTCAACAAGGAGTTTTTATTGATGCAGAAAAATCAACCCCGATAGAAGTAGGTAGTCGTCGTGGTTTATTTGTTAAAGATACGACTATGGTTTTAGATTATCTGTTCAATGGAACTCCTTTGTATGTTACTCCTGAAGAAAGTTTGTATACTCTGAAAGTCGCTGACGCTGCAAAACGTTCTGCTGAATTGGGAATTGCCATCGCGCTTTAGGAGGAGTGAGGAGTGAGGAGTTTGGAGTGAGGAGTTTGGAGTTAGTTTTGTAGAGACGGGGCGTATTGCTACGTCTGTACGGGAGGGAGGAGTTACTCCCTTCCCGGCAGAAGATTACTGATTAAAAAACCGCAGAGGCGCAGAGAGCGCTGAGAAAAGAGTTAAAAAGAGATGAACCGCACCCTGCGGGTGAAAGGTAATCTTAGAGCGGAATAGGAGTAGGAGTTATAAATTCCAAATAATTGTCTTAAGTATTTGTCTTCATTGCCGCTTCATGAAAATCTTAGATAATACTACTAAGTGAATTTATTCACCTTTATGTTAGAAAAAAGACAATTACTTGTGAGGAACACGGGATGAAGTCATTGATTAGAGTAGGAGCCTTTGCAACATTTAATTTACTCTGCTGTTCGAGTTTTGCTCAAGCGGTAGATGTGGGGAATAATATTAATAATTTATCAAATAGAATATACGCTCAAAAAATAACTCCTAATAGCTTAAAAATTCAATTACAACCGACAGCGACAAATACTCAATTTGCGAATTTTCTACCAAGTAATACACCATTGGTAGCGATGGTTGATACATCTTCAGTGACATGGAAGAAAGCGGGAAATTTTCAATTATTTCAAACAGCTTGGAATGGGATATCTTTTTTAATTCCACCGCAATTAAAAAATGGATATGCGACAGATATTGAACCTTGGTTGGGTGAACAAGTAGCCTTTGCATTTTTACCGAAAGATGGCTCTTCTGGGGTGACGATGGAATCTAATTTTGTTACTTTGGCTCCGGTAAAAGATGAGCAGGGTTTGCAGCCATTTTTGAGTAAATTAAAAGCGAATCAAAATTTTACGCAGCGACAATATAAAGGAATTACGATTTTAGAAACGAAAACTAATAATTCTTCTACACAACCAAGTTTACCAGATACAGGAAATGATTCTATACCTCCAGTTCCCAAGTCTCCAATAAATAAAACGATTAAACCGAATGTTATTAAAAAGCCAAATTTGATAAAACAAAACAGTTTAGTAATCGGTATTTTACCGGGACATCTTGCAGTAGGTTCTTCTACAAAAGCGATTGAAAGATTAATTAATACTAGTCAGCAAAGAGCGGCAACTTTAGCTCAAAATGCTCAATTTCAGAAGACAATTAGACAACCCCAAACAGATAAACCACTGTTTGCAATGTATCAAGAACCTGTGGGTTATATTGCACTTGTAAAAGAATTAATTAAAGACCCTAATTTAGGTTTACCTAAGTTTGATTTAGATAATCTAATTTCAGCAGAACAACTTCAACAATATCAAAGTATTGGTTCATTTTTGATACTTCAAAAAGAAGGAGTACGTTTTCAAGTAAATACTTATCCTTCACCTACATTCAATCAAAATTATATTAATAATAATATTGAAACACAAAAAATATTATCTCGAATGCCAGCAGCAACATACTCTGCTGTTAACGGAGAAAAGCTTAATCAAAGATGGCAAACTATAGCTCAAATCCTCAGTTCCCAAAAAGACTTTGAAAACTATTTAAAAATGTTCCGGGGATTTATTAGCAGTCAAACTGGCTTAGATTTCGATCGGGATATCATCAATTGGATGGATGGTGAATTTGCCTTGTTCATGTTTCCTACTAAAGGTGGGTTTTTTAAAACCATAAATCCTAATTTAAATATGGGAGTAGGTTTAGCAGTGGAAACAAGCAATCGAACCGCAGCTGAAACAACTCTGAAAAAGTTAGGAGATTTGATAATATCGGTATCCAAAGGAGAGGTAAAAATTAAGGAAACAAACATCAAAAATCAACCAGTTACCAGTTGGGATATTGATGGAGATTCCAACCAAAGCTTGCTTGCTTATAGTTGGGTAAATAATAACACTTTGATTTTGACAACGGGATATGGAGCGATTGTAGATTTAGTTCCTGAACCTTATGTAGCATTACCTACGACTTATAACTTTAAGTCAGCAACCGATTCTCTTCCTAATCCAAATGCAGGCTATTTCTATATGAATATGGGTTCTTTGTTGTCATGGATTTACGGTTTTGTGCCGCCGCAATATAGCAATAATCAATATTTTAATATGTTTAAACAAGCTATTGGTTCAGTTTATAGTGTTAGCGCGACAAGTTCTTCTAATGTTGAACGAGAACAATTGGATTTATTAATTGTTTTAGCACCCGTGAGAAGTAAAATAAAGTAATTTATAAGTAGATAATAATTATCTGCGCGTGATTCACCAATTTTTGGAGACGTAGCATTGCTACGTCTCTACATTATTTTTTGGTTTACATTTTAAATATAACTGCATAACTTCCAACTGACTTTTATGCGACTTGAAATGATTGTCCCCATGTTTTAGGTTCTGGTAACGGTTCACCATCAATTTTCGCTGACTCAATGAGCATTTCTAATACTTCTTGAGCATTTTTGATTGCTTCTTCGTAGGTATCACCGTGAGTATGACAAAACTCTCCCCATTCAGGAAGACTCACAACATAACAGTTATCTTCGTTTGACCATTGAATAATTATTGTATATTTCATTCTTCCGATAATTCGTTTTTTTTGAATTTTATGCTTTTTTTAAGGAAGAAATGCCTAACTCCTCACTCCGGTGGTTCTAACTCTTCACTCTTAATCACTATAGGGAAATTTCCGTACCTGATATTCGGATGACTCTACCATCTCGTAACTGAATCCTAAATCTTGATCAAAGCTTTCCGTAATCCGATCTATCTCTTCTTTTGGAATCGATTTCCACTGTTCCCGTGTTTCCCAACGAATCACCATAACCAATTCTGTCGAGTCATTGGGGTTAATCCACAGTTCTTTACCGATGAATCCCGGATAATTAGCTAGGGCTGCTGTCCAGATTTCAGCGTCTCTTTGAATGTATTGTTCCCGATATTCCGGCGCTATTTTAAACTTAAGTAACTCAATTTCCACCTACGTTCATTCCCCGTGCTACTTTGCCACAATAGAATTAGCATTAAGCTAAACTATTTCAATTCCCAGCATAGCTTTATTAGTTGAGCCAGCGAAACGGGAAATTAAGGAAAGGATAATTAATAGGAAAGCGGTATGGATAGTAACAATTGGATGCAACAATTATTAATGCTTGGTATCGGTACAACTTCGGTAATGGCGGATAAACTCAAACAAGCAAGTGAACAATTGGTTAAGGATGGTAAACTTGACCCAGAACAAGCGAAAGCTGTGATGGATGATATGGTAGAGCAATTAAAGTCCGAGCAGGGTAATTGGGATAAAAATATGCAGCGACAAATGAAGAATATGCTGCAAGATTTGGGAGTTGCTCGTCAGTCGGAAGTAGACGAATTGCGCGGTAGAATCGACCGTTTAGAGCGTCAAGTGCGCGATTTAGAAAACAAACTTTGGCGGTAATTTTAAGCACTTTCAGGATAAAATGACAGTTGACAGTTGACAGTTGACAGTGGACAGTTGACAGTTGACAGTTGACAGTTGATGGTTGAGAGTTGATGGTTGATGGTTGTTGGTTGACCTTTAATATGCAGAACAATCATTCCTTGATGGTACAAGCCCCCAGATTTATCCGTTGAAGCAATCGTCAATCCAAAATCCAAAATCCAAAATCCGATGACCTTTAATAATTGGGAGGATAGCTAAATTGAAGGCAATTTTGAAGCGTGTATGTTTAGTTCTGCTTTGTGTTGTAGTTTTCGGGTGCGCTCAAGTCTCTACTGAACCACCCGAAAGTGCTGCTACAGAAAACACGACTCAAGCATCACCAGCGTCTACAACAGTAACTGAAAATAACACTCCAAAAGCGAGCGATAATAATATGTCTGACGAAAAAGTTGTTACAACACCTTCGGGATTAAAGTATGAAGTTTTACAGGAGGGGACTGGTGCAACTCCTAAATCTGGACAAACTGTATCTGTTCACTATACGGGTACTTTAGAAGATGGAACTAAGTTTGATAGTTCAAGAGATCGAGGTCAACCTTTCCAATTTCAAATCGGTCAAGGACAAGTAATTAAGGGTTGGGATGAAGGACTCAGCACGATGAAAGTTGGCGATCGCCGTAAATTAACCATTCCCCCTGAATTAGGTTATGGTTCTCGCGGTGCTGGTGGTGTCATTCCCCCGAACGCAACTCTCATTTTTGATGTGGAATTATTAGGAGTTAGTTGAGAATGGGTAATAGGTAATGGGTAATAGGTAATAGGTAATGGGTAATAGGTAATGGGTAATAGGTAATAGGTAATGGGTAATTATTAACTCCCAACTCCCGTACAGACGTAGCATTGCTACGTCTCTACAAAACTAACTCCGGTGGTACTAACTCCTAACTAATAATGACTCGGTTTTGCTAAGTTTTTAAATTTGGTAAATTGGGGGTCAAATAGTAATTTAACGGTTCCTGTAGGACCGTTTCGATGTTTGGCAATGATGACTTCGGCAATCCCTCTATCGGGGGTGTCGGTGTTGTAATATTCATCGCGATACAGCATTACTACTAGGTCGGCATCTTGTTCGATACTGCCGCTTTCTCTCAAGTCTGATAACATGGGACGCTTGTTTGTCCGAGCTTCTACTCCTCTACTCAATTGAGATAAAGCTATCACTGGAGCGCCTAATTCTCTGGCTAATCCTTTGATACTCCTGGTAATTTTTGATAGTTCTTGGACGCGATTATCACCACCACCTTCCATTAATTGCAGGTAATCGATGATTACTAAACCTATATCTGTACCGGCTTCTGCTTGCAACCGTCGCGCTTGACTACGCATTTCTGTGACGGTAATATTTGGTGTATCGTCGATAAAAATCGGCATTTCTGAAAGTACGCTAATTGCCCTACTCAAAGGCTCCCATTGGGTTTGACTGATACGTCCGGTTCTTAAATAGGTACTTTCAATTTCTGCTTCACTAGATAATAGTCGCTGTACTAATTGCTCTTTTGACATTTCTAAGCTGAAAACGGCAACTGGTAGTTTATATAATGATGCAACATTATGAGCGAGATTCAGACAAAATGCTGTGTTATGAACACAAATATCATTAGCAACAAAATTATGAGTTTCTGGAATTGTTAAATCATAAACTTGTTTATCTCCCATGGGTTCAATGGAAACAATTTCATCCCAATAAATATCGCTAGTTGCTAAATATTGCAGCCGTAAATTTTCTAAGGCTGTTGCTAATGAAAACAGTCTTTCTCGTGATAAAGCACGTTTACCAACGTGAATATTTGAATATCCTTGAATCCCAGCACGTTTAGCTAAACCTGTCCAAGTTTCTTCTTGTTTTGCTATTGCTAACTGTTTCCAAACCTCGACGGGTATCAAGTCACGATTTGTTTGATATCTTTTTTCAAGTAATACTGTTTTTATCTGAGATAATAGTTCTTGCTTGCCAAAAATACCAATTTCTGATACAAAATTTTTGATGGCACGAGCATTAGTAATATCAAGTTGCCAAGCTTCACGTTTGGTATCTTTATACTTAATTAATCGGGTTTTTAATGCTGCAATAATCCCAAATCGGAGCAATAAATGCTGTATTTGTCGCGCTAATTTTTCGTTAACGCTATAATATCCTAACTGTACTTGACCAGTTTTTAATACGCTAGCCCATCCATCAATAGCAAATAAACGATTCAAAAATAAAGCAATTTGCTGACGTTCTAATTGAAAAATTACACCAGGAAGTGTTTTTTCGTCTGCTTTTTTACCCCATAATTCTAAATTTTCTAGCCAAGAAATCAGCGGATTTTCTTCTTCTGAAGTCTCAACGTGAAGCGTTGGGGAACGTTTGGAGCGTTTCTTTTCAATAACTCTTAGTTGAGGTGCAAATTCTGTCACTGAAGAAGTAAAATCTTGCTGAATTAAAGGATTAATGTTACTAAATTTTGGTGCTGTATCTGTTAAACAACCATCCCCAATTAAATAAGCTAATAATTTAACTTCACACTCGCGAATTTTTTGCTTACCAAATACATTGATTTTACGGGGTACGGCAATTTTATCACCTACATTCAATTCGGAAAGTCGTTTCCATCCATTAATAGTTAAAAAAGGATGAGTAATAGTTGTCTCAATATACTTTCCTAAACGAGTTTTCACACCAAATACGGGCTTAATTCCATCGTCTATGAATGCTTCGGGTTGAGTAAAACGGAATTTCCAATTATCTTGGAGTGTTAACAATTCTCCCTGACGACGATGATATATTTCTTGAATTGTGGAAATACTGCCATCACTCAACAATAATTCGGCATCTGCTTGCAAACATTTTCCCATTGATGGACGACCGGCAATGATAATTAAGTCCGAGCGTCCAAAACCGCTAGTCATTGCATCCAAATCGTAGAATCCGCAGGGAACACCGGGTAAAGCAACTCCTTCATGACGTTCTTCAATATCCTGGAAAGTATTAATTAAGGTGTTGGAAACGTGGGTTAAACCACTTGTTGTACGGGCTTGAGCGATACCAAATACCTTTTGTTCTGCTTTGTCGATTATGGTGCGGAATTCGGTTTCAGTCTCGTAACCCAATGTAACTATTTCGTTCCCCGCTTTAATTAACTGTCGCCGTCGATACTTTTCCACTACTAATGCGGCTAAAGCATCGATATTCACCGCTGAAACAGTTCTATCTACCAGGGAAGCGAGTTTATTTCTGCCACCCACTTTTTCTAGCATATCGCGATCGCTAAGCCAACTGATAACCGAAAGCAAGTCGGTGGGTTTATTCTGAGATTGAAGCCGCAACATCGCGGTATAGATATCTTTGTGAGCGCTGATGTAAAAGGCTTCTGGCTTCAAACTATCACTAATTCTGCTAATCGCTTCGGGATCGAGTAAAATCCCCCCTAAAATAGCTTCTTCTGCTTCGATGTTTTGTGGCGGCAGACGATCTAGATTTCCTTGAAAGTTTAATTCTTGAGACATAACCCGAATGATAATTTTTTTAAAGTAGAACTAATGAACTATTCCTCTGATAGTGCAAATAGTCCTCAAACAACGTGTAGAGACATCGCGGTGCAACGTCTCTACACATAATGAATAAGTTTCAAATAATTAAAGCACAGATTTTTGAGATAAATAATAAAGTATCTAATGTATTTTTAGATACTTGTTTTCATCTTTGCTGAAATAATCTTTAGTAATCAAAGAAGTAATCAAGGATTACTCGTTGGCTACAACTTCAATTTTGACTTTGGCGGTGACATCGGAATGTAGTTTAATTTCGGCTTGATAAGTACCCAAACTACTAATATCGGCGATGGTAATACCGCGTCTATCTATTTCCATTTCAGTAGCACCTTGAATTATATCAACCACATCTTGGCTGGTAACGGTACCGAAAATAGCTTGGTTTTCACCAACTTGCTTAGCAATTTTGAAGCTACCGACATTTTCCAATGCGGTTTTTTGTTGAATAGCTTTTTGCTTCAATTCTTCTTGACGCTGACGTTCTAATTCTCTACGACGTTCAACCTGTTTGAGAATACCAGGAGTTACGAAAGTTGCCAAATTTTTAGGAAGCAAGTAATTACGAGCATAACCAGGGGCTACGTCTATTAAGTCTCCTAATTTTCCTAATTTGTTAACATCTTGATTTAAAACTAACTGTATGCGTTTAGCCATCGTGGTTCTTCCCTATTTACTGTAATATCAAGCTGGATGGGTTTTGGTGCTTACAGACCCAATCGTGTTTACATAAAGCTTAAAGATTCTAGCGAAATGGGAGGGACATTGGCAACTGTTAATTTTGGTTAAGGGAAGAGGGAAGAGGGAATTGGGAAGAGGGAAGAGGGAATTGGGAAGAGGGAAGAGGAAGTAGGGAAGAAGTAAAGATAATCTAAAATCAAAATCTCAAATTAATTTTTCAACTATCTTCATAAGCCATACCATTAGCATCAGCATAACGATGCATAAAACGCATAAATCTATCCCAATGATCATCTTGTTCAATTTCAAATTGACAATCTACCCGTTTTAATTCATCTCCTTCGTCACCACCAAAGATAAATTTAGTAGAAGAAGGAGTTACATTAATATTCCCTTCTTCGTCGGTTAAAAGCATGGTATTTAAGGATTTTTTAGTAAAGCTATTAAATTTTTCTAATGCTTGCATCTGATCGAATGTCATTAAAACTATACGTTTACCAGTATTCGGATTACGACGCAAGCTGACGTTTCCTAATTTTTCGTTAACACCTGCAAAAAATTGAATTGAGGGGGTAGACATAATAATTTGTTTTTTTGATTTGTTTTTTTGACTTGTTTTTTGATTTCTGATTTATCCCGTTAGGTGTGGGAAAAAACTATTTGAGTATTATATTTTAGTATTATAAAATTTGATTGAAATTATTCGCAATGATAAAGTTTGTAACTATATTCACCGATACGCGAGCGATATTTTGGATCGGCAAAACATTGTTTTGATTTTAAATTAACGGACGAACGGGAATCAATCAGCCACAAGTCTAAAGGGCGCGACATTTGATTAATATTTTGTTCCAATACTTGCACTGCATTAGTATAAGTTTCTGCGTTTGCATCTCTTTGAGCGAGAAAAAACTGCCAGTTATTTTGAGAATCGCTAGCATAAAAACGCTTGAATTCCCAAGCTAAACTCATCATTCTTCCAGTTTGTCCATGATGCTTATGAGTTGTGGTAATTAGTACAGGCACTTGAGATGTTTTTTGAATCAGGGAGGCAAGCAAATCGGGACGCATATTTTGTAAATAACCTAAATTAAACATTGCCGTTATGCCACCAATTAATGCCATTAACCAAATAATTATGACTGTTAATTGAGTATTTTTTTTCAATACCTGCCAACAAACTGTTAATAAAGCCGATACAAGTAAAATTATCGCTGGAGCAAAAACAAATATAAAGCGTGCTGCTAAAGTTAAATCGATATTTAAAATGTAAGTACAAAATAAGAATAAAATAATTGCAGCAATTATATATCTAGTTAAAATTTGGATTGATAAACTGTTATTTGATTGAGAACAAACTTTTAATCCGTAAACTAAATAAGGTGTTATCCAAACTAAAAAAAATAGTGTCGTTACACCAGAAACAATTATAATCCAAGTGGGTAAAATTGACGGTGCTGAAGGTAATAAAGAAAATATACTCATCACCCATAACAATAGCCGTCCTAATGGTGCAAAAAAATTATTTCCACTGTTATCTATTACCCACTCAGTAGGTTCGCTTCCGTAAAAACTTTGTACTATCGGCAACCAAATCAAACAACCGGCTAAGCTGGCGATCGCAATTACCAAAATCCGCCATAAATAAGGCTGCACTGGGTTTAATCTATTTGGCTTTGCTTTACGTATATCATGCCAAATATATCCAAATAATACTAATCCTTCAGTCAATAAAGTTAAAGCAAAAAAGTAATGAGTTGCAACACCGACAATATTTATAATTATCCAAAGAAAACTCAGCCACAAAGGTAGAGACTGCTGACGATTTAGATTTTCAATAGCTTTTAAAAAACATGATAAAGAAGCAATTACTAATAACATGATTAAAGTATAATGACGTGCTTCTCTGGCTAGAAAAATCATCAAAGGTGAAACCGCTATAATTCCCGCAGCAATATGAGCTACCAACTTAGAACGAAAAGCTAAATAACCAAAGCCAAACATAGCCGGAATCGATAAAACTCCGAAAAAGGCACTTAACGATCGCGCTACCCAAACTGAAGCGATTTCGCCGGAATTTGCAAACAGTTTCATCCACAAATGCGTCAAAATAAAGTACAAAGGTGGATGAGTACTTTCTTTAAATAAGCGTTGAATAACATCACTAATTGCCGCTTCAGGTGTTGGTATTAATGGCTGTAATAATATATCGGAATTAATTACTTGGTTTAAAGGAACCGTTTTAAAACTGTTACCCAAACTAAAAACTATTGTGGCAAATTCATCAGTCCAAGGAGGCAAAGATGCTAAACTTGAAAAACGCAAACCATAACCAATAATTAACCAGATTAGCAATAGCAATATGTGAATGTGTTTTTTCATTCAATTATGAAACGCAACGCTAATTAAAGGAAGAAAAGTCCATACAAGCCACTTCAAAGATATAAAATGAAGCTTTGCTGTTGGTTGTGGTTGAGACAAAAGGGCTTCGACTCTTTCTTCTAAACGGTTTGCACCAACTGAACCTAATGCAGCACAAAGAACTTCTGAAGCTACATGAGGACTACTGACAACCATTAACAGAGATTCTGCTAATAATAAAGGATCTACATATGAAGCTGCGTGAGCATCGGCTCGTAATTCTCGCAGAGTCAATAATTCTTGCCACAAAGCATCTGTATTGGGCAGCAAAGCGGTACATTCTCGCATCCAACCCAACCAGAAAAACCAAAACGTATCCCGATAATAATAATGTCCTTGTTCGTGGGCTAAAACTGTTTCTAAATGACTGTCTTTCATAGTTTGCAATAATCCAGAACTTAGGACTAATTCTGGGTTTAAAAAGCCAATTTGACCGGCAAATAATGCCCCTGTATTTAATAAGCGAACTTGTTTACCTGCGACATTAATTTTAGGACAGTCGCGCACAGATTTGATCGATAACCATCCTTGCCACGCTTGTTTTATGCACATAACAGCAAAAAAAGCAAGAGTAACCAAGGCAATTACATAGCCATAACAACCCGTTTGCAACCCGCCCATTGTACCTTGAGGTCCCATGAACAACAAAGCGAAAGTTGTCATGAAAATTAATAAGGGAGGGAATAGAAAGAAAAAGAGGGTTTTTTGCCAACGTTCACTCCATTTCTCCACGTTTTGAGTCCATCGACATCTGATGGTGTAAGCAACTATTAAAACTATAAGAATTATCAATAAATGCATTATTTATTCTTTCTCCCTCGCTTGTCGTGCAGCTTCAATTCGTTTTGCTATTGCTTGTATTTTGGCAGAATCAGCTTCATTTAAACTATCTGCAAAAGCAGCGATTACATCAGGATTACCCACTTTGAGAAACTGCTGTAATTGTTCGTGAGCTTGAATCACCTCTGCTTGTTGCTTTGTTAATAATGGTTGCCAATAAAATGCTTTTCCTTGTTTATTACATTCGAGCCAACCTTTTTGAGTCAAGCGTCGCAATACAGTAGTAACTGAAGTATAAGCTAATTCGCGGTTAGGGTCAGCCAAAATGCGGTCGTGGACATTTTTTACTGTTACTTTCTGCAATTGCCAAACAATATTTAAAATCTCCGCTTCCAACGGACCTAGAGAAAGTTGTTTGGGACGGTAATCTGGTAAAGGAGCCATGTTGATTTTGGATTTTAGATTTTAGATTTTGGATTTTAAGAGTTAGTACCACCGGAGTTAGTACCACCGGAGTTATTACTTACTATCTCCCCATCTCCCCATCGCTTCTTCCTGTTGAGACACTCAGCGTATTAGAATCTCGGCAGTATATAAAAGCAGGTGTATTAAGTTCATGAAGCTATTTATTTATCATAGTCCAGAAGAAACCCCAACTTCGGAGATGCCAGAATGCGCGATTGCGGTTGATGTTTTGCGTGCAACTACAACAATGGCAACGGTTTTAGCGAATGGTGGGGAAGCGGTGCAATTTTTCAGTGACTTGGATAAACTTGTGGAAGTCAGTGAACAATTTCCCGTTGAAAAGCGTTTGCGGGCTGGAGAAAGGGGTGGTGCAAAGGTTCCTGGTTTTGATTTGGGGAATTCTCCTCTCGATTGTAAACCGGAATTGGTGGAAGGAAAGCGCTTGTTTATTAGTACCACTAATGGTACTCGTGCTTTACAACGAATACAGTCAGCATCAACAGTTATTACCGGAGCATTTGTCAATTTAACAACAGTGGTGCAATATTTAGCAGAAAATCAGCCAGAAAGCGTTTGGATAGTCGGTTCAGGATGGGAAGGTAGTTATTCTCTTGAGGATACAGCTTGCGCGGGTGCGATCGCCAATTATCTATTGGAAAAAACTAAGTTATCTATAGATGAGGTTACGGGTAACGATGAAGTAATTGGTGCGATGGCGCTATATTCTCACTGGAAGGATGATTTATTGCAAATGTTTAAACAAGCAAGTCACGGTAAACGACTGTTAGGTTTAGATTGCCATGAGGATTTAAAATACTGTTCTCAAATTGATACTCTAGATGTGTTACCAATGCAGCAAGAACCAGGAATTCTCAAAAAACACGTTTAACCTAGAGAAGTTCGGTTGAGAAGTCGGGTTTTTAGCAAAATTTGTGCGCGTGTTACAGATACTTATCCTAAAAACCCGACGAATGATAATTGCCAAATATACATATCTACTTTTCAGTAATTATCTTCACCCACACTGTAGGAGTTAATAGAAAATTCAACTATATAAGAGTAATAAAAAATGCAATTTCGTTCTCAATCTTGGCAACGATTAATCTTATCTGTAATCGGTGTTTGTTCGTTATCAATTCCCTTTTTCCAATCTGTAGAATCTGCTCAGGCAAGAGAAGTACGTCACTATTGTAAAAAGACTGAAAGTGTATTTGTAGCTGCGGAAACTAAGAATTTTTGGGTGAGTATTTGCGGTAGTCATTTACCCTATCATTATGTAGGAGTAAATAAAAAAACTGGCAAGTCTATACGCTTACCTTTAAGTGTGAATGGGGTAGAATCTAGAGGACGTTACTTTGAAGCGGTGAGTGGAAATTATACTTATATTCTGGCAGAATCAACTAAAGGTAAAAATTTGACTGTTGCTAGAGGTACTCGTGAAATTTTACGGGAACCAGTATTAAGAGGTTGGTAATTTAAATACCGTTTCACAAGATTATTTGTTCCAATTAAAATTTATGGAGACGTTGCATTGCAACGTCTCTACATTATGATCTTATCTTTTTAAGATAATCTTAATTTGGTCAAGAATACTGGTACCACCCCAAATTATTGCTGCAAAAATAGAAGTTACCAAAATTGCTGCGATTAAACAAATAGTTAAACCACCCAAACTAATTGCACCGTCATCTTCTAATAACCCAAAACCAGTTACAAAAATGCCGATTGCAGGTAAAGTATTAGTTCCAGGTATGGGAATCATCATAAAAATCGACATTAGCCCAATCGCCATCCCAATAATTACTTTTCCTGGTAAAGTAGTACAAATAAACGGTAAACGGGGACGACTTACTGCTTCAATTTTCCGCAACCAAGGAATCCCACTTTTGATAAATTTTCGTGCAGTTTCAATTTTAATCGGACGTTGGGCAAATTTTGCGGGTAACCAGGGTTCTTGACGACCTATAATTAACTGTACTGCCAGTGCTACCATGACTATTCCGAAAGGAATCGATATGACTGGTGCGGGAAGCGGTAAAGCCGAAGGCAAGGATAAGATAACGAACAAAAATCCGAAAATCCTTTCTCCTGCTAATTCCAGAATATCTTCCAAAGTTATTGTCGTAGAAGTATGTTCTTCTTCAAAAAAAAAGCGGTTTAATTCGTGGGAAAGTTTAGCCATAAGATTATCAACAGCACAGTTTATATCAGCACAATATACAGTCTGAGAATTAACTATACCGGAAGCGCTAAGAGTTTTCACCATGCAAAGATACTTAAAAGTTATTAAATTATTCTGGAGTGCTGCTATAGCTGCTGAAATGGAGTATCGGGTTAATTTTGTAATTGCCACTCTCAGCAGTGTGGGAAACCTTGCAGGAAGCTTGTTCAGTTTGTTTTTGTTTTACCGTACCGGCTATACTTTCTCTGGATGGCAATGGGAAGCTGCTTTGATTGTTGTGGGGATTTACACTTTATTGCAAGGTTTTGCAGAAACTTTTCTCGCTCCTAATTTAAATCGGATTGTGCGTCATGTCCAGGAAGGAACTCTGGATTTTGTGCTGTTAAAACCTATCCACAGTCAATTTTGGCTGTCTTCTCACAGTATTTCACCTTGGGGAATCTCTGATTTAATTTTCGGCAGTATGATCATTTTTTATGCTGGAAATCGTCTCGGTTTGGGAATCGGTGATTATCTTGCGAGTATTCCAGCGCTGTTTTTTAGTGTGATAATTCTTTATAGTCTGTGGTTTATGCTGGGAGCTACGAGTATTTGGTTTGTGAAAATATACAACGTTACGGAAGTATTGCGGGGATTGATTGAAGCTGGGAGATATCCAATGGTGGCTTATCCAGCAAGTTTTCGTTTGTTTTTTACCTTTGTAGTTCCAGTTGCTTTTTTAACTACTGTTCCTGCGGAAGCGATGCTTGGTAGAAGTCAAGTTGTTTGGGTGATAGGTGCGGGGATATTGGCTTTGGGATTGTTTTTTGTTTCTTCGAGGTTTTGGCGGTTTGCGTTGAGATTTTATACTAGTGCTTCGAGTTAGATAGATATAAGAATAATATATTTTAATTTAACGCAGAGGGGCGCAAAGGGAAACGCGGAGGAAGAGGGAGAGAAAGCTTCGTAATCGTTAACTGATATTTTGCACAGAGCCGCATAATTAACTACATAATCAAAAATAGAAATAAAAATATTAATAACATAAAAATGCCATATTTTTAGTCCATTTTAATGGACTTATGTTATTAGACTGGGACTTGCAGTCCTAGGCGGATAAGAATTAAGTCAAACAATTAGTAATTATTTTAACGATAGGTATTTATGGTGCAAGATGTAAATTAAAGAATTTTCAATATCACCTAATAATAGCTCTTTCCTTAAATTTTAGATCAATATAATTAAACAATGGGACAAAATACAGATAAAATGCAAAGGGAATAAAGCCTGAATCTGTCATCAAAACAGTTGCCGGAACTAACCCAGCAATATTCCAAGGAATTAAAGGAGAAAGTACAACTACAGAATTTTCTAAATCCACTGCAAGCTGGTAATTATCTATTTTATTTTCTTGATAATTATCTTTTACTAATTCTTCAGTTAAAAGAATTGCAATTGTTTGAGTACAACCAAATGCTGCTGAAGCTATACCGACAAGATTTGTTCCTAAAAATAAATTAGACCTAGATTTTAGTTTTTTGAGATATATTTCTACAGATTCTAATATTTTAGTTCCGCTGAAAAGACCAGCAAATGCTGTAGAGACAATCACAATCAAAGATACTTTAGCCATAGAAATTATACCACCTCCAAGGATAATATTTTTCAAGCTACTATCTTCTGATAATTGGAAGCCTAGAAGCATATATTTAAAAATATCAAAAAAGGAATAGTTTTGAATATATATACTAATAAATAGACCAATAATTATACTTATCAGCATCGATATTTTGATTTCTATCCGCAACCAAGCAAGTAATAAAATCGCTAAAGCTGGTAAAAGTACAATTGGATTAATATTGAATAATCGACTAATTTCAGAAGTGATATTTTGCTGTTCAAATTTTACGGGATTAGCAATAGAAAGCAGTAAATAAACTATAGTAGAAACAACCAGAGGTAGAAAAGTTGTTTCTAACATCCTTCTAATATTTGTGTGGATTTTAGTTTGGGTAATTATAGAAATTAAATTAGCACTCGAAGACATCGGAGAACAGCGATCGCCAAAATAAGCTCCGGCTATAATCGCACCAGCAATCAGATGAGGATTTACGCTACTCCCGCTTGCCATTATCATTAAAGCAATCCCAATTGTACTGACAGTTCCGAAAGAAGTTCCAATTAATAAGGAGACAAAAATAGTTAATAAAAAGGCTGACACAATAAAGTATGAAGGATTAATCATTTGAATGCCATAGTAGACAATAGCTGGTACTGTTCCTGCCATCATCCAAACTGCTATAACTACTCCAATAAGTAAGAGAATAGATATTACTGAAAAAGATTTTTTACTACCAATCCAAGCTAAAGTAAATAGTTTCTTTAGTTTAAAGCCTCTTTTTAAAAGTAAGAAAAATAAAGCAGTTATGGAAGCTATTAAAGGATAAACAATAAAATATCCCTTAAAAACACTAATTAAAAGTAAAGCAAATGAAAAAAACAAAAAGAAGATTAAATCCATTTAAGTGTTTCCCTAGATAAATTTTATTTTCTATTCCCTAATCTTCAAAAAACTGTCAAAATCAAGTTCAAGATATGCAAGCACGTCTTCAACTTTATCTGCGACAATATGAGCTACTCCAAAAAAAGGAGTTATTTCCGGATTACTGGGAAGATAATTTAATAATTTATTTCCGAAAGTATTGCAGAAAGATTGCTCATCAAACCAATTTTTTTCAGATTCATATTTTGGTGGTAAACTAGCAAGAATAAAGGCATAAATTTGAGAATAATTTGAATTACCTAATAAAGAATCCCAATCGGGTGATTTATCTGCAAAAAACAAATCGTAGGGATTGAAACCAAAAGCATATTCTGTAATGTCGGGGAGAGCAACTTGTCCAAAACGCAACGGATTTAATTCAATAGGGAAAAGATTACCGTTACTAAGTTTAAACTCAAAATGAAACGGAAAGCGACGCATTTCCAGCTTAGTTCCAATATGTTGCAATACCTGTATTGTCGGTTCTATTGTTTGAGCAACTACTTGTTTTGATGTATAATACACCGTGTCGCTTACATCCGAATTTGATGCGAAAGGATGCTGATAAATGCCAGTTATTACTGTTTTTCCGTTAGCATCCCAAAAACCATCGCAAGCAAATTCATCTCCATCAATGAATTCTTCTACAAGGAAAGAGGAGTCATTTAACATTGCCGGATTCATGTGTTCTTTAGCTATATCGATATCTTTAAGAACCAAATCTACCGCTTTTAACCACTCTTTTTGTCCATGTACGGTGCGAATACCTATAGAAGCAGTTCCTATATTGGGTTTAATTACTACCGTTTCAACTTCTTCAGGAAATCGGAAATCTTGCAAAGTATCTCTTGTAAGTTCTACATAAAATAAGTTTGGATATAACTCTTTAACTAACTTGCGAAAAGTCGCTTTATTTTTGAATGTATTAACTTGATTTAAGCGTTGTTGCTGGGGGAGATTTTCAAGAATAAAGGAGAGACTTGCTTCCCAGTTGATAATTACTACTGCGTTTTTATCTTGAATCGAAGATGCTGCTTGGGTATCCGTTAAAATGTTGATTGTTTCTGGTAGGGTAGGTGTTGGTGGTTGGATGTATGTGGGAATATCCCACTGTTGGATTGCACGTAGTAATATGGGAGAATGAACAGGTCCGGAAATAAAGCAGCAATTTAAGCCTGTTGGTTTAATGTTTTCATTCATTATGTTTTGCTAATATCCGCGATAAAAATATAAAATTCGTCTTATAATCTTTCTTGATTGTAATTATTATATTGCATTAAATTACCTTTAAATTATCTGAAATTATCTTAATTATTTATATATTAATCAAAATAATCTGGCTAATCATAACTAAAATTTAATTTATTAATGATAAATGACTGCATCTGATGAGTTAATTAAAATTCTTGACCGTATCCTTGATGGTAGTTGTAATGAAAGGGATATTGTTTTACTACGACAATCTCTGCAAACTGATACTCAAAATCAAGTACAGTTAGCGAAAAATATCGTCAATATACCAGAAGGTAGAGATATTCATATTGGCGATCGCACTTATTATGGTACTGATGCTCAAACCATTAAAGATGTGATTCGAGAATTACTACCAGAGATAATTGAAAGGGTTAACGGTGAAAAATCATCATCTACAACTAAAAATACACACACAACAAATTCCCTAACACCACTAATTAGAAGTACACCTCCACCAAAGCTGACAAATTTCGAGTTTGAAGTTGTAACTGTAAATGCTCAAGGGAAAGAAATTAAGCGTTGCTGTAAACAAGCTGAATATTTTACAGAAAAGTTGGGAAATGTAAATGTATTAGAAATGGTTTCTATCCCTGGTGGTAATTTTAAAATGGGTTCACCTGGAGATGAAAAAGTATCTCAAGAAAATGAACGTCCGGAACATTTAGTAAACATAAAACCCTTTTTTATCGGCAAATATCCTATTACTCAAGCGCAATGGAAATATGTTGCAAATCTACCTATAAATCAACGCGAACTTGAACTTGAACCTTCATATTTTAAAGGAGATAATTTACCTGTAGAAAGAGTTTCTTGGTATGATGCACAAGAATTTTGTCTGCGATTGTCAAGGGAAACAGGAAGAATATATCGCTTACCGAGTGAAGCAGAATGGGAATATGCTTGTCGTGCGAAAAGTTCAACTCCATTTCATTTTGGTAAAACAATTAGCACAGAATTAGCTAACTATTGCGGAGAAGATAAGAATATTAATGGTTATATTTACAAAGGGACTTATAGTAGCGAACTACCGGGAATTTATCGTCAACAGACAACTGAAATAGGTAGTTTCTTTGCGAATGACTTTGGATTATATGATATGCACGGGTTAGTGTGGGAATGGTGTGCTGACTATGAACATGAAGATTATTTAGATGCACCAACTGACGGTAGTGTTTGGGTAGATAATGGAAATGAGGAATATCGAATTTTACGAGGTGGTTCTTGGGATTCTTTTCCTAATTTATGTCGTAGTGCATCTCGTTTTTCTGAAAACCTAACTGTTAGAGACAAAGAATTTGGTTTTCGAGTTATTTGTGATTAGACATAAAAATTGTTAACTATTATGTAATTAATTTATTAACTCTTGCTTTGATATCAGCAATAGAAGCTGAGTCAGAAAGTTGTAGACTTGTTTCTCTGCGAATTTGAACGTTAGGTTTAATCAGTAACTTTCTACAGGAATCTCTGTAATGATGGGAAAGCCAATTCCAACTTCCTACAATAGCAAACTTTGAATCACAAACTAAAATTCTTTCATTTGTTCCCCTACTTTCTAGATGTATTTCTCTACCCAAGCAGATTAATTTTGAACTTGAATATTGTGAAAACAATTCTTTCAACCTATTCTCTGCTTGAACATCATTATTATCGTTATCTTCGCTACTTTTATTACCATAAATTACTGTTACTTTAACTCCTCTTTCTAAAGCTGAGACAATATCATTGACAAACTTTGTCGGTTCTATACCTCGAATCCAAGGTGTAACAATGATTAATTCCTGTTCAGCTTGTTCAATAGCATCCCGAAAAATATTTAAATGGTTACAATCATAAATAGCTGTAACTCCAGGTACTAACTGAGGAATTTCTGCTTGAGTTTTGTACTCTAAAATAATTCCTTGTTCCTGAATGTGTTCAACAAGCTGACGTGTAAGTTTTCTTTTTTTTAATCTGTCAAGATTTCCAACTAAAATAAATAGTTCTTTTGCTCTAGATACTGCAACATTAAGAAGGTTTGGTCGTTTATTAATCCAGCCAACCTTACTATTATCTTGCGGAGGAGATACCCTGGTAGAAAAGATAATTACCTTTTTTTCAGCACCTTGAAAAGTATGAACTGTGCCAACAGATTGTTTATCAAATTTGGGAAATTTTTCAAGCAAGCTTTTTTCTAATGCATTAGCTTGAGGACGAAAAGCTGAAATTACACCAATATCTTCAATTGCATAATCTTGATTAAGTAAATGCTGTACTAACTCACATACCGCAGTTACTTCTTCTAAATTTACATTATCTATAATATTTCCTTCAACGTGGTAAGCAATTAAATTTGATTCTAATTTTGAGGAAGTAAGTTCTGTCTTGACTTCTAAGTTGTATCCAGCAATTTTATCGCAATAGTCGATGATATTAGGTTGACAGCGATAATGCTCGGTTAATTGAATTCCCTTACCCTTATCTTCATCTTCCCCACTTGCTCCAGCAGCACGATGATAGGTAGTTGCATTAAATACTTCTTCCGGGCTGTAGCGATGGTAATCGTTTTTAGTTAACCCTCGATCAATAAACGCTGTTTGACAATAATTATCCCGTCTTTGGTCGCTTAAAGTGATTATAGGCTCAATTTGTAGCGGGTCACCAACTATAATAGCTCTATGAGAGCGTACTAATAAAGGAAAAGTCTGATGCTGTGGAATCATTCCAGCTTCATCTACAATTATCCTATCAACGCATTGTTCAATCCAAGGAAGCATATTTCGGATTGAAAGTAATGTACTGGTGATGACAGGAAACATTAAACTTACATTTTTAATATGTTCGTCTAGATTTTCTTGCATCTTGTCTGCGATTTTATCTTTAGCTCTCCCTTTTTCCGAAAGCAAATTGAGATATTTTTCTAAAGATGTTTTTACGTTGTCTTTATTAAAGAGTGCTTGTTGTATGAGTAAATCACGCGATAATTGAAATAATTCTTGGTATTTCTCGTGAAAATTTTGATGAAATGTTGCGTAAAAATCTTTTAGTTGAATTGCTAATCTATTTTCTAACAAAGTCAATTCATTACTGAATTCATCATTATTTTGTCCTAAAACACGAACATTTTCAGAAATGTTTTCTAACCTTTCTTGTATTATGTTTAATTCTTCTGCGTTTTCTAACCTTTCTCTAACTAACTGTGCTTGCTGAATTAAATCGCTACGAGTTATGGGATTTCTGACAGGAAAAGGAGTGTTTAAAGTATTCTCAATTGCTGATTCGCAAGCTAAAGCTGCTTTTTCTATGATAATCTTTTCCGTTTTTCTCCTAATCCACTGCCAAAAACGAATCCACCAAGGTAATCTTCCTTCAGGTAACTGTCGTTCTGCATTATCAAAACGCAACCGAATTTTTCGATAAGCTTCTATAGGTACTTGCTCATACTCAGCTAATTCTGTTGAGCGTCGCTGATACTGATTTATAATAGATAATGCTGCTTCTAATTGCTGTTTAATTTTCTGTATTTCTTCTCGAAGTTGGAGTAATCTTTTTTCATCCAAAGTTCTTTGTTGACGTTGTTTTTTATAATCAGATTCTTGGGCTACCAAATCGGTTTTAATTTGTTTTATTTGCTGTTTTATACCATTAAAAATATTTGCATTGAATTCATTCTTTTGTAAAAAACAAATTGCTTCATCTAACTTCTCTAAAGCTCCTCCAGTAGAATTAATATTATTTTGACTTCCACCTTTCAAATAGAATATTTGATTTGGTAAAACCTTATCTATTTTTTCAATAACATTCTCAACTGCTTTATTATTAGTACTACTAATAACTGTAAAATTATTAATGTCTTCACCAATTTCAATTAAATGAAGTGCGCGTTTGACTACCTGTTGAGCAATTACATGAAGAATCAGAGTCGTTTTACCAGAACCCGGTGGTCCCTGTACCGCAGTTATAGGTTCGCTTTGAGAATGTTTTATAGCAGTTAATTGTGAAGATGTTGGTGGATGAGTAGGGAAAGCACCCATGTAAAGAACTTCATGTTTTGCTGGTTGAGGTTCACCGAACAAATATTCATAAGCCGGATGTCCTCCTGTTGTCCATTTTTTTGAGCTTGATTTAATATCTTTGAAATCTTGTTTAAGATTATAAGAAAATCCCCCTCCATTCCATTCAAATAAATATGGTTGTCGTTGGATTTTGTAGCGATAACTACTTATAGAGAATCGCTGCATCCACTGCTCATAAGTTTGAAACTCTATCTCAAAAGTTGTTTCCAAAAATGACCGCAATCCATTTTGAGTAATCAACTTCTCTTGCTGTTCGTCATCCAACCCTAAGAATTTAGCTAAATTTTCTCCAGCTTCGATAAGTTTTAATTCTTCAATATTCCATCCTTGTTCTTGATATTCATCTTTAAAAATAGATGTAATGTCTAGACTAAATAAAGGACAAAAATATTTTTTCTTCTCTGGATCAATCACTTGTGGAAATGACAAAACCCAAGTAATATCTTGCTTATATGGATTTTTGGTATTAACTTTTGAGTGCAAATCTGAGAAGATTTTTTGGTCGATGATTACACGATCGCCATTCAAACTTACACCACGTTGCACTACTTTATCTTGGTTTCCAGCTTCAATTCTGGCACTACTGTAATCATCCAACTCAATGTAGTTGAACCATGCGTTGAGAATTGCATCTATCTTTATAGCTGTGTTCAAAATTACCTCCAGATTACTGTGGTGGGTTTTATATTCTGATTAATATTAGTTTAATAGAATACTAAGCAAATTTAACAAGGAGTAAAAAAACTTTATACACATTATTCTTGTTACGTAAGTATAATGTTGATTTGAGCAGAATTGAAACTTTTAAAGGCTTTATCTAGCAGGGTAAACGCAAGAAAATTTAGATATTATATCAGCTAGAATGTAAGGGAATAG
>JACYMD010000046.1 GCA_015272215.1 Rivularia sp. T60_A2020_040 | reverse complement strand
CCCGTTAAAAGATTACCGTTCGCGCAGCGTCTCCCCCAGGGAGAAAAAAAAAACCCTTCTAGACGCAGAGAACACAGCGGAAAGTGCGGTCTTGGGGGTCTCCCCCATGAGCAACTTTTCAAGACAGAGGAAAGAGGTTTCATAGAAATAGGTAATTTTCGAGCGGGATAGGAGTAATTAATTTTTGCATCTTTTTGTCATAATCCGAGTAATTTTTGTTGAAGATTTTCACTAATTAACTTATTTCCTTGTAAATTGAAATGAATGTGGTCATGATATAAAGCTTTAGGGTTTTGGGAAGAGTTGAATATGGGTAAAAAATCTATATAGATAATACCTTGAGCTTGCGTAAATTCTAGTAGACGCTGACGTGCTTTAATTTCATAATCGCGGGGTCCAGGTTCCCCGATTTCTCGCAATAAGGGAGTCATCGCTAGGAGAAATTGAGCGTTGTTTGCGCGGGTGAATTCTTGAATTTGACCGATAGCTGCTAAATTAATCCCAACGCGATCGCCATTTTCGTTTTGGATTTCTTTAAGTTCTGGTATCGGTTTCGGCTTGAGGATGTAGCGGTTAAATACTTCGGCTAATGCAAATGGTGGTTTTTGATCGGGATAATTGCGATCGCGTCCCACTGGCACTGAAGTTGGTGCAGTAGAAAATAAATCATCGGTATTAATTAGCAAGACTATAGAAGAAGCACCAAAGCTACCAAATCTTTGTAAGTAAGCAAGTTCGTTTCTCGGTCCCCAAGAATTGGCTGAAGCATTTAATACTTCGACTTGTGTAATATTTGGAGATAAATTAGATGTCAAAGAAAGCATCATTAAGTGAGAAATTGTCTTCTCTTGATCAGTCCACCAACCACCATTAGCGATGGAGTCTCCTAAAAGTAAGATTCGCAAACTTGAGGGTAAAGGTGTTTGTTGAATATTTGCACCCCGCATCGAATACTGATTAATTTCTATACGATTACCAAAGCGACGGGTACGTTGAGAAGGAGTTAATAAATAACCAATTTTTTCATCCCCAATATAAGTTAAAGGGTTGCCAAAACCAAACAGCAAACGCAATCCCATTTCACTGACTACAAATAATCCGATAATCGCTGCAACAATAATTAATAAATAAAATCTCACTATTGAATACCCTTTTGTCATGTGATGGCACAAATTACACCAATATACACGACGGAGCAAGAATTATCGGATTTTTGATTGATGGGTTTTCTCGCAAACCGAAAAGCTGGTATTTGGGCTAGGAGGGAGCGAGACGCTCCCACTACAAATAGATAACTCAGCAAAACTAATGTGGCAGACTACTACTGTGGGTAATGGGTAAGTGTTGCTTTATTTAATTTCAGTAATTTTTAAAGTATAGGGAAGATACAGTTCTTGTTTATAGGAACCGATCCAAACTTTGTATTCTCCGTTGAGCCATTCGCCAACTATACCGGGATTTTTACCTTCAAATTCATCGTTACACCAGATACCACCGGGACCTTTAATGATTAAAGTTGTATCATCGGGACTTTCTATTACTAGTTTCATATAATCAAATTTATTTTTTAAACGTAGGATGTGGTCTGGTTCTTTATCTACGTAGCCGGTACAGGCTCCTGTAGGTGTGTCTGCTCTTTCTGAAATTTCTTTTGCTGGTATACTACCACCGCTCATTCCGCGAACTGTTAGGGGGTCTTTTGATAAAGGATGCTCGATGGTTATATCCCCAAATATGGGTGGAGATGCTTCTTGAGCCCTAACTGCGCTGTTTATTCCCGATGCTGCTAGAGATAAGAATACAAAGGATAGCTTTATTGCTTGACTTATTAATTTAGTAGACATTTTGATGACATTTTTCTAAGTGTTTGCAATGACATTAAAATTACACTTATAGTTCCCTATAAATCAGAGTAATTAACTATTCTTAGGCAACTAAAGTTACGTACTCAAAAGATTAAGTTTTAAGAATTTTAAGAATTCATAATCATTACTTCCCCTGCCATTTTTTTTTGCACAGAATAAATAAGGGCGCATATCAAATGCGCCCTAAATTAGTTATTCAAGCTTTGGCTTAAGTCACGGGATTGTAATGGTTTTATTTATGGAATTTAAACGGCTATGGGTTGATTGCCTTTTGTAAACGAAGCTTGTCTGAGCCATTTTGATTAAGTAATACCCAAGATTCTATCAGGTCTGGACCGTTCATTTCTCCGGTTAAAGCAGCCCGCAAACTCCGCATTACCAAGCCTTTTTTGACGTTTTGCTCTTTAACTACTTGTTGTACTATGTCTTTAGCATTCGACGCATTAATTTGACCTAGCTGTTGACTATCTAAAGCCGCAAGAACTGCTTGCAGGGCGCTTTTCACTCCTTCTTTTTGTAGTTGCTCTATGGCTTCGGAATCAAATTCTACGGTTTCTGTGGAAAACATCTTCGCAATGTCTACGGCTTCGGTTAAACGGGCTATACCGGGTTGAATTAAAGCAACTAATTGTTCAATCCAAGGGCGTTCTTTTGTTTCAGTAAATTTATACCCGGCTTCTGACCAAAAAGGCATCAGCATATCAGTAAGTTTACTTACGGGCATACTGTGAATATACTGACTGTTAATCCAATCTAATTTTGCCCAATCAAATTTGGCACCGGCTTTGTTAACGCGCTCAAAATCAAAGTTTTTAGCGGCTTCTTCTAAGGTAAATATTTCTTGAGTAGAATCCGGGGGAGACCATCCCAATAAGGTCATATAATTAACCAAGCCTTCGGGTGTAAAACCCATTTTCTGAAAGTCAGATATTGAGGTAACACCATCTCGTTTGGAAAGTTTGCGACCTTCCATGTTCAAAATTAAAGGAGTATGGGAAAATTCTGGTACTTTTGCACCAAATGCTTCATATAATAAAATTTGTTTGGCGGTATTGGCGATATGGTCTTCTCCTCGAATCACATGGGTAATTTGCATATCCATGTCATCCACCACCACGGCAAAATTATATAATGGCTGACCAATACTATCTTCAGAGGAACGAGCGATAACCATATCACCACCTAAATCGCTACCCCTCCAAACCATCTCACCCCGTACCAAGTCATTCCAAACTATTTCGCGACTATCATCAATTTTGAAGCGAATTACAAAACTACGTCCTTCAGCTTGAAATTGGGCTTCTTGTTCTGGTGTTAAATTACGGTGACGATTATCATAACGAGGTGCTTGATTGCGAGCTTTTTGAGATTCCCGCAATGCTTCCAATTCTTCGGAGGTGGTGTAACAACGATAAGCTAATCCTTTATCCAGCAATTTCTCTACCGCTTCTTTGTACATAGACAAGCGTTCGGTTTGAAAAAATGGACCTTCATCCCAATTTAATCCCAACCAACGCAATCCTTCTAGAATATTCTCAGTATATTCGGGACGCGATCGCTCTATATCGGTATCTTCAATTCTTAGAATAAATGTACCATCATGATGACGAGCAAACAACCAGTTAAATACAGCAGTTCTCGCTGTACCAATATGTAAATTCCCAGTTGGGCTGGGAGCAATACGCACTCTGAAAGTCATACAGTTATTATTATTTGAATTTTTGCAGCCACTTGCAATTTTAAAGCAACCGTCTGTTGAAATTTACTTGACAATTGCAAGTGATGCGATCGTTGATTTTGATTGATCTGATGAATAATTGCAATAGTTAGATAAATTTCAACTTATATTTTGTTTGCACAAAGCCCTATAATTACTTAATTAATCAAAAATATCAACAAAAATATAACTAATCTAAATCTGTAATATTTTTAGTCCATTTTAATGGACTTCTACTATCAGACTGGGACTTACAGTCCCAGGCGGGTAAAAAGGAAGTCAAGCAATTAGTAATTATTTTAACGATAGGTTTCTATGGTGCAAGATATGAGTAAACTTTCACCATTAAAAAAAAACCAAAAAAAGTAAAGGCTAATTTCTAATTAAGGACTTCACTAAATAAATATCTACATTTAGATCGGGTAGTAAAAGCCGGAAAGCTCGCTGTATTTCTCAACCGAGTATCTTGTTGCCACTACAAAATTTGAGAAATTATTTTTCACAAGCCTCTTATACAGATTCACTATCTGGTTAATTCTTAAAGTCAAGTGTTTGATAATTTACTTAACTTAGCTGAACTTTAATTTTTTGATTTTAGAACGGGACTGACGGGGCTCGAACCCGCAACTTCCGCCGTGACAGGGCGGTGCTCTAACCAATTGAACTACAGTCCCATGTGTTTTCAACTTTTTGATTATCGCTCTTCCATAGTGGTTTGTCAAGAGGTCGCTGGGATTTTTTTTTGAGATGGGGGGACAGTTGACAGTTGACAGTGGACAGTTGACCTTTAAGCTTTGTCATGCAGACTAACTATTTCTTTGTACCTCATGCTTAAACTAAAATTTAAATCGTTTAGTGAAAAAATTAGACAACCAAAGCTTAATAGGTGTTTTCTTTTGTTGCTCGTCCAATATTCTTTGCAGAATTTTCGGCTTCATTTTTTCGTACTGTGCTTTGAGAATGGTTTTACTTTGATTGGATGGAATCAAGCTTTGAGAATTTTGACTTGCTTCTAAACAAATTAATAATTGTTCGCGCTGGTGGAGTGTAATTGTAACAGTTGTGACATGAGGTAATTTTGTTGGTTCTTCTAATGCAAAAAATAACAGGTGATAGTATCCTTTTTCTGCTAAATGTCTGACTATTCTTTCTTCTTGTTTATCTTTGATATCTAGGAAGTAAGATAGCCAGCGTGTTAATGATGAATTTGCTTCGTGTAGAACTGTTAGCCACATAATCATCGGGTAAATATTAATTTTTTGGATAAATTCTGTAGTATTTTGTTTATCTAAAAATTTATAAATCTCTGCTTGGGGTAACATCACCCAAAATGTAGGAATTTCCCCTTGTACTGTATATAGTAAATCAGGGAAAGCAATTGGTGCAATTGGCTTATTTTCAGGCCATTTTTTTTGCAAACAAATATTTTTAGAAGTTAATTTTAATGGTGTTATATCTATCGATAATTCTGAAATATTATGTTTATGTTCATTTTTGGTAATTTGGTAGGATTGACGTTGAATTAATTCTAATTTTTCTAAGATTTCGGTAATATTTTCAGGTCTATTTTTAATTTCTTTGGCTAAACAACTCATCACTAAATTTTCTAATTCAAGGGGTACATTAGCCTCGTTGATTATTTCGTTTAATAAAAGCGGTGTTTCAAAACGATGGGCTTGATACCATTCACCAAAGGAGTTACTTTTCAACTGAAATGGATGCTTTCCACAAAGTATCTGATACATGAGAATACCCAAACTGTAAATATCCGAACGTATATCTAATAGTTTGCGTCCTTCCATATTTTCTGGAGCGGTATAAGGTAAACTACTTATAAAAGATTGAGAAAGTGTTGCTCCAGCCCTTTCTTTTAAGAGTTTAGCAATCCCAAAATCTAATATTTTAACTGTTTCTGCTTTTTTGGCATCTTGAGTAATAAATATATTTTCTGGTTTAATATCTCGATGAATAACTGGACAAATTTTTCCTTTGACAGTCACTCCTTGATAAGCGCATTGTAAACCCAAACAAATTTGATAGATGATATCAAAGAATTTTTCTAATGTTAAAGGCTGATTATTGATGAATTCTAATAAATTTTTACCTTGAAGATATTCCATTACATAAAATGGAATTTTATCATCAGTAATACCGTAGCCTAATATGCGGACAATATGTTTACTTTTACGTCCTAATTGAGAACTAATAAAAATTTCTTTTGCAAAGCGTTGCGATATTGTTTGATTATCCAATTTTAACGACAAAATCTTTACCGCTACTGGTACTCCAGCGTTGGTACAATCTTCTGCTAAATATACTTTACCCCCTCCTCCTTTACCAATTAAGTCTCTGATTAAATAACGATGATTTAGGAATTTTCCAATATAAGTGTCTAATTCTGTTTTATGTTTTTGAATTAACATCTTCTTGACTTTTTGTTGCAACATAAATCAATGAATTAATACATTTTTAAATTTGGGAGGAAATCAGTGCTTATACAAGTAAGTCACCTCTAGCTTTCTTCCCTATAAATCAGGAGAGGGATTGAAAATAAGGTCTTAACTTATACTTAAGTTTAATTGCTTACTAACGGCAATCAATTTTTATTAGATATAAAGTTTTAACTGAGCATACCGGGATTTCTAGTAAACACACTAAACATTATGTAACACAAGCAACTAATGTTTCCTATGAGAAATTTTACGGAAACACTTTTTGCTGCTACATGAAGTTTGCTAAATAATCTAAGTGGATATACTGTTATCGCAATCCTGGATAATTCGATATTTGGAGGTGAAAGCTTGTAAATGCAACACTTTTCAATGTTTATCAAATTGATTTTTTGTTCAACTAGAATGGATGTAGATTGTACATACTTAAACAGCTATTTTAAGATATCGAATAAAATATACATGGAGTAGTATCCCTGTTTATACGGAGCAAGAAAAGCGACATGAGTAAGAGTTTATGCTTAGAAAATGCGATTGCGAATTAAACGTAAGAGTCTTTCGAGTCGTGATTCTATCTTGAGTTGGAATGCTAAAAATTGAGTACGTTGGAGTTTATTAAAGTTATTGTCACTGACTAAAATTAATGAAGGTTGTCCGTTTGGTAAAGTTTCTCCAATAGTTAACCCTTCGGTATTATCTAATGCAATATCTAGGTTGCCTAAATTTAATAAAAGTTCTTTGTTAATAGGTTTAATGGTTTTCAAATCAACTTTTTTTAGACTGTCAATATTCTGTATATCATCAGCATTCTCTAACGATACTTTGAATAATGAATTCACAAAACCTAAACCTGTAAAAGTTCTTTCTATACTCAAAAAATGTCCTTGATTGTCGAGTGCAATTAAATCGGTTAATCCGCTAGAAAACCTACCATTAAAATTAAAAAATGGTTTGACTCTTTCAGTAGGGTAAAGAAATTCTTTTTCTAATTTTTTATTAATCAAATTATATTGTAAAACTCTGCATAAGCTTTCTTGATTGGGTTTGGCTTCTTCACCATCTTGAAGAATTGCATTTTCAGTAGCTGTAAATAAATGCCTTTTATCAGGTGTAATCGCCAGACTTTCAAAAGCTAAGTTATTACGAATACCACGTTTTTTATCTGGAGATGGTAAATATTTTTCAGGTATTGCTAAACTAGAAATCTCTTGCCCTGAATTGAGGGAAAACTCTTTGATAAATGGATTTATTCCCGCGATTGTATCACCTTCTGATGAGACGAATATCGATGAGTTGTTAGTTACTGCTATTCCTTCTGAATCTATAGTTCCAGGAGAAAATGTTTTACCATTTTTATCTTTTAAAGTTGTGATACTAACAGTTTTAATATCGCTAATTTGAAAAGAATCTATATTAAGATTAATATTAAAAGTATAAAATCTCGCGGGCGATTTTTGAGAACGGTCATCAGATATTGCATAATAAATTTGATTTTGACTATCATAAGTTATTCCCGATAACCCTCCTAATTCAGTATTTTCAAAATTTGTACCTGTGGGTAAAATTGCTTCGCCGATAAAGTTTATACCCGTTACCTCGACAGCAGAAGTTCTGAAGTTACTGAAGAAAAACACTATTATCACAATTGTGGCGAAAAAAATAATAATTAATGGTAACTTAAATAATTTTTTAATTCCCACGGTAAACTTAGGTTAAAGGTTAAAGGTCAAAGGTTTAAGGTTTAAGGTTAAAGATTAAAGACAACTGTCCACTGTCAACTGTCAACTGTCCACTGTCAACTGTCATTGTATTGACTTTCAAAAAAGTTAACTAGCCAATCTTTGACGCTGTGAGTTGCTCGACAATCGTCTTCATTGTAACGTTTGATGATTTCTAACAAAGCGCGATCGCCAGTTTTCAACCATCTATCATACCAGTAAATACACTTAGCTCCGCTGGCTTCTGGGTCACGCCATTCAAATCCCATCCACCTAGCAATCGCTTTCAAGGCATAACTCTCAACTGGTAATGTGACTGTAGCCGTTAGTTGTTCGTAGATATCAACAAATCGATTCAATACTGGTAATACTTTTTTAGAAGGAGTACGGTGAAGTTTTGCTAGCCGTTGTACTGTGTCGAATTCATAAACACAAAAATGATAAATTGGTGCATCGGGATATTGCCATACTAATTCTAAAAATTGCTGCCAAATTAATTTTTCTTCCTCTTGTTTTTCTGCAAGAAAAGAATAAAACTGTTGGGTGTTATGTTCTCTGTCAACAACTAAAACTCCTAATAAATAATTTAAATTCAAATCTGGCTGGGCTTCTATATCAAAATAAAGTTCGATGGGAGCTGTATAAGTAACAGTTTCGTATACTACTGGGTCAATTTCTACGATTGTGGGATATTGAATTGATGGCGATCGCCGTTTAATTACTGCGTTATCGTTTGGTAGAGTTAGTAAGGACTGATGTGTTGTTGTTGCAAATTCCTCAGTTATCGTTTGTTCAACTAAGGCTTGTGGTAAAAACAGCGGACGATTTTCGAGTAAAGATTTTCCCTGTAAAACAATTTGAGTTGCAACTTCACTGTCAAAACCGGGTAAGTCTTTTAGTTCTGAAGGATTGGTTTGAGCAAGAGATTCTAAAGTTGTAATGTCAAGGATTTTTAACCAATCGTAACGACCTGGGGTTACTCCCGGTACCAACGAAAGATGTTTTTGTGTGGAAGCAGTTTGATGACAGCTACTGTACCAATTACAAAGACTGCACTTTTGACGAGAAATAAAAACTTCGGGAGGTGTTGGTAAATGCAACGTTTGGATACATTCGTCCAAAATTTCTTGCATCCGGGGTATCCATTTGACTAAATCAACGTTGTATCTAGTTTCTTTTCCCCGCAACATCAACCAAGCCGTTTCCAACTCAACTTGTTGTACTGCTTCTAAAACAAAAGCATAAAATGCGGCAATAACTTGATATTCTTGTTTAGGACGCTTACCTAATTCAACTCTAGCGGGAACGTACATCCAATCTCCGAATCTTGAATTACCCTGTTGTTTGATGAGTAAATCCGGACGTGCTAGCAGAGTATGATTGTCAGCATAACTTGTTGTCAGTATCCCTTTATAAATATATTCAACTCCCTGCTGCATCAATTCCAAAGTTGCCGCTTCCGCAGTTTTCGGTTCCCCCTTGGAAAACTTCGGACGTTGATAACTGATTTGTTCTAAAATATGTTTTTTATGAGCATATTTATCTTGATACAGTTTTAGAAGTAAGTCGCTAGGAGCATCTTGCTGATTCTTATCGCCGTGAACATTCAAAAACGGTCGGCGTTTACACTTTTGATATTGTAGTAATAGTTCGGCATTAATTAACATTCTTTTAAGTTAACAAGAATTAGTGCAATCTGGGAGTAATCAAGATAACCAAAATTGGTGTTGTGTAATGTACATTGCTTATAGCAGTATTCCTGGTTCGGATAAGTAAAGGAAACAGTTTTTAAAAGATAGGAAAAAAAATCGGTTTGAAATATTTAAAAGTTGAATTTACTGTTTAAAACCCTTATAAAGTCAATAAATCGGTCGCTTTTAACCCGTTTTATCATCCAAAATCCATCTTAAAAAACTTGCTCCCGTAAGTTTCTGCCCTAGCAGCTTTCCGCAAAATCCCAAACAGATACATCCGTTGTTAAAATCCAAAATCCAAAATCCAAAATCTAAAATCTAAAATTGGTATGACAAGTATATCTGCTACACAAACAGGGTTGCATCAATATCGACAACAATTTCCCGCTTTAGCGAATAAAGCTTATTTTAACTTCGGAGGTCAAGGACCGATGCCGCAAACGGCGATGAATGCCGTAATTCAAGCCCAAGATCAAATTCAGCGAATCGGTCCTTTTGGCAGCGAAGTTAATGCTTGGCTTATACAACAGACTAAAGCCACTAGAGTCGCAATTGCAACCGAGTTGAATGTACCATCGGAGACAATTACACTGACTGAAGATGTAACCGTTGGTTGCAATATTGCCATGTGGGGCATTGACTGGAAAGCAGGCGACCACATACTTTTGACAGACTGCGAACATCCAGGAATTGTTGCGACAGCTCGCGAAATAGCACGCAGATTTTCTGTAGAAGTGACTACTTGTCCGATAATGGCAACTTTAAATAATGGCGACCCTGTAGCAATAATTGCTCAGCATTTGCGCCCCCGTACCCGCATGGTGGTGTTAAGTCACGTACTTTGGAATACAGGACAAGTTTTACCTTTAGAAAAAATAGTAGTTTGTTGTAAAAACAATAATACAAAATTAATGGTAGACGCAGCGCAATCTGTTGGATTATTGCCATTAAATCTGAGCGACTTGGGAGCGGATTTTTATGCGTTTACAGGTCATAAATGGTTGTGTGGACCTCCGGGTGTAGGGGGTTTGTACGTGCGTCCCCAGGAACGGGAAAGTCTTTATCCTACCTTTGTCGGTTGGCGTAGCATTGTTATTGATGGTCAAGCTCAACCTGTAAAATGGCAAGAAAGCGGGGAAAGATATGAAATCGCAACTTCAGCTTATCCCTTTTATGTTGGTTTAACCGAAGCAATTTCAGTGCATCAAAAATGGGGTACATCCGAAGAACGTTATCAACAAATTTGTCGTAACAGCGAGTACCTCTGGAAAAAATTAATGGCAGTATCGGGTATAAAATGTCTACTACATTCTCCCCCCGAATCAGGTTTAGTTTCATTCCAATTGCAAAGTAATCAATCTAAAACTAGTTTAGAATTAGTCAAATTTTTAGAAGCCAAAGGAATATTTATCCGTACAATTGCTGACCCAGATTGTGTCCGTGCCTGCGTTCACTACTTTACTTTAGAATCGGAAATCGATCAATTAGTTGAGGAAATTGAAGAATTTTGGAAATAGGGAATTGGGAGTTAGTTGACAGTTGACAGTTACTCCTATCCCGCTGGAAAATTACCTATTTCTCTTTATCTCTTTACGAATGTGTTCTCTGCGTCTAGAAGGGTTTTTTTATCGGTAATCTTCTGCCGGGAAGGGAGTAATTTGTTCCCAATTCCCAATTCCCAATTCCCAATTCCCAATTCCCTCTTCCCTCTTCCCTATTCCCTAACATGGTAAAAAGTCTTAAAATTAAGTTACATTTAATTAAGAATAATAATAAATTCTTGGCAAATGTCGTAAAGCACTTTTAAGCGAATGCGGCAAGTCATGAAAATTAAACAAATCGGGATTTATATACATCCGTTTCACATAAATTATGTTAACGGGGTGATTCATCCCATTGGTATCTAGAGGCAAATTAAAATGAAATTCTCTTGGAGAGTCCTAGTTCTTTGGACCTTGCCTGCTTTAGTGATAGGCTTTTTCTTTTGGCAGGGAGCGTTTGCGAATACTCCTGCTGATATGGGTAAAAATGCAGCTAGTACCCGGATGACCTACGGTCGCTTTCTGGAATACTTAGATGCTGGTCGAGTCACTATGGTGGATTTGTATGAAGGTGGTAGAACGGCGATTGTGGAAGCTGTTGACCCAGACCTGGAAAATCGGATTCAGCGCGTGCGGGTGGACTTACCTGTTAACGCTCCAGAGTTGATTAGCAAGCTCAAAGCAGAAAATGTTAGTTTCGATGCCCATCCTGCAAGAAATGATGGAGCCATCTGGGGACTATTAGGCAATTTAATTTTCCCTATTTTATTGATTAGCGGACTGTTCCTTTTGTTCCGTCGTTCTAGCAATCTTCCCGGTGGTCCCGGTCAAGCCATGAATTTTGGCAAATCTCGGGCGCGTTTCCAAATGGAAGCCAAAACCGGAGTCATGTTTGATGATGTAGCCGGGATTGAAGAAGCCAAGGAAGAACTTGGTGAAGTTGTGACTTTTCTTAAGCAACCAGAGAAATTTACTGCTGTCGGCGCACGCATTCCCAAAGGTGTATTGTTAGTCGGACCTCCGGGAACTGGTAAAACCTTACTAGCAAAAGCTATTGCTGGAGAAGCGGGAGTACCTTTCTTTAGTATTTCCGGTTCCGAGTTCGTGGAAATGTTTGTCGGTGTTGGTGCTTCACGGGTACGTGATTTGTTCAAGAAAGCGAAAGATAACGCTCCTTGTATCATCTTTATTGATGAAATTGACGCTGTAGGTAGACAGCGGGGTGCAGGTATCGGTGGTGGTAACGATGAGCGCGAACAAACTCTCAACCAGTTGCTTACGGAGATGGATGGTTTTGAAGGTAACACTGGTATCATTATTATTGCTGCTACTAACCGTCCTGACGTACTAGATGCAGCGCTGTTACGTCCCGGACGCTTTGACAGACAGGTGATGGTTGATGCACCCGATATCAAAGGACGTTTGGAAATTCTCCAAGTCCATGCACGTAACAAGAAATTAGATCAAAGTGTATCTCTCGAAGCCATTGCGCGTCGGACTCCCGGCTTTACGGGTGCAGATTTGGCGAACTTGCTCAACGAAGCAGCAATTCTCACAGCCAGACGACGTAAAGAAGGTATTACCCTTACAGAAATTGACGACGCTGTAGACCGGGTAGTTGCTGGTATGGAAGGCACACCTTTAGTAGACAGCAAGAGCAAGCGTTTGATTGCTTACCATGAAGTCGGACACGCTTTGATCGGAACCTTGGTTAAAGACCACGACCCAGTACAAAAAGTTACCTTGATTCCTCGCGGACAGGCACAGGGTTTAACTTGGTTTACCCCTAGCGAAGACCAAGGATTGATTAGCCGTTCTCAGTTGAAAGCGAGAATTACTGGTGCTTTAGGTGGACGTTCTGCTGAAGAAGTGATTTTTGGTAGAGATGAAGTTACCACTGGTGCCGGAAATGACCTGCAACAGGTTACGGGTATGGCGCGACAAATGGTAACGCGATTTGGAATGTCCGATTTAGGACCTTTATCATTGGAAAGTCAACAAGGAGAAGTATTCCTTGGTCGTGACTGGACGACACGTTCAGAATATTCGGAATCAATTGCGGCTCGGATCGATTCTCAAGTTCGCGCTATCGTTGAAGAGTGTTATAAAAACGCTTTACAGATGATGCGTGACCATCGTAGCTTGATGGATAGATTAGTTGATTTACTAATTGAGAAAGAAACTATTGATGGTGAAGAGTTCCGTAGAATTGTGGCTGAATATGCGGAAGTACCCGAAAAACCACAATATGTTCCATCTTTGTAAGATTTTTCAAAAATTTGTCAAAGCATAATAGTTAAGGGGATGCGATAATATCGCGTCCCTTTTTAATCTGAGGGGTAGGGAGTAGTTTGATCAATATGGAAAATTATTAAGCTGTTAAGCGCCTAAATTAGATAGACAAAGCGGGCAGGATGCCCGCACTACAATAAATTCATATTTATGTCCTACGGACACGCTGCGCTAACGCTTTATACAATTTAACTGCGTATCAGCTTAAATATTAATTACCCATTACCAATTACCCATTACCACTTAACAGCAAATAATAACTACTCCTATCCCGCTGGAAAATTACCTATTTCTCTTTATCTCTTTACGAATGTGTTCTCTGCGTCTAGAAGGGTTTTTTTATCGGTAATCTTCTGCCGGGAAGGGAGTAATCATCCGGACATGATATTACCCAAATATTTAGAAAAATAAGGACGATATAATTCTCTACTTAGAATTAGACCATCAGAAGTAAGTTTAACTAATCCGATACTTTCTAATTTGTAAGCAACTGTAGGGTAAAGATTTAGACCTGTTTTCGCTGTAAGTATTTTGATGAATTCTACGACTAAATCGGGATTTTTTTGCAAATCATTTAATTTTTCTCGTAAATGATGCCGATAAATTCCTTTATCAGTACTAGCTTGTTCTAATAACTGCTCTAAGCTTAGTTCTTGTTGACTTAAATGATAAAGTGCAACATTAATTAAAGTTGGTTGCCCCCCAATTATTTCCATGAGTTTTTGAGCTTGATTACCCTGCTGCCAATTGAGTCCGTATCGTGCTGCTAATTCCTCTACCTGCTCCTGTGTAAATTCAGGTAAATTGATGGGTAATCCAATATTAAATGGTGAACGGTTTAAGTTTAAGGGAACATAAATATCGGTTGAATAATCCAGAATTAAACGCAATTTTTGCCAAATGTAATTATACTGCGCTTTTTCATGCCAAGAACGTAATAATGGTAAGAATTCCTGAGCTAGTAGTGGATATTCAAAAATGAGATTGAGTTCGTTAAATGATAAAACTAAAGGACTATCAGCAGCTTCTAAGATATAAGTTTGAAAATAAAAAGTACAGCTTAATTTACTACCAATTTCTTCATCCCAACATTCATCAAGCTGCGGTTGAATATCCAAACTTCTGGAAGTAATACTACATAACCAACGCAAAAAAACGTTTAAATCTAAAAATTTATCCCCATCTACTAAATTTAAATCTAAATGTACTGTACGATAACCCAATGATTTGGCATAATCTAATAACCTGTACTTCAAGGAAGTTTTTCCCATTCCTTGAGGGGCTTTGATGCGGATTAGACAGCCAGAACGGGGAATTTCTCGTTCAATTAATTGCTCAATCGGAGGACGGGAAATATACAATTTGGAATATAACGATACAGGTCTACTGGGATATTCAATAGTTTCAAATTTGTCTAATTCTTCATAGATGCTGTAATCTGACTCAGTTAACTCTAAATCAAAAGTGCTAAAGCAAAGTTTTATTGAACGGGAATCTAATGGAGTTTTCAGAGACCACAATCGCGATAATGTATTAGTGGAAACTCCGATCCGCCGGCTTAGTTCTTCCTGAGTAAAACGCACACCATCATTTTCTTGCAACTGCGCTGTTTGTATCGCACTTTGCAGCCGTTTTAATCCGGTTGCAGTCAGTGTTATACCTCGTTTTCGCTTCTGCTTACTACCCTCCATTTCGGTAAACACTTATTCGTTTTCACCAAGAATTTTAACGCACTACCACCACTTAAGCTATTAAAATTAAATCTTAAGTGGCTTAACTGCCATTGAATGTAACTATTTATATATGTCAAAATAAATTTTGAGTAAAATACCCAATTTACTAGCAAACCGAGTAGTTTTCTTCCCTGGAAGACTATTTATTTGTTCTGTGTGTTCCCTGTATACCGCTAGCTGATCTTAATTAAGCTGGCGGTATAATAATATTAAAGTCCAATGAAAGCCATATTCAATACTTCATTAGGCATAGATTGATTAGTTTTCGGGAATATCTTGATGGGAATCGATCACCAAGCGCATCGTTTCTATTGTTAATTCACGTAAATCGCGATTTAACGGAATTGCTCCCCTCGCTCCAAACCAACGATCAAATATGGTTACGTATCGAGTTTCATTGTCTATAAATCCTTGCATAAAACCATAAAAAGTAAAGTTTACGGTATCAAGAAAATCAGAATTATTTTCCGGAACCATACAAGCAATACCTTCTTTAGAATAAGGGTAGTCTGGTACAACTTTAAAATTATTCAAATTTTGATTATTACCCAACCATGCTTCTAAAAGAATACCATCATCAGCAAAAGCATCTATTTTTCCTTGTTGCAAAGCTGTATATGCTTGCGCTCTATCTAAGAAATATATTAGTTTTGCTTGTGGTTGCGCTCGCTTAATAGCTTTTTCGTTTGTGGTTTTTGCTAACACTCCGATTCGCTTGCCAATTAACGATAATGGTTCTCCTAAATTACTTGCTTTTTTGACTAATAATTTAGTACCACTAGCACCATAACTAAAAGAAAAATCAACACTTTTATTGCGTTCCCAAGTAAAGCTGCTTGCATCGCAAACAATATCTACTTTTCTGTTAACTATATTAGGAATGCGTTCGGCTGGGGAGAGTGCTACTAATTCAAGTTGGACTTTTTGACCTAGTTCTTTTTCTAATCCCTGCTGGATTAGGTTGAGCATATCAACTGAATAACCGATTAATTGCCCTTGTTTATCTTTATAAGCAAAGGGAAAAGCATCTTTACTAGTTCCGGCTCTAAGTATACCTGTGCGTTTAACTTTTTCCATTACGGTTTCCCCTGAAGCAACACTAGGTATGGCTGCTGTTAACAGCAAACTGAAACTTGCTATAGAGAGAGCATGGCTGAACACAATTTTATTAAACATTCTTACTTACTTAATTTATCTCTAAATTTTTACGTAGGTTAAAAATACAGTAATTCCAGTGTCAGATTACACGTTAAGATGATACAAGTCACAATTTTTTATATTTTCAAATCAATTAAATAAAGTAAAGTACGGCGTAATATTTTATTAAATTACTCAATTACTCAATTACTCAAGTATTAAAAGTTATTATAAATTATTAAAAATTATGACGAATGTAATCATTTTTGTAGTTTGTCTGACAATTGGGTTTATACTTGCTCGATTGATTACCAAGAAGTCGGTACAAACCAAATCATCGAACTATAAAATAAACAGCAATTCGCCTTTATTTCATAGTGATTATTATCCCATTAATGTAGAAATTAACCGGCAACTTTATCAACCAGTTGCAGAATGGAGCGGTAGGTTAATTTTATCTACAGAAAATAATCATCAGCGTTTTGTAGAATTTGAAGTGCAAAATGCTCCCGATTCACATATGCACCTTATTGGTAAAGTCGTAAAGTTGACGTGGAGTAATGATCAGAAGGTGCAAGAATATGTCAAACGGGTAAGTTTTGACGTTAATTTTACCAAACAAGCGAAAAAAAGTCATCAAGCAGGTAAAGTTCATCCCGTGAGATTAGATGGACGTTCTCAAGTTGATCCTCTAGAATCTTTAGCAGGTGCAAGACCGATGGATGATGTCTGCGTGATGCTATTGCAGCCACAAGTAGAAACTAATGCTCTGGGAGAGACACAGTTAATTATTGACTGTGAACCTGTACAAATTCTCGGACGTTTCGTTGGTTTGGTGAAAATTAAAGCCAGAATTGATTCAGAAAGCGATTTATTTCGAGTTTGTCACTACAACAAAGTAACTCAAAACTTTGAGCGAGGAATTGAAGAAATTCTTTGTATACCGCAAGTACCGCAAGATATACAGGGAGTTGCTCGTTCGAGTAATAAAGACATCGAAAAATCACCTGCTAATTCTCAAGGATGGTATATTTACGGTGCCGCTAATGCTGATAAAACTTTTGTCGTACAAGCAATTGAACCCCGCGCTTTATTCAAAGTAGAGCCACAAAAAGTAATTGTAAAACAACAAAAAATACTTGAATACTTTAAGTATGAAATGTGGGGGAATATTAAATTACAAAAAGGTAATTATCAAACAGTTTTACTCGCACCAAATGCAGAAAATGCAGTGTCGCAATGGAAATTGGGCGATAAGGCTTTAGTAATACATTTATTTGGTGGTATCGGTGGAGAAAAAGCAGAAGCAGCCTCTTGGCTTCCGGTTCCAGGTCACTTTTCCTACGGTATTGCCCAAGTAGTGCGCGATCGCATTACTGATGAATTACGTTTCGATATCATTTACTATCAAGTTTACTGTCACAATCCAGAAGCAGTTATTTCTGGTAGTTTAACTTGGGCTGCTTATATGGGTTCTTTGTGGCGGGGTTGGTTGGGAACTCGTCCCGTAGCCGATATTTTGGTCAAATACGAGCCAATAACTACCGATTATGATTTTGATGGAGTTAAATTGTCTCCTTTAACAGAATTTATTGAGGAACTTAGAGAAATTACGGCTCGGTATCGGGTTGGTGACGGAACAGGTGCATCATTAATTACACCGACAGCTTCCTGTGTTCAAGATTCTAATCAAGCGCTTTACTCGACAATTTACGATATACAAAGGTTTGTGGAGTCAAAGCCGACAATTAGGGAATGGTTACAAAACCATCCAAAAGATCAACAAACTCAGTATTTTAACGAATTAATATCTTTAGGAAACAGCTTGGAAAAACAGTTAGTTCCTCTGGGAATTGTACGACGAGACTGGCAAAAAAATGCCAAGGATTTATTTGGAACTAATAATAAAAACGACAATATTATTACAACTGCAATCAAAATGCTCAGAAGTTGGCGAACTGTATTACCCAAAAGAGCGCAAGACGAAACCGCGAAAATTTTTCTCAAGCAACAAGCTAGGTTATGGGTTTTGAGAACGAATCAAGTCGGAGGATTTGACGATACTATTTTACCCGTAGCACCGACTACTATTTTTAAGTAGGGATGGGGAGACAAGGGGATGGGGAGAAAGCTAGGAGTTAAAATTTTAACCTTTAACCTTTAACCTTTGACCTTTTTCCAGTCATATTCGATAGTATTGCTAGGTACCTTATTTATTAACCCAATCGCGACATAATTTATGACTCTTAATTTATATTTACTGCGACATGGAGAAACTACTTTTAGCCAAACTGGTAATTTTTGCGGGGAAACTAATGCGGAGTTGACACCGGAGGGTGTGCAAATGGCGGAAGCTTTTGCTGATGTTTACAAGAAGCTGAAGTGGGAAGCTGTTTATGCTAGTCCGATGAAACGCACTGTTGCCACTGCAAAGCCCTTTTGTGATGCTATCGGTATGGATATGCAGTTGCGCGACGGACTTCGAGAAGGTAGTTACGGTGAATGGGAGAATCAAAGTAAATCCTTTGCTCAAGAAAACTATGCTGAAAATTATATTAATTGGTTGACAGAACCGGCTTGGAATGCACCCAAAGGTGGAGAAACTGCGATGGATATCGCCAACCGCGCTATGCCTGTAATTGCTGAAATTCAAGAAAAACATCACCAAGGTAATGTTTTAGTGGTTTCTCATAAAGCCACGATTCGGATTATACTTTGCAGTCTATTAGGTATTGATTTAGGACGTTATCGCTATCGGATTAATATTTTGGTAGCATCGGTAAGTATGGTTACATTTGACGTTCACGGCCCTTTGTTGGAAATTTTGGGTGATAGATACCATATGCCCGAACATATCCGCAATCGTAAGGGAACTTAGATAATTTGTAATCAAAAATATCTGGCGATTTAATATCCCCTCCGCGAAGTAGTGCAATCTTCTAATATGGCTTACTTTTCCCTGGAAGGTTTATCGATTGGTGATGCTTTTGGGGAAAAGTTTTTTCTACATCCGGATGTATTTTAACGCGGAAGAACGCAAAGTCAAACGCTGAGTAAACCTGAGTTTAAAGCAATTTTGCAAGTTTTATCAAGAATTAAATTAATTGTATTTGTTCATTGGAAGTGGTAACAGAATTTAGCTAATTTGACAATTATAGACGACTGGTCTACTATAAGTAGTATTATGAGTACTGATAAACGCAATCAATTAATTCGAGTTGGTAGAGAAATTATTATCCAACGAGGATTTAATGCGGCAAGTCTGAATGATATATTAACTACCGCAGGGGTTCCTAAAGGTTCGTTTTATTATTATTTTTCTAGTAAAGAAGATTTTGGATTAGCAATTATTGATTATTTTGCTAGTAAGTATCAGGATAAGCTGAAAAATATTTTAGAAGATCAGCGATTTTCTCATTTGACGCGGCTGCGTAATTACTTTGAGTCGGGGATTGCAGAAATGCAACTCTCTGAATGTACTCATGGCTGTTTAATTGGTAATCTTGCTCAAGAATTGTCAGCACAAAACGAATTGTTTCGTCATCGCCTTAATCAAGTGTTTGCTGATTGGGAAAAATATTTTGTTAGATGTTTAAGAGCAGCTTACGAAGCGGGAGAAATTAATGGTGATAGCCATCTTGACGATTTAGCTAAGTTTATTCTCTCTAGTTGGCAAGGAGCTATTTTACAAGCTAAGGTAACGAAATCTGTTATCCCGATGCAAATTTTTGTACAAATTTTATTTGGGCAGGTTATAGGTAAATCTACCTCTAGCTAGATTTAATTAAATCTTTTAGTTAGTAATCTTTAACTAGTAGACGACTGGTCTACTACTATTATTCAAGAAAGTAAAAATAAATTATGTCCGACATCAAAAATAAAGTAGTGATTATAACTGGTGCAAGTAGTGGTTTAGGGGAAGCTACAGCCCGTAGATTGGCTAAAAACGGAGCGAAGTTAATGCTTGCTGCCAGAAGAGAAGAGCGTCTCAAGGAATTGGTTTCTGATATTGAAAAAGATGGTGGTACAGCTAAATATCAAGTTACAGATGTTACTAATAGTTCTCAAGTTGAAGCCTTAGCGGAAGCAACTCATCAAGCTTACGGACGTATAGATGTTTTGGTTAACAATGCAGGTTTAATGCCTTTATCACCTTTAGATGAAACAAAGGTTGATGAGTGGGACAAAATGATAGATGTGAACATCAAAGGTGTATTGTACGGGATTGCAGCAGTATTACCGATAATGCGACAACAAAAATCCGGTCATATAATCAATCTTTCTTCAGTAGCGGGACATAAAGTATTCCCTGCGGGTACAGTTTATTGCGCGACTAAGTTTGCTGTCAAAGCAATTTCAGAAGGAATTAGACTTGAATCTAATGGTGAAATTCGTTCTACCAATATTTCTCCGGGTGCGGTAGAGACAGAATTGACAAATACAATTTCTGATTCGGAGACAGCCAAAGGAGTCAATCAACTGTACTCAGTAGCCATCGATGCTGATGCAATTGCTCGCGCTATTACTTATGCTATCGAGCAACCAGGGGATGTTGATGTTAACGAAATGATTATTCGTCCTACCAAGCAAGAACTTTGATTGAGATATCTACTAAGACTAATTCAATTTACCGAAAACTCTTCGTCGGGTAAGAGTGGGATGCATTACTGTACCACTCTTTCCTAAAAACCCCGCATGACTATTACTAATCACGAGGCTCAAGACATACTTCGATTCAATAATCCCGGTGCGTTTATGACGGGGAGTGTCAACTTCATCTGCGATTTTTGACGTGGGGATTATTTTGTGGAGGTGTTTGTGGAGTATCACGAGGTATTTCTGGAGTCGGTTGAGGAGGAGTTATTACAGCCATATCTTTAACCGCACCTCGATAAATTAACGCACCTAAAGTATTTAACTTAAATCCCCAACCTTGAGGCAAATTACCATCACCATCATTTTGTCCCAAGTCTATATAAATGCGTGGTGGTACAAAATATTTCACATCGCTCACACCGATTAATTCATCGGCTTGTTCCATAATTTGATCGACTACAACATCAAGCTCGGTGTAATTGTTATAGTTTTGTTGCAGTTGGGATTTGATAAAAGCCATAAATTCCCTTACTACTTTGACTTTTTCGTCTCTTTGTGCAGTTGCTTGTGGAGTAAATCCCTCACCATAAGGATTATCAAGTCCTAATTGTTTTAAAATTAAAGGCTCTAAATATCCAAACAGCTTTACTTGTGCTTCAATGATTTTGGGATTATTAACATCTTTGTGACGCGGTAACAAGGTGCGGAAAGCGCGACGCAATACTTGAGAAAGCGTAAAAGCTGGGAAAGGAATGGTATTATAATCTATATTGATGCCATTTTCTGCCATGAGTACGTCCAAAGGTGGTAAATCTGGAGGTACAATTGGCATTTGGATATTAAAAGCTTGAAATTCTGGATTTCCACTGCGATCGCTAAGAATATTTTTTTGTCTACGATTTTGTTTTTCTTGAATTGCAAGAATTTCTCTGGCTTTTGCTTGATCATTCAACAATGAAGTTAAACCTTTGAGATTGAAGGGATAAACGGGAGTATTCAAGCTGATATAAACAAACTCAGCACAATAAGCTTTATTATCCGAATTATTCAGAAATGCGATCGCACTTTCATCCCCAAGACTAGCCAAAGCGCAATTTTTCAAAAATTCTTGGAGACTAGTTCTATCAATAACTTTAGTCGGATCTCCCCCATTAAAATCGTTCTGGGAAAATTTGACAAACGGATTCATCAAAGCCATCCAACAAACAATGCTATCGGTATAACCCCTCTGTTGCTGCTGAGTTACAAAGTCGGGAAAAACTAAGTTTTGGGCTACCGCAATAAAACCGTTTTCACCATATAAACCAAGATGATAACTATCTGGTTCGTTAAAGGAAGCAAAAGCTTTTTTTTCACCCTCCCGAATCGCGGGTACAATTGCACCGGAATGATGTCCTTCATTTTTGATGAAAATTTCCATCAAATCGTTAACTTGGGAAGCACTTTGGGGACTCTGACGTAAATCAATTTCTTTACCATAACGGTCTTTATTGTACTGATAAGTACACACAAGTAAACCGTATCTATCAAGAAACTGGACAATATCTTCATGTCCCGATATATTGTTTCCTTGGGGATTGGTAATTATTTCCTCATCTGCAATACCAATAAAACCGGGTACTTCAATAGTATTTATATCTAATGTAGTTTGCTCGTCAACGATTACTTGTTTATTAAATAATCGGTTCATATCTTCTATCGGTTTCCCTTGCTTATAATCGGGACTTTGAATAGAATTAAAAATTTCTAAATCTATATCTTCAGGAGGATGTAAAGGTAAACCTAAACTCAAACTTAACTGCAAATTATTATTAGCGTTCATTTACAATTTATAATCTATAAAATACTTTGTACTATCTCATACTTCATCAGAGATGACTGTAATTTCAGAAGAACTTTAGATTCAACTCAAGTAAATTACTCCCTTTTCCCTAAACTCAACTGTCAACTGTCAAAGGTTAGAGGCAAAAGGCAAAAGGCAAAAGGCAAAAGCCAAGAAATCTGTATGTCAACTGTCAACTGTCAACTGTCAACTGTCATTCCCCTCCAGCAGCGTGTAAAATTTTGACAATATTTGGATAATTGTTAAATTCTGCGAGCATCAATGCAGTATAACCACCTCGATTTTTCAAATTAATATCCGCACCAGCTTCTAATAAGACTTCCACGACTTTAAGATAACCCAAGGATGTTGCCCACATTAATGCTGTAGCACTGTTGCCATCTTGAATATTAATATCAGCACCATAAGCAATTAATTCTTGAGTTATGGTTTTAAAATTACGTTTTGTAGCTTCAATTAATAGGGTTTTTCCATCTTGTAATTGAGTATTAGGATTCGCACCATTTTTTAACAATATTTTGACAGTTTCGGCGTTTCCTTGTAATGTTGCCAGAGTTAAGGGTGTTTCCTGCAAGTTTGTCGCTTCTACGTCAGCTCCTTGCTTAATCAATGCTTTGACAATGGTACTGTATCCTTGTAAAGCTGCCACAAGTAAAGGTGTATCGCCTAATTTGTTTCTTTTATTCACATCCGCACCACCATTAAGCAGCACTTCTACAATTTCGGTGAAGCCTTCAACAACAGCAATATGTAAAGGTGTTTCTGCATCTTGATCTTGGATATTGACATTAGCATTGTGATTTACTAAAGTCGTGACGATAGAAGTATATCCTGCTGCGACAGCAATGGATAATGCCGTTTCTCCATAGTTGTTTTGTGCATTGACATCAATATTCGTAGTTAATAGTGCTTCAATTACTCCTAAATATCCTTTTTCGGCAGCTAACATTAATAAAGTTTCGCCGTCTTTATCCGGGATATTTACATCAGCTTGTGCTTTGAGTAGACTTTCAACTACAGCAGAATGTCCTTGTTTTACAGCTAATTTTAAAGCTGTGTCATTGTCTTTATCTTTAAGATTAATATTAGCACCAGCATCTATTAAAGCTTGGACTATAGAGCTATAACCTTTGAGAGCAGCTATCATCAAAGCAGTACTACCGTCTTCATTTACGGAATTTATATCAGCACCTTTTGATATTAATAGACGTACAATGTCGAGTTTATTTCTCGCACAAGCCAACATTAAAGCTGTTAAACCATAACTTTTTCGTTGATAATTAATATTTGCACCCGAATCTATGAGTATTCTGACGATTTCCGTATAGCCAGAATTTGCTGCAAACATCAACGCTGTAGTGCCATCTCCATCGCTGACATTAGGTGAAGCATCCGCACTTAAAAAATTTTGCACCCTTTTAATATCCCCGCTTCTAGCCGCTTCTAGTAGCGAAGCATTGTTTTTGCTCATTGTTAATTAGTTGTTAGTGGTTGGTTGTTGGTTGTTGGTTGTTAGTTGTTAGGGATTAGGGGTTAGGACAACAGTCGTTATTTATTAACCAATTTCCAAATTCCCATGCCCATACACAATTAATTCTTATTTTCCCATTTACTATTCCCCATTCCCTCGACGCGCTATGCTAATTTTTATGAAGATTTCAGTATTGGGGAGAACACAATGAATTTGGAACTTTCGCCAGAAGTTAAATATTGGATGCAATTTTTCCATCCGGTTTTAATGTGGGCGCTGTTATTATGTAGTCTTTATGCGGCTTATTTAGGTTTACAGGTACAGCGTACCAGAAATGCTCAAGGTGAAGAGAAAAAAGAGCTAATTAAAGGCAAATACAATATCAAACACTTTCAAATTGGCTCTGTATTGTTAGCGCTGATGGTATCGGGTTGTATTGGTGGGATGGCTGTTACCTATATTAATAATGGTAAATTATTTGTTGGTCCTCATCTCTTAGCTGGGCTGGGAATGACAGCTTTGATTGGTTTTTCTGCTTCTTTATCTCCCTTTATGCAAAAAGGTGCAAATTGGGCGCGGGTAAGCCATATTATGTTGAATTTCACAATCCTAGGACTTTTTACCTGGCAAGCTATTACCGGCGTACAAATTGTCCAGAAGATTCTTAGTAAAGCCTAAATAAGCTGTGAAGTATGAAGGTAATCATAGCAAATTTCAGTTGAGTCCAACACAGTAAAACCTCACCCCCTTCCCCTCTCCTTAAAAAGGAGGCGACAACTATTCGAGCGGATTGCTCAGCAAAGGTAAAACCTCACCCCCTTCCCCTCTCCTTAAAAAGGAGAGGGGTGCCCGGAGGGCGGGGTGAGGTAAAATTTATATTGCACCCAAGTGAAAACCGCTATAATTTCATCCTTCATCCTTCATACTTTATCTTTTGTTTCTTATATTTTCGTTATTTAAATTAGATACTTTTTTTGATTTATTTGAAAAAGGTATACAAGCGGGTTAAGCGATAAAGGAATTTTATCTCAAGTCCGGAGATTAGTGATTATTGCCTATTGCCTATTCCCTATTCCCAATTCCCTATTCCCTATTCCCTACCTAAAGATTGATGAAAATTATCCTGAACTTTGCGTGTTAAACGACGAGATACTTGACGAACGATTTGATTAAGTAAGCTATCGCCAGTATTTTGAATTAAGGATTTTGGTAAGCGGTTGATAAATTTGGGAAATTGGACGTAAACGGTTAAATAGAGTTCCCATTCAACTTTGGTGATTGGATTGGATTGTGGGGCAGTATCTTGGTTTTCGCTTTCCACTAGCTGTAGGGATGCCCGATAATCGACATCGTAACCGGGAGGTTGATAGTCGGGAATGGGAATGGTGCAAATCCGGTAAACACCTTCTTGGGGAGGTAAAAGTTCTAAACCGATTTTTGGCTCTACTTCGTAACCTAAAGCCCCAAAACGACCGATTGTTAATTCATAACCATTTTCTCCCAAAGGTTGCACTTTCATCGGTTGAGCGCAATTTGAAAACCATTGATGGTGATTGTTTAAATATTCAGCAACGATTGGGGCTGGTGCGGATAACTCCATGCAGTCGCTGAAAGTACCGTAAAATTTAGTTTGTTGGTCTAAATCTAACTCTAAAGATAATTCCTGAGTTTCGGATAAAGATGTCACAGATATAATTTTTTCCCTTGTTTCATAAGTTTCATAAGATTTATACTCTCGATTAGTTGAAACCATAAGTGCATTCCTGTATACTTTTAAGTTTATTTAAAATAATATTTCCCATCCTAGATGAGATGTTTCGCATTAATAATACAAATTCATCAAAACATTAACAACCTGACATAAAGTTCACCTAATCTCTACAATAGAGAAGAAAGAACAATGATATATGTTTCCAGGGGTCAGAGAATTATCATGAAAGCTTTTGTAGCAGGGGCAACAGGTGAGACGGGAAGACGCATTGTGCAGGAGTTGATAGCGCGTAATATTCCGGTTCGTGCATTAGTTAGAGATATAGAAAAAGCTAGAAGTATTTTGCCTGCTGATGTGGATTTAGTAGAAGGTGATGTGTTAAAACCCGAAACTTTTTCCACTGCTTTAGAAGATAGCACAGTATTGTTATGTGCGACTGGTGCGGCACCAAGTTTTGACCCCACCGGACCTTATAAAGTAGATTATGAAGGTACAAAAAACTTGGTGGATGCGGCCAAAATCAAAGGAATAGAGCATTTTGTGTTTGTTTCTTCTTTATGTACTTCTAAGCTGTTCCATCCGCTAAATTTATTTTGGTTGATTTTGGTTTGGAAGAAACAAGCAGAGGAATACCTCCAGAAAAGCGGTTTAACTTATACTATAGTGCGTCCGGGTGGATTGAAAAACGAGGATAACAGCAATCCCATCGTTATGCAAGGTGCAGATACAATGTTTGAAGGCAGTATTCCTCGTCAAAAGGTAGCCCAAGTTTGTGTAGAATCACTATTTGAACCGGCTTCTCGCAATAAAATCGTAGAAATTATTTCTCAAGAAGATGCTGCGGCTAAAAGCTTTGAAGAGTTATTTATCGCAGTCGCATAAAATTTTAGATTTTGGATTTTGGATTTTGGATTACAGTTATTGAGTGAGGAGTTATTCCAATTTTGTAGTGCAGTCTTCGCAGCGTGTCCGCAAGGACAAACATCTTGCTCGCTGTGTTTCCTCGCTCCCCATTTCCTTGTCCCCTTGTCCCCTTGTCCCCTTTCTAGATAATTTCGCAGTCGCACAAAAATAATCACTGTTAGAATTGGAGTTGTTTAAGATTCCGGTTTGATTGATCAATCTTGCCGGAATGCTTGGATTTATGATTGTTGTTATATTTAATTTGGCTATCTTAAGTAATATTAATGAGTAAAACTCTTAAAAGATTTTACTTCAAAGGTGTTGAAAAATTGATCGGACCTGTAGCCGCTCTCCTCGCCTTTGTCTGTATGTTTCAGTGGTATATTTACGGTAGCTTAGAACCCAATAGTGACCCAGTATTTCAAAAGAATCAGCCACCTTTAATCATGGAAGGTGGTGATCCTTATATTCGTGCTTTAATGCGAACTATTGGAGCTAGTGAAGCTAACAGCAAACGTCCTTATTCTATTTTGTATGGTGGTGAACACGTTAGCGATTTAAGTCGTCATCCGGAAAAATGTGTCAAAATTACTGTGGGACCAAATACAGGAAACTGTTCTACAGCTGCGGGTAGATACCAAGTGATTAATACGACTTGGTTTAGAATTGCTGAGCGTTATCATCCCAAGCAGCCGATGCCGATGATGTTTTGGGCTAACTATAGTTTTGAACCTGAATATCAAGATCAAGTAGTTTATAGTTGGTTGAATGATTCTAAAGAGTGGGGAGTTAATATTTCTCAATTGTTGCGAGAAGGAAAAGTAAATCAAGTTTTAAAAAAACTTTCTCCTACTTGGACAAGTTTGGGATATGGGATTGAAACTAATTCGATTAGTAGTAGTTTACCAAGAATTTATCAGAAAGTTTTGCAAGAGGAATTAAGTGCGGTTCAAAAGGTTCAATAGAAAAAGAAGTCGGGTTTATTCTTAGAAACCTGACTTCTAGTTCTACCGAGACAATAAGTTGAAAAAATCCCGAATATGTTCCACAAATACCGATGTGTTTTCTAAATGAATATTGTGAGCAGTATTTTTAATAATTTTAAAATTACATAAATCGCTAATTTGAGTCATCTTCCTATTTGTATCAATAAATTTTTTATCGTTTTCTCCTACTAATAAAAGTATCGGAACTTGATTGTCAGATAATTTTTGCCATAAAGGAGGTTGAACCCCGGTACCCATGAATTGTAGTGATTTTGCTAATTCCACCGGATTATTTTGCAATCTATTTTCTATCATTTGCTCAAATCCAGAATGAGTTTTAATGTTGCCAAAAATTGGCTGATTATACCAATTTTGGAGAAAATTGCCAAAATCTTCTCTTTGAATACTTCTTGCTAATTTTCTAGCTATTTGTTCGTCTCGTTTAATTCTTTCTAATCGTTCTTTTTCTGTTAACAAACCAGGAGAAGCAGACTCTAGAATAACTTGATAAAATCTTTCGGGAAAATGTAGTGTTAAATATAAAGCTAATCTTCCACCCATTGAATATCCAACTAAAAAACATTGCTTAACTTTTAACTCATCTAATAAATTTATTAACGCATCGGCAGTATGAGCCATTGTATAGCTATCATCACCTAAAACTTGAGTTTTTCCATGTCCAGGAAGATCAATATTTAGATAATAAAAATCATCTTTTAAGAAAGATATTGCTTCGTTAAATTCATGAATATTCCCCATAAAACCGTGCAAAAAAATAATCAGTGGTTTATCGGGATTACCACTGAAACAATAATTAAATCTATAATTAAATCTATGATTTTTCAGATTCATCAAGATTTATTTGAATAACTTAACTAAACTATTAAAAATATAGATACCTGATGCTTTGCTAAATTCAACTTAAAATTCCAAACTACCGATTAATTCAGGTAAATTAAGGCAAAAATCGGTCTAAAGCCGCCTTTAATTCTTCCATTTCAACATCAATATTGCCATTTTTTGCGGCTCTGGCAACGCATTCTGTTAAATGTTCGTCTAAAACAATCCGTGCTACCCTGTCAACTGCACCTCTAACCGCAGCAATTTGTAACAATACATCAGGACAAGGGCTATTTTGCTGCACCATAGTTTTTATACCTCTAATATGTCCTTCTATACGTGATAACCGATTAACTATTTTTCGTAATGACTCTTCGCTATGGACGTGGGGATGAGCCGAGTGTGTATGATTGTGGTTATGTTCTGACTTGTTAGCGTCTGTATTATTATTTAATATTTGCTCGTTTTGATTTGAGGTTCCATTCATGGGCTGTAATTTAGGTTTTAGGCACTATTTACAATCCTAACGCAAAGGTCAAGCGGTTTTTGAAATCAAGAATTTTCTGAAGATAAAGGAATAACTTTGCCAGAAAACGAAACCCTGACCCAATTTTTGCTAATATCTTTAATAAACCAAGGTAAAGTTTATTTAATGTCCTACAGTTAATTATGGCTTAAAATGGCGAAACTTCAGGGTTCTACGAAACATGACAATTAACTGCTCATAATAACTTTAAAGACAATTGTCAACAATAATTAACAATTAAACTGAAAAAAACGGTCTTGGTGATGAAGTTTATAAATTTGCCCAAGTCGGTAAGACAACTAAGTACACATTTATTCGCAATTCTAATCGGGGTTTTGCTAAGCGTTAATACTCTTTCGGTATTACCTTCTCAAGCAGAACCTGCTCCGATAGCCCAAACACCATCTAATGCAGCGGCTGCGAAGGCAAACAGCAGTTTTGTAACAGCAGCAGTTAACCGAGTTGGCAGCGCAGTTGTTCGGATTGATACCGAACGCACGGTAAGCCGTCGTCTTCCCGATCCTTTTATGGAAGACCCATTTTTTAGGAGGTTTTTCGGCGATTCTCTGCCCAGAAACTTACCTCCAGAACAGTTACGCGGTTTGGGTTCTGGTTTCATTATTGACAAAAGTGGGTTCGTTTTAACGAATGCTCACGTAGTTGATAAGGCAGATAAAGTAACAGTTCGTCTTAAAGATGGACGCGAGTTTGAAGGTAAAGTTCAAGGAGTCGATGAAGTAACTGATTTAGCAGTTGTGAAAATCGACGCTGGTAGCGATTTACCAGTTGCACCCTTGGGTTCATCTAGTGAGGTTCAAGTTGGAGATTGGGCGATTGCGGTAGGAAATCCTTTGGGTTTCGACAATACGGTAACGTTGGGAATTGTCAGTACTTTGAAACGCCCTAGTTCTCAGGTTGGTATTTCTTCCAAACGTTTGGAGTTTATTCAAACTGATGCAGCGATTAATCCGGGAAATTCCGGAGGTCCGTTGTTAAATGAATTGGGTGAAGTTATCGGTATAAATACGGCAATTCGGGCGGATGCAACGGGTATCGGTTTTGCGATTCCTATCGACAAAGCCAAACAAATCACCAGCGAATTACAACGTAACGGGAAGGTTGCTCATCCGTTTATAGGTATAGGAATGGATGATTTAACACCCAGCGAAGCCCGACGCATCAACGCTAATCCGAATTCTCCAATTCAAGTACCAGAAGTACAAGGTGTGTTGGTGGGAAGAGTTATACCAAATTCTCCAGCAGCTAATGCGGGTATCCGTATCGGAGACGTAATTGTTGCGGTTGATGGAAGGCGCATCACCACGGGAGAAGAGTTACTGGTGATAGTTGAAAATAGCGGTGTCGGTGAAAATTTACAGTTAAAAGTACAAAGGGGTAATCGTACCCAGCAAATATCTTTACGTACCGCTGAATTAAAAGATTTTTCTTAAAAGTATGGGGAATGGAGTTGACAGTTGACAGTTGACAGTTGACAGTTAATTTTATCCCATCTCCCCATCCCCTTGTCCCCTTGTCCCCTTGTCCCCTTGTCCCATATCATGATTAGAACCTGTTACTCTTGGATACACACCCTAGCATTAGCAAGTCAGTACAATCCACCGAGATTTGTAGAATTAATCATGCTAGGTATGGCATTAATACTGCTGACAATTTCGACGTTTATCGCCGATTTGCCTTACTTGATTTTGGGCTTAAGTTTTGTTATTGGGGCATCAATTTCTATATTAGTAAGAGAAGCAATTGCTCCAACTCCTCAAACACGAGTGACGAAACTAACAGCATTATTTTTGCTCGCTGTTAGCTTTTACGGTTTTGCTGACTTACTCAAAGATTTTTCTTGATTTTGATTAATTTTTACGAATTCACCCCATAATTTCTAATCTTCCCCTACGATTAGGGGAAATCTTTCTCCAGCAAGATAAGCATCAAAATATTTTTGAAAGTACAGCCAAGAAGTCATATCTTCTCCTTCTTTAAATGACTTTGGCGCATTTTTATATAAAGGTACACGGTTATTAATTTCATCTTGTAGTAGTTGTGGTAGTTGTGACAAACCGTTTACTTTACTACCATAAGCACTGTAAATTAGTTGTCCAGGATTGTTACCCATTTTCATCCAGGGAACCCATTGTCCAATTCTATCCCAGCTAAGTTTGAGTTGAGTTACTGAAGATAATTCGGGATTCTCTAAATCTGCTGTGGGAACCGATATTTTAAATAATTCCGCTGCTTGATAAGTTTGTTGGGGACTGTATTCGGCGAATTTGGGATTTTCTGCTAAGGGATTGGGATAAGTAGGAAATATATCAAATACAAAACTTGTTGTATCACCTTCTATTTGAGCGGGAAATTTGCCTTTAAAATAACCATTGACGGGATTATTAGCAACGTGCATTACTGTTACAGTTTCTCCTGTGAAAGGATTCTCCCATTTATGCAAGATTTCTTCTGTTTCTGGATGGAGATAGTAAGTCAATTCCCTGGATGTAAAATCCCAACTTGCTTCTTCATGGAGAATACATCTCCCAACGCTTACCCCCAACATTTTAAATAGTAATTTACGTTTTTCACCGGGTACAAAAGCATAAATATTGCCTTTCCAAGTCAAAAAAGTTGATTGAGAATCATCGAGGGAACAACGTGTTTTTACCCAATCTTGGGCTGAATATTCTTGAGTTTGAAAAGCCATTGTAGTTATCAGTTAACAATTATCAGTTATCAATAATCAATTTACGATATTTTGAGTCAGAATTATTAAGGTTCATTGTCTTTTAGTGTTTCAATCATTAAATCGACTTGTTGCTGTCGCTGTTTTAAAAATGTTTCACATTCTCGCAAAGATTTTACAGCAGTGCTAAATTGTTCAAATACTTCTTCTAACTGTAATTCTCCTGCTTCGATGCGAGAGATTATGGTTTCTATTTCGACTACTTTAGTTTCGTAATTCCAGTTTTTTTCCATAGTTGTTTTTTAATTGTTAGTTTCTGGCGCTTTGTTACCGCAGCTACACAAACAAAACCCACCGTAGCAGGGGTTATTTTAATCTTAAATCTTTAATCTTTAATCTTTAATCTTTTATTTTTATAACTTTTACTTTCGCTGCTCCTTGATTTAATTGAATTAATATTTCCTCTCCTATATTTAATTCTGAAGCATTACGAGCAATAATTCCATTTTGTTTTCTTACCACTGCATAGCCGCGTTGTAAAACTGCTCTGGGGTTTAATGCGATCAATTTTTGTCGTAATACTTCCAATCGCTGCTTTGATGCTTGTGACTTGGAATTAACTGCTTGTAAGAGTTTTTCCCGCTGCCAATTTAAAGCTGTTATTTCTTGTTCTACCTGCTTATCCAATCGCGATCGTCGTAAGCTATTCTTCAGTATTTCTACTTTGTTTTGAGCCATTCTTACAGAGTAATTTACTACTTCTGATAAAACTGCAACGCGATCGCAATGTTGATTATATAATTCATCAAGGGATGGTACAACTATTTCTGCTGCTGCTGTGGGAGTATGAACGTTTTTGTCTGCGACTAAATCTGCTAAAGACTCATCCCGTTGATGTCCGATACCAGTAATTATGGGGATTGAACAATCGGCGATCGCTCTGACGACTCGTTGATCATTAAAGCAGGCTAACTCTTCAACAGCACCTCCTCCCCTCGCTAAAATCAACACTTCTGCACGTCGATCATTTTCCACTCTTTGAATTGCTTTGACTATGGAATCCGGTGCTTGTTCTCCTTGTACCGTCGCCGGGGAAAATAAAATATGTAAACCGGGATACCGAAGTTTCAGTGTTTTCCGAATATCACCCCAAGCAGCAGCAGTCGGTGAAGTTACAATGGCGATCGTTTGTGGATGAGTCGGAAGCGGCTTTTTTCTTTCGTCATCAAATAAACCTTCTGCCATCAAACGGTTTTTTAATTGTTTATAGCGCAATGCTTGTAAACCTTCACCGGCGGGTATAGCTTGCCACACAGTAAGTTGATATTCTCCCCGCGCTGGATACAGTCGAATGCTGCCTAAAACAATTAATTGCTCGCCAACAGTGGGTATTTGAGCGAGTTTCGGGATTTGTCCCTTCCAGGTGACGCATTTAATTGCAGCATCACCATCCGTATCTTGTAAAGTAAAAAATAATCCGGCACGATGGTTATTAACACTAGAAACTTCACCAGTAACCCAAACTTGTCGTAAAATTGAATCGGATTCTAAAAGTGATTGGATGTAGTTGGTTAAACCAGCTATAGAAAGTGGAGAATCGGGGATTAGAGAGTTTGTTGGTGGGGAATTCATTATTTTCGGTTAACAGTTATTTCTTGATCATAAAACTTATAAAAGAAAACAACAGATCGATAATGTAGAGACTTCAAAAACTAGCAATACGGCCTTTATCAAGAAAAATTACCCGGTTAGCGCGATCGCGTAGCCATTGATTGTGGGACACTATTAAAATAGTTGGTTGCCATTGAGAATTATTTTGTTTATCTAACAACTGCGACCATAATTTTTCTTCTGTCTGTACGTCCAAAGCGCTAGAAATATCATCAAATACTAGTAACTCTGGTTGATGGATTAAAGAACGAGCAATAGCAGCACGTTGCAATTGACCACCCGAAAGACGTACCCCTTTATATCCTACAACAGTTTCTAATCCTAAAGGCATATCTGCAACGTCTTCTGTAAATACAGATGTATGAAGTGCTTTTTCGATATGATTATTTGTCCTCTCCCAACCCAAAAGTAGATTATCTCGTAGATTTTGACTAAATAATTGCGGAATTTGAGGTGTATAAGCGCTGTGAGGAGGTACAAAAAAACTTGCAGGGTCATTTATTAAATAATCATTCCAATAAATTGTACCTGATTGTAAAGGTAATAATCCTAATAAAGTCCGTAATAAAGTTGTTTTTCCCGCACCAATACCACCAGTAATTACAGTTAAACTACCTCTTGGTAAGCAAAAGCTGATATTTTCAATTCCTTGGTTGCTTCCGGGATAATGATAGGTCAAATTTTCAATAGTTAATTCTTGTAGTGGTGATTTTAACGGTGAATAATTATTTTCATTTTTGATTTGAGGTAGTTGTTGCTTTTGTCCAAAAATATGATTTAAATAAAGTGGTTGAGGAGCAACTAAAGTTAAAGCTGAGTTGTTCTGATTTTTAATTAAACCCGTCATACGCTCAAAGGATATTTCTGTCTGCTTTGATGAAGCAATAAATTCTCCCAAAAATGTGATGAACTCAGTTACAAAAGCCAAATAATAAACGAATAAAGCAAAATCTCCGACGCTTAAATTACTTGTACCTTGTTGTAAAAAACTTGCCGCAGTCAGTAAAATAATTCCCGTACCTAAATTAACTAAATTTTGAAAATTAGAATTTAAAATTGCTGTAAATAATTGGTCTTTTAATACGGCTTTGCGACGTTGTTCGTTTAATTCCTGAAAATGACTAATAAGTAAAGTTTCCGCTCCAGCAACTTTAATCGCTTGAACTGAATTAAATATTTCTCCTATTAAACCTGTAACTTTTTCCGTAGCAATGCGACTATTACGACGATAGCGTTTAATTCGCTTTCCCATTTGCTGAATTACAAAAATGACTAACACTAAAGGTAGAAAAACTAAAATAGTCATTTTCCAATTAATATTAGCCAGAATAATTAAAGAAATGAAAGCAAATATTGCAGCATCAAAAACTTCCGCAGTTCCGACTACATTATCTTCAATAAGTTCAATATCATCGCGGAAATAGCTAATTAATTCTCCCTGACTTACAGGTAAAGACATTGCACCGGGACGTTTAAGAATAGCCTGTAATAAATTATGCCGTAATAAAGCACTCATCGTAAACCGATGTTGAGTTTTGGTTAAACGACCGATAAAAATAAATATTACTCTTCCCAATCCAGTTACTAATAAAAATATAATTAATATAGTGGGAGAAAAGTTATATTTTGATTCACCCGTTAGAGTATTAAAAAATTCTCGAATAATTAATCCTGGTAATATGGGAAGCCCCAGAATAAATAACCAAAAAAAAGCATCTATTAGATATAGTCTAGGAGTATAGCAAATCATTCGCCATAAAAGTTGCCAGATGTTGGGTTTGTTATTTAAATTCATGCTATTTTTACTATTAATAATTTGTTAATAATTGCGAAAAATGTGAAGAAGAATTATTCATTAAATCTTGATATGAACCGTATTCAATTGTGCGTCCATTATCTAACATTAATATTTGATTTACTCGTTGTAGAGTTTGTAAACGATGGGCAATAATTATTACAGTTCGTCCTGTTAATAATTTATCTATTGCTACTTCTAAATATTGTTCGGTTTTTGAATCGAGACGAGAAGATGCTTCATCAAGAATTACTAAACTAGGATTTTTGAGAAATACTCTTGTAAAGGCTAGTAATTGCGCTTGTCCCGCTGAAAGTTTACTGCTTTCTGATGTTAAATATGTGTCTAAACCGTTAGGAAGAGAATGTAACCATTTAGTTAAACCCAATCCATCTAAAATATCAAGTATTTGTTCGTCGCTAATTTTTGGGTTAAAGAACGTTAAATTATTGCGAACAGTGGTTTGAAATAGTTGAACATCTTGGGTGACAACTCCAATACGTGCTTGTAATTCTTTTGTCGATATTTGTCCTATGGGAATATTATTTAAACGAATATTACCTAATTGAGGCTGATAAAATCGCAATAACAAACGGGTAATTGTGGTTTTTCCGCTTCCGGTACGTCCTATAATTCCTAAGACTTGATTTGGTGCTAAGTTAAATGAAATATCATTTAGTATCCATTGACTTGAATTTTTATTATCTCCATTATCTGAATTATTTAAATTTTCTAACTCATAATTAAAATAAACATTTTCAAATTCTATTGAAAAACCACCATCATCAAGTACATTACCCATAATATTATGAGAAATTTCTTGTGGTATTTGTAATAACTCTTGAATACGATAAATGCCTGCTTCTGCTTGTTGAAAATCTTCTAATTGTTCGCGGATTTTTTCTATCGGTTCTTGCAATAAATTAGTATAGTAAAATAAGATATATGCCGTACCAATAGTAATTGCCTGCTGATTCCATAAATAAGCAGCGATTCCCAAAGCTAAAGCATTACCTAAAGTAAATAAACCAACTGTAGTCCCCCATAAAGTAGTTGCTGCTAGACGAGCTTTATAGTAAGTAGATTGCCAACGTTGCTGAAACTGATGAAAGCGGTACATTACATAATTTACAGCACCGTTTGCCCGGATATCTTCTAAACCTGTAATATATTCTCCAATAAAGCCGAAAAACTCAGCGCTAATTTGACGGTAATTAGTCCAAGGAATGATTGCTAGGGGATGTAATTTAACAAGGGTACTAAGGGAAATCAGGCTAAAAATACTCAAGCAAGTACCAGCAAGCCAATTTTGCCAAAAAAGCACTATTAATATACCTAAAAGTAAAATCAGATTGCCAATAATATCAATTATGAATTGCGAGAAAAAACGCGATAGAGCGTTTACATCACCATCAACTCGTTCGATAAATTCTCCCGGTGTACGAGATTTATGGAAAGAGAAATTAAGGGAAAGACAATGGGTTACTAAATCGCTACGGAGAGCATTTGTAGCTATCCAAGCAACATTTTCACTGAGATATTTAGCGCAAATAGAAAATAGTTGAATCAGGAGTGCAACAGCAATAAAAATCAAAGCAGCAGTGTATAGTTTTTGAGTCGAACCACCAGCAACAGCAGTATCGATAAAATAGCTAATAATTTGCGGGTTAATTAGTTGTAAAGCAATAGTAGAAAATAAGGTTAGAGTTAACCAAATTACTCGGTTTCTTTGTGGTAGAAGATATTTTTTGAGAAGATTAGTGTAGGATTTGAGGGGAATATTCATGATTAATGTTAAGATTAACTATTTATAAAGGTGACAGAGATTGTAAAAGTTAAAAAATGTAAAATAAAAGTATGTATTATTAAGGAACTATAGCTGATGACATTATCTATCGAGTCAACTTCAGTAACCACGCTAGAAAAATTTTTACAATTGCCAGAAACAAAACCCGCAAGTGAATACATTAACGGTAAAATCTACCAAAAGCCGATGCCACAAGGAAAACATAGCCGATTACAAACTTGTTTATCTACTACCATTAACCAAGCGGGAGAACCTCAAAAGTTAGCATTAGCACTGACAGAATTACGCTGTACTTTTGCAGGTAAATCCATAGTTCCAGATATTGCTGTGTTTGAATGGGAAAATATTCCTTTAGATGAAAATGGTCAGATTGCTAATAGATTTGAAATTCCTCCCGATTGGATTATTGAAATTCTTTCACCAGAACAATCTGCGAGCAAGGTGATTCGGAAAATTATATTTTGCATCAAAAATGGGACGAAATTAGGTTATTTTATTGATGCTGATGATCAATCAATTACAGTTTTTCAGCCCAATCAATTACCAGAAGTCAAAGAAAAACAAGATATTTTACCTGTTTTAAGTGTTTTGCAAGATTGGCAATTGACGGTTGCAGATGTTTTTAACTGGTTGAGTTTTGCTAAATAAATTTAAGAAGGGAGTAGATTAATTGAAGGATGTAAAAACCAGATAACAGCCTTTTTTCAGTTTTATCGTAGAGCATAATATTATTTTTTATTAATATTTTTAGCCTGGTACTGGTGGAATCCGCACAAGTAAATTTGATTTGAGTTGTTCTGGCATTTTTGCAGGTAAAATATAACCATCTTCACTTTGTTCATATAGTTTGCGGAATTGAAATAGGTCAGAAACAATATTTTGGACGGGTAAATTCACAAAATGATATGTGTATTTTCCTTGACAAGTGAAAGTAACACAAAAAGGAGTATCGCACGTCCATAAACAACCTACTGCTTCGATATTAAGATTGCAATCGGTTGAATCATTTTTTTGCGCTTCTAACAACTGTAAAAGCAGTTGATTCCCTTCAGCACGTTCGTCTGCTTCTTCATGTTCAAGAATTGCACTACAGGATTTACAAACAAATAAAGTATGAAGTTTCATGGTGGTGAAGATTTAAAAAACATCTATGTGAATCATCAAACCCGGTGGAGAAATTAGGGTGTTTCGACAAGGTATTTAAACAAATCATCAATCACTGCATTAGCAGCTAAAATACCACTTCCAATCCAGTAATTTGGAACTGTATAAACTTTGTTTTGTTGCACGGCTTTTAAATTTTGCCATAGTGGATTTGACTTGAGTTGTTCTAGTTTCTTTTGTGCTGCTTGAGTTTCTTGAGAATTATTTTCACCTGTCCAAATAAATATAAAATCACCGTCAGCTTTTTCAAACAATTCATTACCAATAGACACTTGAATTGGATTATTAAATAGCTTTTGGGCTTCTGATGCAGTAAAGTTTTGTGATTCTGGACGCGATAAACCAGCATCTTGCAAAATTGTGCCACAAAAAGAATCCCGTAAATAAAGATTGATTCCAGTTGGATAAACTCTGACCACCGATACTTTGATTTTTGAGATATTATCACCCATTTCCTGTTTAAATTCTTCGAGACGACTGTAATATTTATTCATTGCTTGTTCAGCCGCTGCTTTTTTGCCTAATGCTACACTCATTTTTGTAAATACATCCTTCCATTGACCGCTGTGTCCAAATTCAAATAATAATGTCGGTGCAATTTTTGAAGTCAAACTGTAAATATCTTTTTGATATTCAAAACCCAAAATCAAGTCTGGCTTAATGGCGATAATCTTTTCTAAATTAGGTTCGCCAATTGTCCCGATGTTTTGTACTCCTGTTAGCTTATCCTGAAAGTAAACTGAAAAATCTGAGATTACACTACCAATCGGTTTAAGACCTAACGCGATCGCACTTTCTAAGGAAGTCTCATCTAACGTTACAACTCGCTCAAACTTTTCCGGAATACAGGTAGTCCCCATAACGTGTTTGACATTACGACAGACTATATTTTGATTTTGAAAATTAACAGGAACATAAGCAGCGCGATCGCAAGCAATGATCAGCATGAAAACGCACGCTATTACCACCCCCAATTGTAAGTAGCGAGTATATTGAGTTCTTAACCGATGCTTATACATTGTCAAAATTACATAAATATAAAACGTTGGAGAAAAACACTTAAAACTCAACCGCAAAAGAACCAACTACTGTTAAAGGTTCACCATAGTAAACACCTAAACGGCCACCCTCTGAACCATTAAAATAAGTTTGATCAAACAAGTTACGAATATTTACAGCAGCTCTCCAGTTATCCCGCTTGTAAAATATCGACGCATCAGTACGGATATAGCTGGGTAAAATATAACTGTTATCCAAATCCCCAAAGCGATCGCCCACAAAAAATAACCCTAAACCAAAACCTAATCCTTGTAAACTACCCTTTTGCAACTCATAGGTTGTCCACAAACTCGCAGCGTGTTCAGGGATATTATCTCGACGACGACCTTCTAGCCCGCTAGTATCTTTACTAACAAATGCATCAATATAACTGTATGAAGCAATCACTTTCCAACCAGGAGTAATTTGCCCAGAAATATCAAATTCAATTCCTCGACTTGTTTGTTCTCCTGTTTGAATTGAATCATTGGGGTCTGATGAATTGGGGTCATCAACGGTCACATTTTGTTTGCGGAGGTCATACAATGCTAAAGTTGCGTTCAAATTAGGGGTAATATCAGCTTTCACACCTACCTCAAATTGTCTACCTGTTTCAGGTTTAAATGGTTGATCATTTCCATTACGACTAGCTCCAAAACTAGGTTCAAAAGAGGTTGCGTAGGATGCGTAAAGTGAAATATCTTGAGAAGGTTGATAAACTGCTCCTAAACGCGGACTAAATCTACTATCTGATTGAAAGAATTCTTGTTTTTCTTCACCTAAATTTCTTGTACTACGATTTTGTTCAAAAATATCAAATCGTCCTCCTGCAAGTAATTTCAGTTGGGGACTAATTTCGATTTGATCTTGGATATAAAACCCATATTTATCAAGAGTATCATCGCGAAAGAAAGTTAGTATCTCTTGTTTGGGATACTCTAAACGAGCATAGATTGGGTTAAATATGTTTAAAGATGGATAAGGTTCAAAATCTCCGAAAGTTCCATCTTCGCTAGCTTTAGTATAGTCAAATCCGAATAACAATTTATGGTTAATAAAACCAGTCGAAAATTTTCCGGTCACATCTGTTTGAATTGAATAAGCGTTATCTTGACGTTCGGAAAAATAACTTAATTTACTCAATTCCCCCGTTTCCTCATTAAGAGAATCTCGGATTGGAAAATAACGTTCTAAATCGACAAATTGAGCGCGGAATGTATTTTTAATTGACCATTGCTCGCTAAACTTATGATCGAGTAAGTAACTAAAATTAGTTACATTGATTTCCACGTTCTGGAAGGGTTCCCCTAAAAATCTCTCTCGTGGTAAATTTGCTGGACGATTACCTATTGCAACAGTTCCATCATCCGATGTTCGCGTTTCTTGAAGCAAAGAACCATCTACGGTTAATGTTGTTTTTGGACTCAGCGCAAACTGAAATTTAGGAGCAATAAATAGACGCTCTGAGTCCACAAAATCACGAAAACTCCCAGCATTTTCATAGGAAGTATTGAAACGATAAAGCAAACTTTTACTATCGTTCAACGGTCCGGATAAATCAATCGCACCCCTATAAGTACTAAAACTGCTAATAGTTCCCTCGACAGAATAAAAAGGTTGAGCTAGAGGTTGCTTGGTAACTAAATTAACTAAGCCTCCTGGAGGTGCATCACCAAACAATACCGATGCAGGACCTTTGAGAACTTCAATACGTTCAACATCAGTTGTTTCAATGAAACCACCGAAACCTTGGTAGGAACGAAGACCATTCCGAAATAGATTTGCATTAAAACCTCGTAGAGAAAGATATTCACTAAATCCTTGGTAATAACCAGCACTTGTAGAACCACTGACATTTCTTAGTGCATCTTGGACGCGAATTATTCCTTGGTCTTTGAGAATTTCACGAGGTATTACCTGAATCGACTGGGGAATATCCCGCAATGGTGTATCCGTTTTGGTAGCAGTCGAACTATTGGGAACCCGATACCCATCTCGTTCACCCGTTATCAACAACTCAATTGGCTCATCCTCCTGAGATGGTTTCTGAGACGGAGTTTCACTAGCAGGTTTTTCTACTTCTGATGGAGTTTCTTCGGGTTTTGAGGAGGGTTTTTGTGCAGTCGAAGCAGCAGGTGCTAATCCAAAAATCAAACCTTGTCCGCTATCAAATAATTCCACCTTGGGTAATGCTGTCTGACCAGTTGCGGTTATTCTTACAGTATTCGCATTTAAATTAGTTACCGTAATTTCAGTAATTCCCTCTACTGGTTTTTCTGAAGTAAATTTGAATGCATCTCCGTTTGCTTGCTGTAATTGAGCGTTGGTAATATCGGCGATAAAGTTATTCCCACTGCTACGATTTACTACTTGTAAATTTCTTGCTTGAGATGTTTGTAAAATTACCTCCAAGCCTTTATCCGTAGGATTGGCTTTGACTCCGGTAATTGATACAATACTTTCCTGTTTCTCTCCTTCAGAAGGGGGGTTTTGAGGAGAGTTATTTGTTGTAGGTGTCTGTACGAGCAAAGACGCACTTTTTGCAAACTGCTTGACTTCACTTACTTGAGGAATTTCTTTATCTGTAACAGTCTGAGCAAACGTGGGAGTTACCATCAGTAAGATAGTTCCCGCACTAAACCATCCACGAAGCAACCATTTTTGAATCATTACTCTTCACACCACTATAAGTAATTGTTCTTAATACTTGTCAATAAATCGTAATATATACACCCGAAATAAATCGCTTACTTCTACAGAAAACTACTTTTTTACTTGAAGTTATTGAGAAGTATATTCAAAAATACAGGGAATTACTTTAGTTGTGAAGACGATTTCTGCTACTGTACGGATTATTTCAGTCACTAAACGGATTTTTTTTCCAGATTGATGATTAGTACTTTACCAGATTAATTTTACCGGGTGTGCATCCGACACGCCACGGACTGCAAGTCCCTGTCTAATAGCAAAAGTCCTATAAATAGGACTGAAGTGATACTCACTATGTTTAATATAATCAATAATTTTTCAGTCGTCTTTAGACGACTTTCGCTATTAGACCGAGAATTTGATTCTCGGTCAGGCTTTAAAACATATTTTTAAGCAGATAAAATATAATTCTTCTGATATGACTTAGGATTAACCCCATATTTTTGTTTAAAAGCGGCTGAAAAGTAACCAGCATGAGCATATCCGACTTTACGAGCTACTTGTTGAACGCTCATTGTTTTTGCAGCTAACAATTCCTTGGCTAATTCCATCCGATAAGTTTGCAAATATCCAAAGACAGTTGTTTGAAAAACTTGACGAAAACCAAGTTTAAGTTTGTAGTCGTTTAAACCCACCTGATGAGCTAATTGTAATAATGATGGGGGATTTTCAAAACTATGCTGTAAAATTTCTTTAGCATAATGCAGCCTTTCTAAATCTTCGGAATTAAAATTATGAGAACCAGTTTTTGGTGATTTTGGCTGTTGCGTTTGTTCTATGAGTAAAGCCATTAATTCCAAAACTTTACTTTCTAAAAATATTCGCTTGGTTATTTTTTCGTAGGGACATTGTAATATCTGCTGTACGGCAACTTGCATTTGTGCTGTTGTTTTACCCGTGGAATTATAATAATAATCTTCCTTTTCATTTCCCAGCAGATAATTCAACTCCTTGCGAATATCTGATATATTATCGCCGAAAAAGCTGTAAAATAATTCCGGCTGCATATGAACGTTTACATATAAGATTTGCTGTTTGCTGGAAGTTTTACATTGTTCTTGGGGAGCAATACCACTACCATAAAAAAAGTATTCACCTGCATCATTACAACATACCCGATTATCGCTGGAACTCCCAGAAATTTGGAAACAAAATTCTAATGGATGCTGGCGTTCGGGACATTCTATAATTAGGTCATCGTGTAGTTGGTTATTCTCTATTACTAATTCTAACCCTTCTCGTAATTGTATTTCTCGATAATATCCTTTTCCTAACTCTTGGGGATATTGGCAAATTATATCTTGACTATCAATTGACGAATTTTTATTTAACTGTTGGTTTTGTTCCATTAATTGCCAATAATCCGATTGTGATATTTTTATAGCCATTTGTTTTATAAAATTTAATATCTAATTTCAACCTAAAACTGTTTAAAGACGTAGCAATGCTACGTCTCTACATTTGGTGGTGAATCTACACAAAACTGATAACAATAGAATTAATTCAATTACTTTTTTTAGTGGCGTTACCCCGCCAATACCGAAAATCCCAGCAGTGATATCATCACTACCCCATCTGCCGAGAATAGATTATTTATTCCCATCTAGAGCTTCTCAAATTCATTAATGAAAATTATTACTATCGTCTACAGGTGCAGATGATAAGTTGGTAAGCAGGAAAAATCATCGTTGAGAGGGCAGGGGGCAGGGCGCAGCGGGAGAAAGAGTTTGAGCTTGATTTACATTCCTTTATATAGTGTTATTTTTTGTGCCGACTTACTTAGTAGCTATCAAGTTAACTTAAAACAATTGATAATAAATGTCAATCAGTTTTAGGTATTAAAAATCAATGAAAATTAATTTTAAAGGTTATTTTACTTTTTAAATCAATTGTTGTCCAAGTTGATGTGAATGTATTAAAAATGACAAAATTAATCAATAACAACTTGTAAATAATTTTGCTTAACTACTTAACAAAGAGTTCAGATGATTCTTAAAATTTAAGAAAATGTTCCCGAAAAAGATAAAATTGTAACTGTTCTCCAATATCCCATTCCTCATTCCCTGGTAACATATATGGGAAAATTGAGGCATTCCCAATGGTGTGGCAGCGTCCCGATGGTAGACAAGCTTACGAACTGCGTCCAGTTAGCTTTGTAAAAGATTTTACGCGCTATGCTGCTGGTTCGGTTCTGGCAAAGTGCGGAGAAACTCAGGTACTTTGTACTGTTAGTATTAGCGAACGAGTCCCGAAATTTCTCGTCGATAGTGGTAAAGGTTGGTTGACTGCTGAGTATCGAATGTTGCCCGGAGCTACTCAACAGCGGCACGAACGAGAAACTATGAAGTTATCTGGAAGAACCCAAGAAATTCAGCGGTTGATCGGACGCAGTTTGCGAGCTGCGTTAGATTTTGAGGTGTTGGGAGAGCGGCTTTTAACAGTAGATGCAGATGTACTCCAAGCCGACGCAGGAACCCGTACCACAGCAATTACTGGTGGTTTTGTGGCATTAGCGATCGCCATTTCCAAATTGCTCGATGAAGGTATTTTAGAGCGATCGCCATTAATCGGACAAATCGCAGCGGTATCTGTGGGTTTATTAGAAGAAGAAGCATTTTTAGATTTAAACTATCCCGAAGACTTAGCAGCGACAGTAGATTTTAACGTAGTGATGAATCAAAATCAAGGAATCATCGAAGTTCAAGGAACCGCAGAAGCAGGTAGTTTCAGCCGTACTCAATTAAATAATTTATTAGATTGTGCTGAAAAAGGCATCAGTGAATTATTAACCGCACAACGAAAAGCCATTCCGCAGTGGGAGGAGTTATGGGGGATGGGGGGATAGGGGACAAGGGGATGGGGGGATGGGGGGATGGGGGGATGGGGTGATGGGGTGATGGGGGGATGGGGGGACAAGGGGACAAGGGGATAATTACCCATTACCAATTACCAATTACCCATTACCAATTACCAATTACCCATTCTTAAAAGTTTCACAAATTAAAAGCACTATTCCGATATCGGCGGTATGGTTATCCCAGAAGTGAGTTAGATTGTGAAGGAAGCTGATGAATAAAAAAGTTGAAGTATTGCCGGATAAGAATGCGTTGGTTGAACGAGCGCTGTCTTTAATTTTGTCCAAAGTTGAACCATCGATTCAACAACGGGGACGTTTCACGATTGCCTTGTCTGGTGGTAGTACTCCCAAACCGCTGTATGAAGCCTTGAGCCAAGAAAAACTGCCTTGGGATAAAATTCATGTACTATGGGGTGATGAACGTTATGTTGCACCAGACCATCCCGATAGCAATGAATTGATGGCGCGTAATGCATGGCTGGATAAAGTTGATATTCCCGCAGAAAACATTCACGCAATGCCTACCGATGCAGCCGAACCCGCACAAGCTGCACAACAGTACGAACAACATTTACAGGGATTGTTTAATTCCTCTCAAGGCGAATTTCCCGCAATTGATGTGATTTTGTTGGGAATGGGCGATGATGCTCATACTGCATCTTTATTTCCCAACACCGAAGCATTGAAAGTTACTGATAAACTGATTACAGTAGGCAACAAAGATAATTCTGTACGTCTTACTTTTACTTATCCATTTATTAACGCGGCTGAGTGCGTTATATTCTTGGTTTCTGGTGAAAATAAAAGACCAGCTTTAGCTCAAGTTTTCGCACCCACAGCATCAGAAACTACCTACCCTTCTCGTTTAATTCAACCCCAAAAAGAACTTTGGTGGCTTTTAGATGAGGCTGCTGGTGCGGAAATCAAAATTTAACGGCGAAATTGTCAGTAATTGTTAAAATCAAAAGCGACAGAAAATTTGAGATTTGAGATTTTGGATTGAATTACGAATGGTTTCAAGCCCTTAGTTTCAAGTAGGTGATAAATCTAAATATATCCTACGGACACACAGTGAGCGAACATTAATCTAAAATATTAAAGCTCCGAGGAAAGCGATTCATGGCAACAATCCAAAATCCGTCTTGGAAAGTTTTGGGGGAAGATAATCTACACCCCAAACTTTCCGCAAAATCCAAAATTCAAAATTGACTGACAGATGCTCGTCTGCTTGCCAGCACTATTTTACGATGAACTTGAGAAAAGGTTTAATTCCATGATTGTTTGCCCGAACTGCAATCATCCCAATCCAGATGGCGCTGTCCAATGCGAAGCTTGCTATACCCCCCTACCGGCAACTACTAGCTGTCCGGGCTGTGGGGCAACCGTGCAAGCAGATGCGGCTTTTTGCGGACAGTGTGGTTACAATTTACGTTCCTCTCCTTCCGGAGTCGAGCCAACCGTTGCTCCTGAAAGTCCCATAGAAGTACCGCCTTTGGGCAACCCGCCAAGTTTGAATCCTATAGAAGCTTCTTCTTTACCACCAACAGCAGTTTCTGCTCCTGCGGGATTTGAACCATCAACAACGCCCTCCGAACCCGAAAGCGGAGAACAAGAAATACCAACTCCACCTCCAGCAGTAACACCACCTCCCGTTAATGTTGTTGAAGCTGCACCTGCGGCAGCAGAGGAAGAGGAAGAGGAAGAGAATAGTTATTTTTTCCCAGATTTAACAATCGAACCCGAACCCGAAGCTACACCCGCACCCGCGCCCGCACCCGCACCCGCGCCCGCACCGATACCCGTAGCAAGTCCTTCTCCTTCTAGGACTCAATTACAGCAGGTCAGCGCTCGTTTGGTTCACGTTAAAACTGATACACAAATTGAACTACCGCAAAATCTTTCTGTAATTCATATAGGTAAAGCAAATGACCGAGTTCCCCCGGATATTGACGTTTCGGGATTGGAAAACTCGGAAGTTGTTTCGCGAATTCATGCTGATATTCGAGTAGAAGGAGATGCTTACTATATCGAAGATGTAGGCAGTTCTAACGGTACCTACGTTAACGGAATGTCCCTGCTACCGGGCAATCGTCACCGTTTGCGACCGGGAGATAAAGTAAGTATGGGTAAAGGAGATTTGGTCAGTTTCTTGTTCCAAATTTCTTGATATTTAGTCATATTTACTGCTGCTATTTACGTATTTTCACTTGTCTAAAATTGGGCATTTTTTCTCAGCCAGCAAATTTGGAATTAGAGAAAAAGTCATTAGGTGAAGTGATATTGCATAGATTTACTCCCAAATAAACTTTAACCCCTCTCGAATATTCGAGAGGGGTTAAAATTTTGAAGATTAGCGATGAAAAAAACCAGCGAAAAGTGCGGTGTCACTCCAGTTTTTCCAAAGTGTCACGCACTTCAACTAGGTGATTGTTAAACACCTCTAAAGCTGCATCGAGAATTTTAAAAATAGCTGGATCTCGTATACAGTAAAAAACGTAATTTCCCTGTTTGCGGCTGATGAGCAAATTGCGACTCCGCAGCACAGCCAATTGTTGAGACACAGAAGAAGCTTCCAATTCTAACCATTGAGCAATGTCATTGACGTTTTTTTCTCCTGTTCGTAGTGTGTCTAGGATCTGAATCCGCACCGGATTGGATAATACTTTGAAAAGATCCGCTTTGAAATGACTCGGCTTAAATACCATCTAAATATTATTGTAGCTTCAAACTTTTTCAGGTACTTTAACATTTATATACCATACGGACAATGATTAAGATTAGAAGTATCTTGAGAAACTATTTGAATTCTGGGTTCTGTTTTTATTTAAAATTATTTTCGAGGTAGTTATTTGTAGTTTCTTTGCCGCAAGTTTAGAAATAGTAATGTTTCCATGCTCGTGGGTAGTTAATAATTTCTGCTTGTCACTTAATGTTTTAAAGCCTTGAGTATGACTTATATACTTATTTTTAGTTTCTGATTTAATCGGCTGATTTAGATTATTAGAAATAATCACTAGTTCCGGCTTACAATAATCAAAAACTTCTGGACAATAGCCACTTTCTTGTCCGTGATTAGATGCTACAAAAAAATTGACGCGCCGCAAATGTTCTTGAAATGATGCATTTTCTAAAAGAGAATACCAACCTCTTTGTGTCAAATTACTCGGAAAAATTATGTCAATATCAAAATAATGTACAAAGGTAACTAAGCTCAAACTATTGTAATCTAAAAAATCTGGATAATTATTAGAGAAAAAACTAAAGCTGATGTTACCAACTCTGTGATTAACAATTTTGGCTCGATAACAATTACTGATTAATCTCAAAAAATTTATTCTTGTTTCTCTGGTATTATTCCGAATTCCTATTTCTGGCAAATTACTAGCATTTAATGAGGGATTTTTAATCAAAATTTTTGTAGGAAATTGACTTTGTACATCCTTGCCCATCAGGTACGGCAAATCGGCTATGTTCTCGTCGCTCAGATGAGAAATAATCAAGTGTTCTAATCCAAATAAACTACTATTCATAATATAGTTTGTCGGACGAAATCCTGTTCGCTCATTGTAGCCACAGTCAATAAGTGCTGCATGATTATTGTCAGCAACAATTAAGGCGCAGAAACCAGAATCTACATCAAAAATTTTAATTTCCATTTTCTATGCTTTGATGATAAATATTCAGTAGATAGACATAATTCAGCATTCACAACTGTTGCTCTAAGTCATAAATCGCTCAATACAAACTAAAATTTGTTTGGATGTTTCCAGAAATGTTTACCTACTTACTTGATATAATTAAACAACTAATTTTAAATAGCATTTAAAATTACAGGGATAAATTCTGACTCTAATCCAGAAACCCGATCAGATTTTCAGAATCCTTCACAGTATTTGCAGCGACTGGACGATTCTTCATAACCGAATGAGTTTCAGAAATTACTAAAGAACTAGAAATTATTGGACGTATTCCACACTGGTTCATGCTGCTAACAATATCTATTGTATGAGCGCCAATGGGACGAATACCCATGACATTCATCGTCTTCACAACTTTCAGCTGGCTAGCACCAATCGGACGTATCCCTGCACAGGAAAATGTTTTCGCAACTTCTGTATCTCTGACAATCGGACTCAGATCGGAATTTGCTGGTGTTTGCAGAATTTCCAGCTTATTTGACGATTCTACTGATATTGGCATCATACCGATATTTTTGACATCAACCGCACTGCTGCGCCGTTCGCTCTTGTTCTGTTGTGCTTCCACTGTAGTTTCCTGCGGGAGTAACCCGAAAAGGTGAGCTTAAAAGTTATTTATCTAACTTGCTGAAGCATAGCATAAGTGTTAAACTATCTGCAATACTTTGAAGGTAGAGAGATATTAAGATGTTGCTTGAGCCTAGTTACTTCAAGGCAGATTTTTTCCAGGTTTTGTCCAACCCGGTGCGGATTCAAATATTGGATACTCTGCGAGAGGGTGAACAAAACGTGAATTATATTGCCCAGTGGCTAGAAATAGATGCTTCCTCTATCTCTCAGCAGTTGGGAATCCTGCGTCGGCTGAATCTAGTCACGAGTCGTAGACAAGGTAACTATGTCTTTTACTCGATTCGTGATTCAGCTATTTTCAAGGTACTGGATACAGCGCTGGAGGTGTTTAATAACCATCTGGTGAATGTGCGTGAAGCATTGGAACAGATGGAATAAAACCTGTGAGTGCATCAACCAAATCGTGTTTGGAGTCAATATGGCAATCTCTGATATCCTTGAAGAACCACAACTTTTGCGTTTAAATCGCTGGTTTAGTGGACTGCGCGGCGATTTAACGGGGGGATTAACAGCAGCGGTGGTAGCCTTACCTCTGGCTTTAGCCTTTGCGGTAGCTAGTGGTGTGGAACCCAAGGCGGGACTTTACACCGCGATTGTGGCGGGAATTGTCGCCGCAATTTTTGGTGGTTCCCCAGTCCAAATTACCGGGCCTACAGGTGCAATGGCTGTGGTTTTGGTGGGAATTGTCGCTAAGTATGGTATTGAGAAAGTTTGGATTGCTGGGGTGATGGCTGGGATTATCCAGGTAGCCCTAGGAGTTGCTAAACTGGGACGGTTAGTCAAGTTTATTCCCTATCCAGTGACGGCAGGCTTTACCAATGGTATTGCCGTAATTATATTTTGTGGTCAATTAAATAATTTTTTTGGTTTACAATTACCACGCAGCGAACATTTTCTACCGACGCTTTGGCAAACTTTAACTCATGTAGAAGCTTTAAACTGGGCGGCTGTGGGGTTAGCAACGGTGGTGATTGTCGCCAAGGTTTTGTGGCCGAAAATTAATTCTACAATACCGGGTTCTTTAGTTGGGTTAGTATTAGCAACGGGAATAGCTGCTTATTTTGATTTGGATGTACCGACAATTGGGATTATTCCCCAATCCTTACCGATACCCCAAGGTATTCCCCACTGGAATGATTTTACTGTGATTCGGGAACTGATTAATCCAGCTTTGGCTTTGGCTGCATTGGGGAGTATTGAATCGTTGCTATCAGCGGTGGTGGCTGATGGTATGACAGTCAGCCAGAAACATAATAGCGATCGCGAATTAATTGGTCAAGGTTTGGCTAATATGATTGTGCCATTTTTTGGTGGTATTCCCGCGACGGGTGCAATTGCTCGGACTGCTGTGAATGTCCGTTCTGGTGGTAAAACTAGATTATCTGGAGTAATTCATGGTGTTGCTTTAGCCATGATTGTTTTAACTTTAGCACCCTTAGCGGCACAAATTCCCTTAGCAGCACTGGCTGGTATTTTGATGGTAGTTAGTGTGCGGATGATTGAGTGGGAAGCCATTGGTTTATTGGTACGTGCGACTTACTCCGACTTTGCGGTGATGATTCTGACTTGGTTGGTGACAATCTTGTTTGACTTAGTTTTGGCTGTGGAAGTGGGATTAATTGCAGCAGGAGTTTTGTTTATCAAACGGATGAGCGATTTAAGCTTAGCTAAAATACCGGAAACGGAGGTATTTCCCCCTGGTACTCCTTTAGAATTAAGTAAAGAAATTGCCGTATATCGTGTAGATGGACCTGTATTTTTTGGTGCTGCGGAACGCTTTGTTACCTTCCTCCGCGATGAGCCGGAAGTGAAGTATTTAATTTTGCGGTTACGGTTTGTGCCAAATATAGACACGACTGGATTAGTAGCCTTAGAAGATATTTACCACGACTTAAAACGGCATAATTGTCGCTTAATTCTCACAGGTTTACAACCTGAAGTTAAGCAAATATTAGAGCGTTCAGGATTTTTAAACATCATTGGATTGTCAAATTGTTTTGCAACAACGACAGATGCGATTTGTTCTCTTAATCCTCAGATTGTAGGATGTTCTGAAACTATAGCGGCTGATTTGAAAACAAAGGAATTGATGGAATTAAATGATTGACACTACTGGTTTATGTCATTAATTTTAAATGTTTGTAGTGAGACTTTAGCCCTTGATTTAAGCGATAAATGGCAACTAATAATTTATCATAATTCATGACATGGAGTGGAGTACTACTTTATTCTCAACAAAGCACAATAGATATTTAGAATCATCAATAAAGCCTAATACTTTGTCCCATTTATAATTCGGGTGTGTGATTTTATTCTCTAATAAAATTTAACAAATTTAATCGATTAAATCACCACCCTTTGATGAACATCAGCATCAATTTTATTGCCCCATTACCAAGAAATAACTCAAAAATCGAAAATCATGAAGAATATTTTAGTAGTTGAAGACGACAGAAGTTTTCGTCACCTATTATGTCAATTTCTGAGAAATAATAATTTTCATGTAATTGAAGCCAACAATATTTTTATGGGTTCACATTTAGCTAATGAACAGTACCCAGATTTAATTGTTTATTCATTAGAAATAGTTGAAGAAATCGGCTATCAAAAATTTCAAAAAATACATGGATCTTCAACAAGTTTTGAAATGCCTTTGATATTTTTAACCAACAATACAAATCATCCAAAGCTTTCCTCTTCTTTCAAAAAAATTAGTCAGCTAGGAGCAGGTATTTTACTCCAAAAAACGGTAGAGTTTAGTCGAATTTTAAAACTCATTCAAGCTGAATTAGACAAAAAAATTGGAGATTATTATATTTATTGAAATCAGGGGAATATTCGCTTAACAAGATAATTAATCTAGATTAAACAATCTGAGGAGCCTTCAAAAATGCCCAATCCCAATCAACAAACTCACAACTTCAAATCGCAAATAAAAAATGGTATTCTTGAACAACGGATAATTAATGAATTACCAGATATTAATATTGATTATTGGGCTAGTTTTCAAGCTAGAGTTTCAGCAGTAAATCTACAAATCAAAAATGAAGAACAGTATCAATCAATCGAAGACTAGTCAATGTCTTTGTTGTCATCCCTCGGCTAGTCGCCGTCATTTTCTTAAATCCTTCCTTCCTGGAGCATTAGCATTTAGTCTTTTACAATCAACAGCACCTGCCAAAGCAGAAACTCATCAAGCAAAAGCTTTAGTTCTGAGTTGTATTGACTTTCGATTTTTGACAGCAGAAAGTGACTTTTTAGGCAGAAAACATTTAGGTGGTGAATATGATTGGACAGCCTTAGCTGGTGCTTCCTTGGCTGTCACAGGATTTCCTCATCCATCTGATGCCGAAGCATTTTGGGACCAATTGGATCTATCCTATCGACTACATCATATTCACAAAGTGATTATCATCGACCATCAAGACTGTGGCGCTTATGCAACTATGATTGACCCTAATTTAAGTAAAAACCCGGATAAAGAATTGCAAATACATACAGAGTATCTAAATCGAGCTTATCAGTCAATTCGCGATCGCTATCCAAATATTGAAGTCGAGCTTTATTTTGCGACTCTTAACAAAGCTGAATTTCAAGCGATTTTACCAAGATTAGTAAAACTTTGAATATACAAATCTCTTCTTTTATTAGACATCTGGTGAAAATTAATTATGCGTTGTCCAGAACCTTTGTAGAGACGTAGCAATACGCCCCGTCTCTACATCTTTTTTGGAGATGTCTATTGCTTATCTTCAACTGGGGAACGAGATTTGCGAAAAATTCCCGTCATACTGATACCTGTAAATAGCATAGCAATCAGTCCTAAACCAACAAGCAAAACATAAATGGGTTTACCAAAATCACCGAAATAGCTACCTTGATGAATTGTCATCAATAACTTCCTTTGTTCTTTTGGTAATCCCAGCCAGCTTCCACCTACTCGGTAAGCAATACCTGTAATAGCACTGATTAATAATGGTATAAAAATAATAGGTGCAATCATACTGTGAATGGTTCGGACATTCAGTTTAGATTGTGCCTTTTTTGAGCGAGATTGTTGGGTTTTACGAATCATACCAAATCCGGTAATCACCAACCCCACTAGTCCCAGCCCTACCAAAGAGACATAAACTGGTTCTAGTGGCTTACCTAAAAAAGTACCTTGGTGAATTACGAGAAAAATCTCCGCAGTATCTTTGGGCATACTAAACCAACTTCTTCCAAGACGATAACCAATACCAGTTAGCGCACTCAGCAGTAGAGGAATAAACAATATTGGTGCTATCTTGCGGTGAAGTTTACGAAATTCACGAGACTGATTGTTATTGAGCATTGAAACCCCTTAAATGAATACAAGATTTCTGAGGTTCGAGGTGTAATAATACTTGGCAATATAATATACATCTGCTACTCAACCTCAACTACCTTTGAGCATAAGACAGCAAAAGTAAATAACTCGGAAAGATTTATGATCATTCTAAAAATCCTTAATATTTGGTTGGAGACTTGTTTTTATTACTGAATAATACTTATATATAGTGATAAAAATACTTTTACATTCATAAAATAATCAAAAATGAAATTTTTATTAGTTGAAGATGATGAACGGATTGCTGCATCCCTTGCAGAAGCCTTAACTGACAATAATTACGCGGTTGATGTAGCTGGTGACGGTGAGGAAGGATGGGATTTGATCACGGCATTCAGTTATGATTTAATTCTTCTGGACGTAATGTTACCGAAACTGAATGGTATAGAATTGTGCCAAAGATTACGGCAGAGTGGTTATAGTCTACCTGTGCTAATGTTAACTGCCAGAGATACCAGTATTGATAAAATATTAGGTTTGGATGCAGGTGCTGATGATTACGTGATTAAGCCTTTTGATTTAAAAGAATTACTAGCCCGGATTCGGGCTTTGCTAAGACGTGGAAGTGTTCCGTTATCAACTCTGTTAGAGTGGGGTGGACTCCTGCTTGATCCAGCAACTTGTAATGTCACTTACAAAGGTCAACTGTTATCGATGACACCTAAAGAATATCAATTATTAGAACTATTTCTTCGTAATAATGGACACGTCCTCAGTCGCGATCAAATTCTTGATCGCCTTTGGTCATCTATTGATCCGCCTGGACAAGATACAGTTAAAGTACATATTCGAGGAATACGTCAAAAACTCAAAGCCGCAGGAGCAAAACATGATTTTATCGAAACTGTTTACGGGCTTGGGTATCGGCTTAACCAAAATGAATAGAAAGTCAAAAAACAAAAGTCGGTTTGGGGTTAGAAAGTTTATTTTACCTTGGCGGTGGGGAGATATTTTAACTAATCCTCAATTTCGCGTTACGACTTGGCAACTACTTTTATCTTATTTGATGGCGATGATGGTAGTGATGGGACTATCATCAGTGGTAGTATATCATTTTTTTGCTTATAGCCTCAGTCGGCAATTAGATCAGCAGTTGTTAACATTGGCAGATGCAGCAGCTCATAATTTATCAGCTATTCAAGCCGATAGCAAAGCTGTCGATCGCAAAATGCCCCCCATTTTAGATGATGATGGGGATTTGGATATTCCTTGGCAAGATTTACGGCTATATCATCAGAGTGTGGAATGGTTTGATGCTCAGAAGCAATTATTAGGAAAGGCAGGAAACGAGTTTCCGCAAACACCCTTTGTGATTAATTATTGGCAGCAAAATCGCCTTAGAAGATTAACGATTCCGGTTTATTTTTCGGAAAAAAATCCACAAATTTTCGGTTATGTGCGTGTAAGTACATCAACTGTGGAATTACAAAAAGAACTGGAGAGATTGTTGTTGGGTTTGGGGGTTGGTAATATTTTGGGAATGGTTTTAATTAGTGGTACAGGTTGGTGGTTGACGAATAAAGCTTTGCAACCGATTGAGCAGAGTTTCCAGCAATTACAACAGTTTACGGCGGATGCGTCCCATGAATTACGCAGTCCTCTAACGGCGATTAAAACGACTGTGGAAGTACTGCAAAATCACCCGGAACGTATTCATCCCACTGATGTGAAAAAAATCGCCATCATAGAGGGCGCAACAAAGCAGATGACGCACTTGGTGGAGGATTTATTGTTGTTAGCAAGAAGCGATTCTGGACTTGTAAGTTTGACCAAAACCGCAATTCCCATACCTGTAGATGAAATTTTATTTGATTTAATTGATAGCTTACAGCCGCAGGCAGAAGCCAAGGAAATTACCCTAGAAGCTGATTTGATTGATCAAGTATGGGTAAAGGGGGATGCCCATCAGTTGCAACGATTATTTGGGAATTTACTCGAAAATGCCCTGCAATATACGTCTAATGGCGGTTGCATCAGAGTCAAAATGCTTAAAAGTGATGATTTTGTGGTGATTGAAGTGGCGGATACTGGTATTGGTATCGCATCGGAATATTTATCTTTAGTTTTTAACCGTTTTTGGCGGGCTGAAAAAGCCCGTTCTCGTCGTCAAGGTGGTTCGGGTTTAGGTTTAGCGATTGTCCAAGCTATTACTCATACTCATGGTGGTGAAATTTTTGTCACGAGTAAAGTCGGTGTGGGAAGTTGTTTTCGGGTAAAGTTACCGAATTTGGGTAAAATAAACACCGGGTGATTTGAACCCACATTCCGTTTTTTAACGCAAAGGTACACGCTGAGGAAGGCTAATTTTTTTTCTGTGTCATCTCCACCCAAAATGCAGTTAAGGCGATCGCACTTGGTAGTATGATCGAAAATGTGAGAATAGGGGCGTAACTACCAAATTTGTCAAAGCCAGTGGCAAACAATACTGGACCAAAAGCTGTACCAGCAACCAAAATAGTTGTGGCTAAACCACTAATTGATCCCAAATGCGATCGTCCAAAATAATAGGCATAAACTCCAGCTTGAATAACTCCACTCATTCCCTGCATTAAACCAAGTAAACATCCATATGCAAGCATTGATTCTGCACCAGTGACTCGTACTGCCATGATTAAGGCAGCACATAGCAGTATGAGCATAACACCCAGGAGCAAACGGGGGGAAATCCGATCCATGAGTATGCCTGTAACAAAGTTGGTAGTTGCGGTGACAAAGCCAAAGGGGACAAATACAATCGCAGCAACAGAACGCTCAATCCCTGAAGCTGCCATAATCGAGTAATGATGGAAAATTAACCCAGTTCCCAAAGCTGCGACACAAAAGCCTCCGGCAGCAAACAACCAAAAGGTAAAGGTACGACGTGCTGTAGCCACTGTATGGTTGATTTCCTCTCGATGTTGAGTTTGTGTTACCGTGACTTTACCATCTGGTTGTAAACCATAGCGTTCTGGTTGTTCGCGGTAAATCAAAGCACCTACGGGGAGAATCGTAACTGCGACGACTCCGCCAAGAATCATGTATGTTGTTCGCCAACCAAATTGAGTAATCAGAAACTCAATTAATAACGGAAACACTGCCATCCCCAAAGCAAAACCAATCCCAGATAAGCTGATAGCTAAACCACGACGACGGACAAACCAAAGATTAATTACATTCACACTAACTAATCCTAACGCTCCTTGTCCTAAACCGCGAATGGCGATAAAACCTAATCCTAATGTGATCAAACCTTGAACAAATCCCATCCCCACACAAGCAAGCGCAAATAAAAGCGCGATCGCAATTACTGCGTAGCGTGGTCCTTTGCGGTCAATGAAGCGTCCAATAAATGGTAATGTAAAAGAACCACCTAATGTCCCGAACATGTATAGTAAAGAAACGGTTGAACGGGTAAGACCGAGTTCGGTAATGATTTTATCGAGGAATACGGAAACTCCTACCGTTTGACCAGGGGTTGTCATCAACATCCCTAATGTCCCAGCCATCAAAACCACCCAGCCATAGTAAATTGGAGATGCAGCAATCAAACGGCTGTGCTTAACTGGTTTCGTTTCATCAATGCTCACAAATTTATCACCCTAGACTAAAACTCTTACTAGGGTATCGTGATTCAACCTATCAGCTTTAGTTTATCTACTTATATCTCAATACAGTTCAGTCGCCGGTACAAGAGCCGATTCTCGGCGGAGCCTGCGGCGACCGGCGTTCCCCGGTTAAGGTTGTCCGTCAATCAATTTATTGAGAACCAAGACTTGGGGGATTCTCCCCCAAACCCCCAATCGGGGGAAGGTTGCGTCCCCCAAACCCCCTCCAAAAAAGTCGATCTGTTTGTTTGCGGTAATTAATTTATATCCTTAACTGAACTGTATTGACTTATATCTTCTTTACCAAAACAGGCAGTCGGCATTCGGCAGTCGGGAAAAATCTGATTCCAGACTGTCTTAAAGGTTTAAAGCCATAAATATAAATATAAATATAAATATAAATATAAATATAACTAACCTAAAGCTGTAATATCTTTAGTCCATTTTAATGGACTTCTGCTATCAAACTGGGATTTACAATCCCAGGCGGGTAAAAATGAACTCAAACAATTAGTAATTATTTTAACGATAGGTTTTTATGGTGCAACAGATGAATCTATCTACAGTTCGATGCATATTTCTATTTTTCTATTCACCTTCCATCTAATAATTTATCTCTTTAGGTAGAAGATAAATTAGATTTATTATTTTTAATATTATTTTTAATATTCGGTTCTTCAGTACTTATTATGCTAAACTAACAATTAAAGTGCCAATTTAATAAGC
>JACYMD010000109.1 GCA_015272215.1 Rivularia sp. T60_A2020_040 | reverse complement strand
CTATTCCCTTACATTCTAGCTGATATAATATCTAAATTTTCTTGCGTTTACCCTGATATTTATACCTTTAAAATATGATTGTAAATCATACTATGGGATGATAAAAAGAAATATGCAAATATATAAATTTAAGAACAAGTAACTGATTCAATCAAGCTATTTTTGGTTACTGCACAGAATAAAAGCTCATCTGAATAATTGATAATTGGAGAATTGAGGTTGTGGTTTACACCTACACCCGTCGTGCTCCGTAGTACTCGACCAAGCCAAAAATGCCGGGTGGGGTCAGGGAGTAGGGAGTAGTAAATTACATAAACCCCAGGCAAAGTTCCCGTCGTAGTCCCTAGATCGATCGCTAATATTACAACTTGTACACATAAGGAGAAATCACAATGTCGTCAGCAAAGAATACAACAGATCCTCGTCAGGTATTGGATAAACCCCCATATCCAGAACAGACTCAAGATACTCCCGGAGTAGAATCCCAGATGCAGCCCAAAGCCGATCATGGAGAAAGCTCTTATAAAGGTAGTGGAAAATTGACTAGCAGAATCGCCTTGATTACAGGAGGAGACAGTGGTATCGGTCGCGCTGTCGCTTTAGCCTTCGCTAGAGAGGGTGCTGATGTGGTAGTTTCCTACCTCAACGAGCATGAAGATGCCGAGGGAACTAAAAAATTGGTTGAGGATTCAGGGCGCTCGTGCGTGTCAATTCCAGGCGATATTGGAGATGATAAGCATTGTCAAACCGTTGTGCAAGAAACCATTAACCGTTTTGGACGCATTGATATCTTGATTAACAATGCAGCATTTATGGGTAAAACGGTGGAAACAATGGATGAGTTTAGCCCCGAACGAGTTGAGAAAACCTTCCGCACCAATATCATTTCCATGTTTCATATGGTCAAACAGACCTTGCCGCATATGAGCGCTGGCGGTGTGATTATCAATACAACATCGATTCAGGCTTATCAACCAGAGTTTAGAATTCTTGATTATGCTGCCACAAAAGGTGCGATCGTCACTTTTACAAAAGGTTTAGCAAACAAACTGATTAAACAAGGGATTCGAGTTAATGCTGTTGCTCCGGGCCCGGTATGGACACCATTTATTCCCCAATCATTTTCAGCAGAAGAGACTGCTCATTTTGGTGAAGATTGGCCGATGCAGCGACCTGCTCAACCCGCAGAATTAGCTCCATCATTCGTATTTCTTGCTTCTGAAGATGGCAGGTATGTTGTAGGAGAAATTCTCGGTGTCACAGGAGCCGGAGGACTTCCTTAATAATTTGTAATCACACTACGATATTGCTTAACTACCTACACCGAGGCTGATCTCCTACTTTTGGCAGATAAAATTCACTTGCGGGTTCCCTATGCTCGAACTAGCGAAGCCACAAAAAAAATCAATAAATATTGTACAAATGTTCTGTCTTGAAAACAGTAATTTCTCGCAGGCAATTATTTGTCTAGATTTATGATGATCCAATCATTTTCCCAAGAATAGGTATGAAAACTACACAAGTAACCTCAACTAAACTGCAAACCGGAGTCCTGGCTCCGTCTTTAGAAGTTCAAACGGTGGATGGTGATCTTTGGAAACTAGCCGACCAACACCCTCAAAACTACACAATGATTCTGTTTTATCGGGGATTGCATTGTCCGATTTGCAAAGAGCAACTGGGTGAATTGGAGCAACGGTTAGAGGAATTTAAAGAATTGGGCGTAGAAACGATCGCCATCAGTGGAGACAACCAAGAACGCGCCCAAACAACCAAGCAAGAGTGGAATGTGGCACAGGTTACCATCGGCTACGGTTTGAGTATTGAATCAATGCGGCAGTGGGGGCTTTATATCTCCAAAGGAGCCTCAGAGAAAGAACCGCCTCTGTTTAATGAACCCGCTCTATTTCTGATTAAACCCGATTGCACGGCTGCTTATGCCGTCATCAACAGCGGTCCTTTTGGTCGTCCCCATTTGAGTGATATTGCATCGGGCATCGATTTTATCTTGAAAAATCAATACCCCGTGCGGGGAACTGAAGCATAGGGACATATGACTGGTTAGCTCAGTCAGTCGCCTTCTTTAAGTAATCTCGAATCGGTAAACCATTACATGGAGTTAATCATTACATCATGAAAGAACAAAGCTTGAAAGGAGAAATTGCTGTCGTCACAGGTTCTGACTCTGGGATTGGTCAGGCAACTGCGATCGCCTTTGCCAGAGAAGGTGCCGATGTTGCCATTACATATCTCGATGATCGCAACGGGGCAGAGCATACCCGCAAACTCGTTGAACAAGCAGGTCGCAAAGCGGTAGTTGTGCCGTTAGATCAAACTCAACCCGATCAGATCGCTCGCTTATTTCAAGAAACGCAGCAGCAGCTAGGGACACCTACTATTCTGGTAAATAATGCTGGGATAGATTCAGCCGGAATTCCAGTAAAAGATATGCCCTATGAACGCTTTGACAAGGCATTAAAGACCAATCTTTATGGTCCGTTTCTGTGTTGTCAACATTTTATTCGTGGCTTAGAGGGCAAAGATCAGCGGGGTGTCATCATCAACATCACCAGCGTTCATCAGGAAATTCCCAGAGCCGGAGCGGCTGACTATGACATTGCCAAAGGTGGTCTGCGAAACCTGACTCGCACATTAGCGTTAGAAGTTGCAGAAAAAGGCATTAACGTCAACAACATTGCACCAGGAATGGTGCTGACTCCCTTTAATGAATCTGCCAAAGAGGATACAGAGGTTTGGCAAAAGCAAGTGCAGTCTATTCCCATGAAGCGGGCAGCTGAACCTCAAGAAATTGCTCACGCTGCCGTATTCCTCGCTTCAAGTAATGCTAAGTATATTCACGGTAGTACGTTGGTTATAGATGGCGGACTGATGCAGTTTATGGGACAAGGAGCGTAAAGACGAATGGCACTAAGAAAAGCGGAAAGACTTATGGTTTAAGCTGTTTGCAATTTAGTACGTAATTCATGCCGTGGTTTCGTCATTAAGGGATAAGCTTTTGGACGACGTTTACGAACTCTTGCTTCACTTCTGCCGGGGCGAGAGGGAACACTTTTATGAGCAATAACTTTCAACAAAGTGCGATAAATCCGGTAAATTTTTGTTGCACAAACAGCTAATAATTGAGGAATAAAGTTATTCAAATGATGGCGAGTAGCTTGCAATGATAAACGTAATGGGGAAGTGCCATAAGTAGTTCCTGCCGACCACATTAAACTACGAAGTAGATTGTAAGCGAGCAAATAAACATAAATTTCTTTGCGTACCATTGAAGGAGTTTTACATCGTAAAACATCCATGCCCAATGTAGTTTTAAGATGTCTTAAATCTAGCTCAACATCCCAGCGCTTACTATATAACTTAACAATATCTAGAGTGGAATAAGTAGCTTTATCTAATAAAGTAGTGATTAAACTGACTTTCTGAGTACGAAAACCAGCAATAACAATACAATAGTGAATCTCTCTTACAGTTATAGTTTGAGGCAAAATATCAAATTCATCTTTACTCAATCCTTGGGGGCGTTTTTTCGGCTTGTACCAAGTAACTATTTTGTCACATTCTCCAACAATTTTTCCTTTTTTCATCGAAGTTTTTCGGCTTTGATGTTTACGGAATACAACATCACACTCAAGTTTTTGAATAGCAAATAAATCGGCATAAGCGCAAAAAGCTCTATCTCCTAAAAGAACATCTAAGGGGTTTAAAAACTGATAGAGTTGACGAGCAAGTTTGATATCATGAGTATTAAGAACATCAATTACTAAAGCAACAGCAGCTCCAGTTGCTAGACTAAATATTACGCCAATTTTAGCAATTGGAAATCCACATCCAGCTTTTTGATTTTTTGGTTGAGGATATGCTTTTTGGTTTTCTATAGTATCAGGCATGGAAACAGTTGAGCCGTCTATTACTTTGACATTTCGACCACACCACAAATGTTCTATTGTTACTTTATCTTCTAAATTTTGTGCAGCCTGACTGAAAAGTTTTTCTAACAGTTTTTCTGGTAATCTCGACCTTGCTTGGCAGTAGGCACTGGTATCAGTTGAAGGAATTTCTACTCCTTCTCCTGTCAAATAAGCAATTATTTTACTCACGGCATTATGACAACTTTTATCACTATCTAAAACTTGAGATAAAAACGCCCATAACGTTATAAATGGGTCAAATAATCGCTTCTTATATTTTATTTTTAGCTCTCCAATAGCTTGCTCAATTACCGAAGATGGTAACAGTTCAATGAATCGGCAATCCTAAACATTGATTAAATTTATCCTTGAGGATTTTTACTCGTAATGTCACAGTAGTAGTAGTTAGATTTGCTTACTTGTTTCAAATAAAGTATTTCATGAACAAGTAAGCTTTTTCTACCTACAAAAAATTTTTCTTTCCTGCCCACCCCTCATACATCAAGAATTTGCTAGACAGTCCCACCCAAGGTTCTCGAAACCTTTTTTACCATAGGTTCACCACATATCAAGGAGGGAGCAACGCTCCGGCAGGTGAAATCGGGCTTCTATTCTCAATTACACAGCTAAATTATCAACAAAATTAGGTTTTTAAAGCGCGCGATGCTTGCAGCAGCGCTTCGCTATCGCACTTTGAAATAGCCTCTGCATCGTTCCAAATCTTAGTAACCCACTTTTTCGCGTTGCTCCCTATCAAGGACAAGTTTCCCCACGAGTGATCCAGCAACTGGGGAAGATTTGGCGGCACAGTCTCGCCAGGTGGGGGCACGATTATTTGCTACACCAACGCAGAATCTGTATGCCCCTGCCTGGTACCGTCAAATCAGCGCAGCGGTTCCCCAGTTGCGCCGCTTTTTCTGACAACACCCTCAAAGCCTCATACTGAGCCGCGTTTCGCCAACCTATTCCTCAGCAGGCTATGGCAGTGAGTGAGAATATGGCATCAAAAATAACTTTCTGAGCCATCCTTTCATTGTTAAATTACTTTAAAAGCTATAGTTCTTATTCAGCATAGCTTATAGCTTTTCTTAGTGCCATTCGACGCAGAACCTTTGAGTCAATGTACAACCCGATGCTAGGAACTTACCATTGGTCGCGCCAAAAATTTTACCAATGGTGTGTCGGTGGGAATGGTGGAGTTACACGCCAACCATCGATGAAACTGCACCAACATGAAATGGAACAGATTCGCCAGAGTTATCGGATGATTGGCATACAGCCAGATGGCAATGATCAAGCTTTTTACGTCGGACGTAGTAATTATTAAAACAAGTAAATATGGTGCAGGAATTATGGTATAAGAATGCAGTTTTTTATTCCTTGGATGTAGAAAGTTTTCTGGACTCAAATGGCAGATGTTCCCTAATCGCTTCTGGCTAACTGTAGGTAGCGGTCAAGCACTGAACGAAAGTATTACCGGCGAACACTGGCCGTGTAAATCTCAACGTAATGCCCGTCTTAAGGAATGTGTCGATGTCATTCGCGCTCTTTGGGCGGGAGAAACTGTTATCCATCACGGTTTAATTTGCGTTGAAGAAGCAAAACTTTATACTCGCCCCCAAACGCTTCCTTTAATTTTTGGAGCCGCTATCACCGCTGAAACTGCAAAATGGCTTGGTAGTTGGGCAGATGGATTGATTACGATTTCTCATCCACTTCCTAAATTGAAAGAAGTGGTTAATGCTTTTCGGAGCGGTGGTGGAGAAGGTAAACCGATGATTTTAAAAGTGCAGCTTTCCTACGATCGCGATCAAGAAAGCGCGTTACAAAAAGCTCATCAGCAATGGCGGAATAATATTTTTAAGAACATTATGATGGCAGAATTGCGAACTCCTCAGCAGTTTGATGCTGCTGGGATGTTTGTTCAAGCAAAGGAATTATACGACTTCATGAGGATCTAATCAGACACTCAGCAATTTGTCAACTGGCTACAGGAATATATTGAACTAGGATTTGATGAACTGATTTTACACAATGTAAACCGAGAACAAGAACAGTTTATTCAGGTATTTGGTGAAAAGGTTTTACCAGCATTAACAGGATAAAATGACCAATGAATATTTTAGTATTTAATGCAGGTAGTGCCTCTCTCAAGTTTGAATTGATACGGGCAGATTCTGACAACCCTGACTTACAGCAGTTGCATAAAATAATCAGCTGTTCTATAGAACATATCGGAGGAGATACCGTTTTATCACAGTTGCAAGACAACAAAGTAATTGACAAGCAGCAAATCAGCGCTAAAGATTATTTGGAAGCGACTCAACAATCATTAAAGTGGCTAAATGAACAAGAAATAAATATTAAATTTGATGTTGTCGGACATCGAATAGTGCATGGAGCAAATCGCTTCACTACTCCAGTATTAATTGATGACAAAGTAATAGCAGATATTGAAGCACCCAAAGAAGTTGCACCGCTACATAATGCAAACGCTGTAGATATAATTCGTGCTACCCGTAACTACTTTGATCGTAAAGTGCCGATGGTGGCTGTTTTTGATACTCTCTTTCACCGGAATATACCGGATATTGCCTATCTTTACGGAATTCCCTACGAACTGTCAGAACGATATCAAATCAAACGTTACGGCTTTCACGGTATCTCGCATCAATACATGGCGACGCGATACGCCCAGATAACTAATACCCCGATTGCAGAAGTTGATATTATTACCTTGCATTTAGAAAGTGGTTGTTCTGCAACAGCAATTAAAGCCGGAAAATCTATCGATACATCAATGGGTTTTACACCCCTCGAAGGATTGATGATGGGCAAACGTTGTGGTGATATTGATCCGGCAATTATCAATTATCTTGCGAATAAAGAAAGTGTTGAAGTCAGCGAAATAGAAGACTTGCTCAATCATAAATCTGGGCTTTTGGGTATTTCTGGGATGTCTCATGATACAAGGGTGCTAATGGAACATTTTGATACCAATAAGCGGGTACGAATAGCAATAGAGGTTTTCTGTTACCGGATTCTGAAATATATCGGGGCTTATTTAGCTGTATTAGGTGGAGCCAAAGCGATTGTCTTTGGTGGTGGAATTGGTGAAAATACGCTTTATATGCGCGATCGCATTTGTTCTCAACTCACATGGTGCGGATTGAAACTCGATTGCGGGAGCAATCAACAAACCATCGATTGCGAAGGTAGAATTAGTACCGATGATTCTGGGTTACACGCTTATGTAATACCTGTTGAGGAAGGTTTGCAGATTGCACAACAGACAATATTAACCATTTGATAAAATCCGAGCAATTCAAAGTAAAAATAACGATATACTCACGATTTTCCGTTATTGGGACAGATGTAAATAGGGGATACTATGAGCGTCTCTGGAAACTAATTTTTAATTTTGATATCAATAAATACCAAAAATTGAGTAAATATATGCCTTTAGTTATACAGAAAGTTAGGGGTTTTATATCTATTGAACGAAGAATTAGCTAATTTTTATTTTTATGCTTGAATAAATAACAGTTTTATTTATTTAATAGAATAATTAAGGTTCTATCGCTCCCTCTATGAATAATTAATATCAAAATGCCAAGTTAATAAACT
>JACYMD010000032.1 GCA_015272215.1 Rivularia sp. T60_A2020_040 | reverse complement strand
ATTTATATGTCAATCTCTACATCCTTTTTAGTAATTTTTTGATACATTTTTTAATGTTATTTAAGAGCTATTACTAATAATTTGGCATAACAAGTACTGAAGAACCAAATGATGCAGCATATTTTTAAATTTAAACTATGGGTAAGTAGTCCTATTTTATTGGGTACTGCTTTCATAATAACAACCGTTACGACAAGTTTAATACCAAGGAAAGCAACAGCAACACAGCCAGATTCTCAAATAATTCCGCTGAATGCTACCCCTATAATTATTGAAGATGCAAATAAATTTGTTGAAACATCTTTTCAATTAAGTGGGATTGCTGATGATTCAGAAAATCAGATAGATTCCCAACAAAAAAAACAAATTATATCTCAAGTCACTTCAGTTTCTCAATTATCCGATGTTCAACCCACAGACTGGGCATTTGCGGCTTTACAATCATTAGTTGAGCGCTATGGCTGTATAGCAGGTTATCCCAACGGAACTTATCGCGGTAATCGTGCTTTAACTCGTTACGAATTCGCTGCTGGTTTAAATGCTTGCTTGGACAGAGTTAATGAATTAATCGCTACAGCTACTGCTAATATAGTTTCTCAAGAAGACTTAGCAACTTTACAACGTTTACAATCAGAATTTTCTGCCGAACTTGCAACTTTGCGCGGTAGAGTTGATGCTTTAGAAGCCCGTACTGCTGAAATCGAAGCAAATCAATTTTCTGCTACTACAAAACTTCAGGGTGAAGTCGCATTTACCCTCGCAGGTGCAGATGGAGATGATGTAGACACTGAATTTGTGTTTAATAATAGAATTCGTCTTCAGTTAGTATCTAGTTTCACAGGCAAAGATAAACTGTTTACTCGTCTAACCGCAGGAAGTATTGGTAACTCATTTCAAGATGAAATTGGTACAAATGAAGGTCGTTTTGCATATGACGGTAACGATGGTAATGATATTATTCTCGATAGATTGCACTATGTTTTCCCCGTTGGTGATAATCTCACAGTAACAGCAATGGCTAGTTTAGGAGGACATCACTTTTATGCAGATGTATTCAACTCCGGCTTAAATACAGGTGGTGGTGCAACTGGTGCGCTTTCCCGATTCGCCGAACGAAATCCCATTTATCGCTTGGGAATTGCCAATTCTACAACTGGTGTTGGTTTTAGTTACAAATTGGGCAATACAATTAAACTTGAAGGTGGTTATCTTGCCAAAAATGGTTCCAATCCAAACGAAAAAGCAGGCTTGTTTAATGGAAATTATTCGGCTTTAGGACAAATTGTTTTTCAACCAGCCAAAAAATTTAAACTAGGCTTGACTTATGTCAACGGTTATGATCCAGGTGATACAACCTTTGCTTTTGGTGGCACTGGAACTAACCTTGCTAACGGTTTACTCCCCGGTACAACAGAAAGACAAATTCTGAGTAATTCCTATGGAGTACAGGCTCAACTCGATCTCAGTTCAAAGTTCAGTATCCGGGGTTGGGGTAGTTATACTGATGTCGATTTTAACGGCGGAGGCGATGCAGAAATATGGAATTATGCGGTAGCATTAGTATTCCCAGACTTGGGTAAAAAAGGTGGTTTAGGTGCAATTGTAGCTGGTGCAGAACCCTATGCAGGGGATATTTCTCCGCGACCTACCAATTTTACAAATGATACACCTATCCATATTGAAGCATTATACCGATATCCGATAAATGACAATATCTCAATTACACCCGGTATAATTTGGTTAAAGTCTCCTAATCAAAATGAAAATAACAATGATGTCTTTATTGGTGCATTGAGAACTACATTTACTTTTTAATATTGGGAATTGGGTATAGACAATAAGCATGATTGATAAAACAATTATTTGATATGTGTCCATACCGCTTGTAGCAAGTAATAATTGATAATTGAAAGCCGATAATTAATAATTGTCATGGAATACTTGCACACAATGGTTCGGGTTAGCGATTTAGACAAATCTTTAGACTTTTATTGCAACAAGCTGGGATTAGTTGAAGTAAGAAGAAAAGAAAGCGAAAAAGGACGTTTTACCTTAGTCTTTCTCGCTGCACCACAAGATGTAGACAAAGTAAAAGAATCAACATCACCTCTAGTTGAACTTACTTATAATTGGGACTCCGAAGACTATCAAGGTGGACGCAATTTCGGACACCTTGCCTATCGAGTTGATGACATCTACGAAACTTGCAATCGCCTTAAATCCGGTGGTGTCACTATCAATCGTCCCCCACGAGATGGACACATGGCTTTTGTGCGATCGCCAGATGGTATTTCAATTGAATTGCTACAAAAAGGAGACGCACTACCACCACAGGAACCTTGGGCTTCCATGGAAAATACTGGCAGCTGGTAGAAGAGGATGGGGTTCGGGGGAGAAATAAGAACTGTCAACTGTCAACTAACTCCTCACTTTGGTACAGACGTAGCATTGCTACGTCTCTACAACTCCTAACTTGACTCGAAACTTTTGATATGATAGTCTAAAAACGACCTGTCGGTCTGAAGCATAATGATGTCTAAAGGTGAAGAAACAAAAGAAAGAATATTGTACCAAGCTGCTGCACTGTTTAATACCCAGGGTTATGCTGGTGCGTCTATTTCCGACATCATGCGGGTGACTGGATTAAAGAAGGGGGGGATTTATAACCATTTTCAAAGTAAGGATGAATTAGCATTACAAGCGTTTGATTATGCAATTGAACTGATTAAACAGCGTTATCGAGATGCGTTGAAGAATAAGCGTCATGCAAGTGAACGTTTACAAGCTATTATCAGCGTATTTGGTGCGAATGTTGAAAATCCTGCGGTTGAGGGAGGATGTCCCCTGCTCAATACTGCGGTGGAAAGCGATGATACTCATCCGATGTTGCGCCATCGTGTTCAAACTGCGATGAATTCTTTACGCGATATGATTCGTCGAGTGATTCAAAAAGGAATGGCTAGAGGTGAAATTCGTCCGGAAATAAATGCCGATGAAGTCGCAACTGTAATGATTTCTTTGCTTGAAGGTGCGGTAATGATGAGTAAATTGTACGATGATTCGATTCACCTTGAAAGGGCAATTAAATATTTGAATAATTATATTCAGGTTGAATTGGAAATGTCATCTTGATAAATAAGATTTCAATTAATTGTAATTATTTATTATCTGTCGCCAAAACTATTTCTCAGTCCATTTTAATGGACTTATGTTATTAGACGGGGAATTACATTCACCGGCGGAGATGAATCAAAACAGGTGATTATACTTTTTTCTATTCCTCAATAAATATCAATTAAAACAGATTTTTTTGACAACTAACAAACCGTTCGGTCTTAACATTAATATTTAATTATCATATTTAATTTTAATATCGTTCTCATTCCATAATCAAAGCAACCTAATTGCAACAAAAAAATGCAAAATCAACAAAAACCATTCCGTTTAATAACTATTCCGGTAAGTCATTATTGTGAAAAAGTAAGATGGACGCTTGATATCTTAAAATTACCATACATCGAAGAACCACATATGCCGCCTTTTTACCGATTTGCAACAAGTAAAGTCGGTGGTGCAACTGTTCCCGTGCTTGTAACTGAAGATAAGGTTTTTACCGATTCAACTGATATTTTGCAATACCTTGATTCAATTTCTCCTAATGACGCAAAACTATATCCTATAGATTCCCAACAGCGTCAAGAAGTTGAAGAATTAGAAGAATTATTTGACGAACAACTAGGTACTGCTATCAGAAGCTGGGCTTATTTTTATATAGTTGATAATAACAAGATTATCAAAGAAAAATGGACTCAGAATGTACCTAATTTCGAGAAGTTATTATTTCCGGTAATTTATCCACCGATGCGTTCACTTGTGAGAAAAAAATATGATGTTAACGTGGAATCAGTAGGGCAATATTATCAACAAATTAACAGTATTTTTGAAAAAGTCAGTGGTTTATTAGTAGACGGACGTAATTACTTAATAGGAGATAAAATTTCTGCTGCTGATATTACTTTTGCTTCCCTTGCTGCACCAATTTTGCAACCACCGCAACATCCAATAAAATCTTCTGATTCTGAAGAATTACCAGCAGAAATGTTATCTAAAATCAAGAAATTTCGGGAAAGTATTGCGGGTAAATTTGCGTTGAAGTTGTATAAGAATTGGCGCTGAAGCGCAACTACAAACCTTTAGAGAAGAATAGATATTACAAAGTGTGATGCAAAATAAATCAATGGCAATCGCGAAGGGCAAGGCTTCGCAAGAATCGCTATCATCACAGTTCAAGAAATTTTCAATGGGTAGGTAGTCAAAATTAATGACTGAGCAGAATCCCAGAACTTGATAAACTCCCATTCTTAACCTTGTTTATGCATTCGTTCAAGTATTCCCAAACCTCTTTCTACTTTTGGCTGTTCCAAAAAGTTTCGGCATTTTCTACCAGCTTCCACAGCTTGACGTATTAAATTATGTCCCTCGCGATATTTTCCTTGCTGAATTAACTCTAATCCTTGCTGACTCAAGTTTTTAGCATCATTTGCTAAATTTTGTGCTTCTTTTCTATCCATTTTGCTCCTCCAAAACAGTTATAATCGCTTCCGCTTGCTCAAACAAAATTTCCGCTCTTGACTCAAGCAAACTTGCATCTGCATCATCTCTATTTTCCACTGCTTTTTGAAATTCGTTGTAAAGTTCCACAACTATTTCCTGTAATGAATTGTACGCTTTTAGTAAAGCGCTTGCAGTTGATTGTTTCATAGTTTCTCATTCTGCACTATGATTATTTAATCATAAAGTGTAACTTGATGCTTTACTAGTTATCAGATGTAACATAATGATTTAGAACAAAGGAGGATATAACATTAGGGAAAAATTGATGAAAGTTAAAAAAATATTAGAAATAGAGATTCCAGAGTTAGGTTCGCGGATTCGTCAAGTACGAGAAGCTGATAGTCGCTCGCTGGCTGAGATTTGTCGCCAAATACCAATGACAACAATGAACTGGTATAGAATTGAGGCTGAAGAAACTAAAGCCTTGCCTATTGAAACCTTACAAAGAATAGAAGAAGTACTAGGTGTTGATTTTGGTGTGAATTTTGACTAAAGGGCAGCAAGAGTAATCTTTTAACACCGTCAAACTACATGAACAAGAATAGTAAGAATTATTAATCCTATTAAAATCAAACAAGCCGATGACGAGATTCGAACTCGTGACCTCACCCTTACCAAGGGTGTGCTCTACCACTGAGCTACATCGGCAAAAAGCTTTGATTCTAGACTTTGGATTTTTATCAACTAAATCCAAAATCTAGATGTGATATGGGCCGAGCTGGATTCGAACCAGCGTAGGCTAAGCCAGCGGATTTACAGTCCGCCTCCATTAACCACTCGGACACCGACCCATGTAGTCTCACGATTATTAATCGTACCACAACGTTTCGGAAATGCCAAAGTTTTTTTTTGAGAAAGTTTTTAAAGGTTAACTGTCAACTGTCCACTGTCAACTGTCAACTAATTCAAAAGCTCTCCTGTTTCTTGCAATGAGTGCAATCTACGGTAAATTCCTTGTTCTTGGAGGAGTTGTTCATGGCTTCCTACTTCTACAATTCTTCCTTGATCTAATACGACGATTTTGTCGGCTTCTCTGACGGTACTCAGTCGGTGAGCAATGACTATGGTGGTGCGGGTTCCTTGAATTGAACGCATTGCTAGTTGAATTGAACGCTCGGATTCGTAGTCTAAGCTGGATGTGGCTTCATCAAATATGAGTACGTCGGGATTAACTAACAATGCTCTGGCTATTCCAAGTCGCTGTCTTTGTCCTCCAGATAATCTCACTCCGCGTTCGCCGACTACGGTATAGTAACCTTCAGGTAACAAGTTGATTACTTCATCAAGTTTGGCAATCCTACAGGCTTCCTCCACCTCTGCAAAACTGACGTTTTCGTTTCCGTAGGTTAGGTTATCTAAAACTGTACCGTTGAAAATATCTACTTCTTGGTGAACGATCGCCAATCTTCTGCGATATTCTCCTACGTCTAAGTTGCGAATATCTTCACCGTCCATTAGTATTTTCCCAGATTGCGGTTCAAAGTAGCGAAACAAGAGTTTTACCAAAGTTGATTTCCCCGAACCGCTACGACCGACTAATGCTACTGTTTGATATGGTTCAATTAGTAGATTGATATCGTGTAAAATTCGGCGACTGGATTCGTAACCAAAATCTAGATGGGAAAATTCAACTTTACCTGTAAAATTGTACGCTTTTTCTGATTTACGCGGTTCTAAAAGTCCCTTAGAATCAACTCCTGATGGTTCTTGGAGAAATTCTTGAAACCGCAACATCGAACTGTAACGACGAGCAAATATTTCTGCCAGAATGCTGATTGGCTCTAGTTCGGCATATGCCATACTCGATAAAGTCAAGGTCATAATAAATTGACCCAAGGTAATTCTACCGTCTATGGTTGCAGCTAAAGTTAAACCGAGTATCGCGAATACGCAAAATTGAATTAAGCTTTTTTGCCAGGTATTCAGTTTCACATAACCTTTGTGAATCCGGTATACAACTACGTTTAATTCCCTTTCAAAGCGTTGTTGTTGACGCTGTAATTCTTTAGATTCAGTCGCAAATGCTTTAACTGTTTTAATGTTGCTGACAATTTCAGAAGTTCTACTTTCTGTATTTTCGGAATATTTATCTAAGCGACTTTCGTATTTTATTAACTGCTGTAAATGCTTCAAAGTAAAGCTGAGAATTACGACAAAAGAAATCAAAAATAAAACTGCAATCCGCCAATCAACGAAACAAATAAATACAAAAATTCCCAAAACTCTAAACAATTTGGGAAGCAATTGTCCGGTGATTTCTGGATAAGTCCAAGTCTGATTAGAAATTCCTTTTGCTACCCGCGAAGCTATCCTTCCAGGGTTGTTTTCATCATAAAATTCTAAAGGTAAAGTTAGGATTTTTGCTACTGATTGTTGGTTTTGATCGCGACGCGCTTTCAAGGCAATATACCAATGAAACCAGCCGCTCAACCATGGCTGTGTCGGCGCTCTCAACACTGTAACAATGAAAATTAAACCCAATAAAACACTTAATGATAAAGTTTGGTTGACTGGATAATTAGTTAGATTAGAAATTGTCGCGATCGCACTTCTCAAAAACCCGTCTAATGGTTGCCCTGAAAGCAGATTTAATATCTGCCCAATTGCATAAGGCACAACTAAATCAAGAATTTCATAAACACTGGATGCTGCAATGCTAAATATACTCAGTCCCCAGTAGGGACGATAGGAATTAACGATATCTCGTAAGTTTGCCATGATGCACGCGCTTGTTTTTTGGGCAGTGTTGCCTTCATTTTTACATACTACAGACGTATTACAAAACAAGTCAATGGGTAGATATACAAATCATCCTTAAGACAGAAAGCAGGGTTATCCTAAGAATTAGGATTTAAAATAAATAATCTACCAAAAGAAATGATATTGATCGAGAAGATTTATTTAAATAGCTCTAAAGAAAGCGAATGAGAAAGATATCATCATCAAAAAATTGCGATAGCTTCGCTTGTATTACGCGATCGCGTTAAAAAGAAAAGTGTTAATTATGTTTATGGTGCAAGATATCAGGTAACAAGAAATTTTGAAATCCAAAATCTAAAACTTGTGCTGAGCTTGCCGAAGTATCTAAAATCTAAAATCCCACAGTTTGGGGATTATCCTTCAACCAACAGTCAATATCGCTTAATACTTGGTGGGGAATTTCCCAGGGAAACAGATGGGCAGTATTTGGATAACGATGCAGTTTACAATTGTGTAAATGCTGGGAAGTTTCCAAACTGCTTTCAAATGTGATGTGTCTGTCTTCTGTACCCGCGAGAACCAATGAAGGACATTGAATTTGACTTAAATCATTAACTTTGTTGTATCCAGCCCTAATTGCCGAATAAAGAGCGCTAGTTGAATAGGTAGAGGTTTGTAAATAAGCCGGTATTGCATCACGGGCAATATAGCCGTAAGCAATGGGAGTGTGTTGTTGAATTAAATAGCGAAAAAGAGAACGCTTTCCAAAGGTATCGATATTCCACTGCCAATTCGGATTTACCAAACTTAAAAGAGCAGCAATACCCGTATAAAGATTATCTTGCCATGTAATCGGTGGATGATTACCGCGAGGTTTTGCGGCTGTCGCGACTAAAATCAACCCACTGACTCGCTGTGGAAGTCGCAGCGCTAATTCCATCGCTAAAATGCCGCCTAAAGACCATCCTAAGACTAAACATTTTTCAATCTGAAAGCGGTCTAAAAGGGCTTCCAAGTCGCTTAAATGGTCGGTCATGGCAAAATTTTTAGAATAGCGGCTTTTGCCGTATCCGCGCAAGTCTGGAGCGATAGTTTGAAAGCGCTTTGATAAACTATCAGTAAATACAGAAAGACTCAAACCCGAACCGGGATGTCCGTGTAAGCAAAGAATCGGGAAACCTTGACCTTGAGTATAAGCGTTGAGGTGCATTGGAGAGTTGACAGTTGACAGTTGACAGTTGACAGTTGACAGTTGACAGTTGACCTTAAACCGATTCTTGATATCCTCCAGCATAAGTGATAACGCACATCTGCCTGTAGGTGGTATGAATTCCGAAAGCAACACCGGATACTTTAAAATTGGGGTTAAACATATTTACTCGATGACCGCGATCGCTAACTCCATCATCAATAATAAGCTGCATGACAATATCCCTTGCTGTATGGGAACCATAACTGATATTTTCCCCAGCAGTAACTTGCCATTTTCCGTAGCGGTTTAAACGTTTAAAAGGGTCGCTGTTATCGCTACCGTTGTGACCAACGATACCTTTAGGACCTTGGTCTTTAACATGATCCTTCGCAGCCAAAGACATTCCTTTGGAAGCAGTTAAAGGAGGTACCGGAGAAACCGTTTTTAGATAGCTAATGGCTTCATCAACAGCAGGAACACCTTCTTGAGTTATTAAATAAACATTTTGAGAAATTTTGACCCGTTTACCTTCAAAGCGTTTTCTATAATCTTCTAATATAGCAGCATAAGCTTTTGGATTCGTCCGAGCTAAATTCATTTCGGCAATTACTCGCTGTTCCAAAGGTGAAAGTTCATCGGAGCGCATCATTGAATCAGGAGATTTTAAGGGAGTTTCCGGTACTGGAGATATTGGTGGTTCAAGAATTTCGACAGCGGAACATCCAGCAAGTAGGCTAAAAGGAGCTACCCAATAAAGCATCCGACGCATCAACAACCTCATAAACCGGCAAACAAAATAGAGTTTAAGTATATATCTAGATTCATGATGTTAGCATCAGTTTCCTGATTGTGGGCAGTAAAAAGTTATGAGCAGGAAGCAGGGAGAAATATTTATGATCCAAAATCTAAAATCCAAAACTGATTGGCTTTACCTCAAAATTAGATCCAAACGCTTTCTCGGAGCATTATTATCTTGATTAATTATCTGACGATAAAGTTTATTTTGGTGGACTGCTGCACAAGTTTACAAGTCTTCCCATAACTCGTTATTCCGGCTGAGTCGCGCACCTATAGAATTTCCTGCTGCTTTCTCCCTCTTCAAATATTCGAGGAAGTGCTTTTTCCATAGATGCTGAATCAAATCTTCTCGAAACTCCTCGAAAGGCAGTACCCATTTATACTGGTAAATGTATTCTTTGATAAAATCATAGCCTCCACGAGCATTCATTCGAGAACGAGTATCTACTGGAGAACTGGTATTTGTAGCTAGTCCAATATCTTTGGATAATTCTTGGTTTAAGCCGATGTGGATAATGACTTTGACGCGAGCATTATCAAGATTGTAGCCAAACTTAGAGGCATTTTCAAAAGCTAAAACTGTATGTCCACCGTTGAGGATGCCGTAATGAGCATATCCTTCAGAATAATCTAATACTTCTAGTTCTATTTCGGTGTCGCTGAGAAATTTAATTGCGTGGGCAGATACGGTAATTCCACTATGCTTTTCTGCAAATCTTGCGGGTGCAGTGTAAAGAGAATCTAAAATTTGCTTGTAAACAGAACATGCTGAGGACTGCGATCGCGGGTTAAATCAAGTTCGTCAGTAGTTTGAGATGGCTGTGATGATGGCACTGTCAAGCTTTGAGCCAAAAGTTGGAGGATATCATATATCTCCAAAACCAAAACGCGATAACTTCGTTAAGCTGCGCTAACGCACTATCCCACAAACAACCAAAACGCGATAACTTCGTTAAGCTGCGCTAACGCATTAATCCACAAACAACCAAAACGCGATAACTTCGTTAAGCTGCGCTAACGCACTTCTCCACAAACCCAATAAACGCGATCGCACATCCCAAGAAAACCAAATGCGAACGACTTGCGTCGGACAAGCTACATCGCGCCAACTTCACTCTGTAAATCTCTAAGGGACTTCCAGAAAATAAAATCTTCTTTCTCGTTACTTACCAACACTATCACGCGAAGGGTGGGGAGACCCCACCCCTACAATATTGGAGAATTTATTTCTTGGTGTTCCCTAACCCTGCAAACGCTTAAGTTGCTTATAGACTTGATCGTCGTTACGTTTACCAACTAAAATTACCTCGACCAAATCTGCATCTACATCAAAGCGATAAACAATACGATATTCTCCAGAATCCACGCGATAGTATCCTGAATAACCAGTTAATTCTTTATAATCTGCCGGTAATGGGTCAACATTCAGCGACATTACTTTTTTCGCTATTTGAGCAGCTATTTTAGGTTGTAAACCTTTGAGAAAATCGAGAACTGTCTCTAAACCATCTAACTTTGCCATACTATGAATTAGTCATCAAGCGCTGCTAAACGTTTAAGTTCTGCTGTAAAAATCTCCGAACCAACCATTTGAGAATTAGCCGCAGCTATTTGTGCTTGTTGAGCTAAAATTGAATCTTCGAGTTGAGCAAATCGATTCATTAATTGCTCATAATTTTCCACCGACATAATTACATAGCTAGATTGTGATTCACTTGTTAGTATGATTGGTTCGGCCGCAGCTTGTTCTAAAGCATCACTGTGGGGATTCTGAAGTTCTTCAAGGGTAAATTGGCGCATTTTCAAGCTTTCCTAAATCCTTATCAGATAATTATAACAAGTACATCATTAATATTTTTAGTTGCTAAAAATATTCAAATTCGCACAAGCTTCGCACTTCCCTACAAACCCCCATAATAGCGATTCCTACGGATAGCTTCGCTAACGCACTATCCCACAAACAACCAAAACGCGATAACTTCGTTAAGCTGCGCTAACGCACTCTCTCCGAAACAACCAAAACGCGATAACTTCGTTAAGCTGCGCTAACGCACTCTCCCAGCAACCCTTATAAATGCGATCGCATTCCTCAAAAACGAAAACGCGATCGCTGTATAACTTTAGATATGTTGAAACCAGAATCAACTAGCCGATAATATCTGAATGCAAAATATTTATTTCGCCTGATTACTATCAATATTTATTTCATCTTTAATCGATTCTGAAGCTAATTTAGTTGGAATTCTTAGGTTAAGAACAATTACTAATTGATTTTGTTCAATATTTATATTTGTAATATTAACTACACTATTTTCAGGTAATAAATCCATCCCTCGTGCCTTTACAGAAGACAAACTTTTATAACCAGCCTCCTCCAACCACTCAGAAATATTTCTCCAATTTTCTACCTTACCATTACCCTTATCCACCAAACCCTTAACGTATTTATACACAGTTGCACAAAGGTCAGTTTCCACTCCCTTGGCATTTTTACCGAGCTTTTCCGCAATTTCCCCAGGGCTATGACCACAAAGCAAACCCCTCAGATGTAGCTTTTCCACTGGTGTCAAGCGCTTTCCTTTAGCAGAGGCTAAGTCAGTATATAAAGTCTCTAAATCCCAGTGATTCCCTGCTTGGGTAAAATACTCATCATTAGCTGCCATCAGTGTTATCCTCACTAATCACTGATGTAATTCTAATCTAAATCCTGATATTTATCAGCATCTAATTAGGTTTTTACTGGTATATACTGAGATTATTCAGATAAAAGCTACCCATTTTTAAGTATATGTGCGGGTGCAGGTTAGGAAGAGATAGTGGAGAAGTTAGTTATTAGTCTACCAGCCTGTGCATCGGATGTGGATTGAGGTTTTGAACATATAGTTTTTTCGTTTACGCTTCGTTGTCTTGTAGCAATTAAGCTACGCTTACTACGTTCATATTTCTTAAGAATTAGGGCATATACAGTTCATTTTACTACTCAATGGTAAGTTTATGAAGTATGAGATTGTAAAAGATTCAACTACATCAGTAAAAAAAGGTAATCCTGACGCTCTCGTTGAAGACCCGAAATGGACTTTAGAGGAAATAGCCCTTTCCCAAGATACGGTTCAACAAATTGAGGAGATGGTGGTCTATATTCAGAAGAGAGACAAGCTTTTGTACGATTGGCAGTTTAATCGCTTTTTGAAGGCGGGCAAGGGTTTAAGTGTCAATTTTTTTGGACTGCCTGGTACTGGCAAAAGCATTACCGCAGAGGCAGTTGCCAAGAAGTTGGGGATGTCAATTATCAGAGCAAACTATGGAGAACTAGAGTCGTCTTTAGTTGGCGGAACATCTGACAATTTAGTCAATGTTTTTAAAGTAGCAGAAGATGCCAAAAGTCTTCTTTTCTTTGATGAAGCTGATGCTGTGCTTAGTAGAAGAATATCTAGCCTGTCTCAAGCAGCTGATCATGGTGTCAATTCTGCTAAAAGTACGCTTCTCACATTGCTAGATAAATTTAATGGAATCGTTGTTTTTGCAACAAATCTATTCGACAACTATGATGAAGCATTCCTCAGAAGAATCATCTTTAATGTAGAATTCCTACCTCCAGATCACATCATGAGAATTCAATTGTGGAAATTTCATTTAGCTGAATCTGTTCCAAGAAACGTAAGTTATGAAGCCCTTGCATCTATTAGTGATGGTTTGTGTGGAGGAGACATAAAAAATATCACTATTAAGTTAGGTTTAAGGCTTTTGACTGAAAAAATTAACACTATTGATGAGTCTGTGGTGAAAGAATTAATTGAAAACTATAAGGAGGTAAAAACAAGACAAAAACTTTATAGAAGCTCGAAGCAGTCAGAGAACAGTTCAACAACACTATTAACTATTACAGGATAATTAATTTTATGATTGATCCAATCAGCTTAACGCTAATATTTTTTGCTGGAGCAGCAGCAAGTGCGGCGGTTGCCAGTTTTTGGAAGGATATCAAAGCTTGGGCTGCCCAAGCAATCGGGTACATAATTGACACAATAGACTGGGCGGTGGAAGTTACATCGGATGCTTACGCCTATGTCGTTAAAGAGGGAACACGTATCTACAAACGTTCTGAAGTCTTTGTAAGAAATTTGATAACTGGCGCTACTCGAACTCAGTATCGACGAGAAGAAATTTCTCGATATGATATACCTGATGAAGCAAGAGAAGACCTGGATCGCAAAGGAAAACTGTTGGCTGCACAATACAGTATCTCCTAAGAGCTAATTATGAAAAACGAAGAAAGTCTCAAAGCCAAATTCGGCAGGCTGTCTAAAACTATTACTAGTATTCCAAACAAATTCTCTGAAGCAATTCAAGAGGGACTGCAACAAGATTATAGGCAACTTACTTGTGTGCAACAAGGATTATTAAACTTTGATCTCATCGAACAAGATATTGCCGAGATGCATAAAAGCCTGAAAAAAAGTGGTGACACAGTACTCGCGAGTCGAATCGTTATTGATGACAGAAAAGATTTTATCGAAATTCTGACGTATGTCAAACGGGAGGAGAAAACATTTTCCGTTAGTGCCAAGTCCGCAGTGAAACGTGTAACTAATATTCCTTCCGATATACTGGAGGAACTAAAAAGCAAAGGCAAGGTTGAACTTAGCTTCAATGATTAAACCCAGATAAAACTGTTTCAAAAATTTATAGAGGTTTAGTACGTAGGCACAATTACAGCAGTTTTAAGGCATCTGATAACCTCAATCAGACTTAACCTAAATGATAGTGGTTTGACAACTCAACTTTACTGGTTTGTAGTAAAGAATACAGCGCATTCGTCACCACAAAAGTAAAGCAAATCTTTCCACATATCTTTAACTATCCTCGTTCCCATAGCCCCGACAATTCTTGTCAGTCGGGGTTTTAATTTATCCTAAATATTGAGCTTTTTTAAATCTAATAAATCACTACTGTATGAAGAACAACGACTTAATCTATGGCGTATTTAATCTAATTTTTAAAGCAATATATAAAAACTGATTAGATGTATATAATTTCACTCATACTAATAAATTTAATCATTATAATTGTCAGTAAAGACCGAATTATTTGCATCTCTAGATTTGATTAAATCTGAATATTTTCCCGAAAAAACTGACAATAATTATTGAGGTAATAAAAATATGTCTGGTTACTTTTCTTATGGCGATATAGGTTATACTCCCAGCAATTCTTCAGACATCAAATTAAACCATGAGGTCTTATTAAATGATGGGACGGAAGGAACGGTTATTTATGTATATTCTGATGGAATTAGATACGATGTGCAGACAACTACTGGTGCAAATGTAGTTGCTTATTATTCACAGATTGTACGATATCGCTCGAAGTAAATGCCAACGGTAGAAACTCCACAAAATATTAGAGTAAACAATTAACGAATTTGTTTGAGATTGTCTACTTGGTTGGCAAATATTTCTATCTTCTAAATCCTTTCCTCGTAACAATCGCGACTCATCTTGATAATTACTTTCTATCCAGTCGTTAAAACTTTCAAAATATGTTCAGAGTTTTTCTAATTCTTTACCAATATGATGACATTCCAGCTATATTAAGCCCCGAATAACATTACAGGCAAATATTATTAATATTAATTACTCATTACCAATTGCTCAACTTTAGAAAGAAACTCATGTTCTAAATAAGGCTTAGTTAAATAAGCATTTGCGCCTAATGCTTGTGCAAGCTGACGATGTTTTTCGGCACTACGAGAAGTTAGAACAACTACGGGTAGATTAGCTAAATCGGAATTTTGGCGTAGGTTACTTAATAATTCAAAACCATTCATTCGGGGCATTTCTAAATCGGAAATCACCAAATCAATTTGGGGATGGTGCTGTAATTTTTCTAAAGCTTCTACACCATTTTGGGCTTGTATTACTTGATAACCGTATTTTTGTAAAGTCAAAGAAATAGTTTGCCGCAAACTAATTGCATCATCTACTACTAAAACTATTTTTGGAGATTTGACCGGATTTTCGGAAGTAATTTGAGGATTATTTGGAGATTTGGAAGCAGTAAGTAGCGCTTTAGATGTAATAATTTCTCCCGACATTTGTAAAGCTTTCTTATTTAAAGCAGCTGCTGACGGTAGCACCATATAATCAATTGATGCCTGCATTTCACTAATGGATGGTAATAAAGTACCATCAATGACTAAAATTAAATTACCATTAGCTAAACTGCTACAACCATAAACATATTTTGGTGGAGAAATTGCTTGACCTAAAGGTCTAACTACTAATTCTTGTTCGCCGATAATTTGGTCAATTTCTAAACCTAAAATTTGGTCATTATTGCGTAGTAATAGTATAGGATTTACGGTTTGTTCATTATGATTAATTACAGATTGATTCTGTAAAATATTTTCGCTATTAAATGAGCGATTATATTGCATTAAATCTGAAAGATTGAGCAAGTTTATCATACGCTCTTCTTTACCAGTATTCCAGTAAAGAACTTTTTTATTTTCAAACTGTTTAATTTGTTCGGGAGATGGAAGCAATATTTTGGCAATACTGTCTAACAGCAGTGCATAAGCAGCACCTCCCGTTTGAACTATCATTAATTTTTCAGTAGTCATAGAAAAAGGCATTTTGAGTACAAATGTTGTTCCTTGCTGGGGTTGTGAGTAAACTGCAATAGAACCATTGAGTGCTTGTAATTGAGCGCGGACAATATCTAATCCAATACCCCGCCCAGAAATATCGCTGACTTTACTAGCAGTGGAAAATCCTGGTGCAAATAAACAATCTAATAATTCTTCCATCAATATTGAATCATGTTGATCAAATTCCCTATCTTGACGTAAAAATCCTAATTCGATTGCTTTAGCGCGAATTTTTGCAAAATTTAAGCCTCCACCATCATCTCGAACTTCGATAACAGTTTGAGAACCTCGATTGTAAGCACAAATTTCGATTAAACCTTGTTCTGATTTACCACGATTGCAACGAATTTCGGCTGGTTCAATACCATGGTCGTAAGAATTCCGCAGCAAATGTAATAATGGTTCATAAAGCTTTTCAGCAATTGCTTTATCTACTAAAACTCCACCACCACTCAGTTGTAATTTGACATTTTTACCGTGAACGTTGTTAAGATTTTGTACCATTTGAGGGAAACGATTTAAAATATTACCCAGAGGTAACATTCTGGCTTCAACTAAATTATCAATAATACCAAGAGTTAATCGCTGTTTTTTCTCGTGAATTTGACTAGATTGCTGAAAAATTACATTTGCTGATTCGATAATTTCCTGTAATTGAATTGCTTGTTCGCTAGCTTCGTGCAATCCTAAATGGAACTCTGTATAATCATCCATTTCTAAACAATCAAAATTTACAAAGGCAACATTTAGGGTATTTCGCGATACTAAATTTTGAGACTGTAGAGGTAATTCCTGTAATTGTTCTAGAGTTTGTTGCTGTTTTTGTAATTTTTTGGATAACTGTTTAATTATTTCTTTAAGCTGTTCATCTTGAGAAGTTCGACGCTTTTGATAAATTAGTAATTCTCCTGCTAAATAATTCAGCCGCTGTAAACTTTCTACATCTACACGTACAAAAGCAGGTAATTTAGAATTTCTAACAGTTGTTGGCGATTTTTCTGCGATTTTATTTTCAGTTTTAGTAACTGAATTAGTTGGAAATTCTATAATTGTTTCGCAATAATCTCCATTTATCTCATTATCATCAATACAGATTAGTGATTTAGAATTAGTAAGTTTATTTACTACATTATCAGATTGAAATCCCGTTTTTGTATCTTCAATACCATGGTTATTTATCATTGAATTTACCGGAGAAAGTCCTTCAACATAGTTAGCATCGTTGCACGGCGGAGTAACAGTAACTTCTTCTCCCCAAATTGCTTCTACAATATTTTCATTTTGATTTACAGCAATTGTAGAAGATGTTTTTTTGATTTCTAATAATTTTTTTAATTTTGGACTATCAAGCCAATTTTTTTCTTTAGCAGCTACAGGAGAATAATTTTTATATTGTTTTGCAACATCTGCAATTTTGGTTTGTAAAGTTTCAATTACCAAGTAATTCTCTAAATTACCTTGATAATATTTAAATTTGGCAACTGCTAAAATTACCGTTAAAATACCACCAATACGGTAAAGTGAGAGATTTTTACTATCAGAATCATTTTGCAAAAATTCCAGAAATTCTTGTAGCCAATTCTCGATATACTCCATAGATTTTTCAACATTATCCTTGGGAATAAGTAGGTGCAAACCAAGGTTTTCTTTGGGAATATCTAATTCATGGTTAAACCAACTTAAAATATACCGAATCACTTTTAAATGAAACTTTGCTGACTTTGGCTTCAGAGGTTCGTTATCGAGATTACCTGTTGTAAAAAACTCATATAATTGTTCTATCTCCTTTCTTAAAGATATAGAAAAAGATTCGGTTTCTAATGATTCATTTTTTGAATTTACAGATAAATCTTCTGTCTCATCTTGATAATTAACTGCTCCAGGCTGCGAAAAAGCAAGTAAAGCCTGTGAAGGTTCTCCACCACGTTCACGATCGCCATTTAAAACAGCTTGTCGTGCTTGCTGTAAATCCTGATTCGCAATTTTAGCAATTTCCAAGGCTTGAGAAGGATTAGCCTCTAATGCAGCAAGAATAGCTTGAGTAATTTTACCGAATCCAGGTAAATTTAAAGACTCGGATAGTCCAGTAAAAACTTCAGCTTGAGTGCGTAAGAAACCGGCAACTTCGGTAGTTCCGGGAGGATTTTTGAGTAACTCTTGAATACTATCTATACGCTGAGTTACACCTGTTTCAAAAATTGATAATACAATATCAAAACCCAATTCCTCAGAAGTAGGAATATGAGCTTCAGCACCAAAGGCATCACCGAGTTTTTCTTGTAACTGTGCAAATACCGAAGCCGCTCGCTGCATCAATTCATCATCATCAATTTTAGTCCCCGTCATTTCTGAGGTTAAACATAATTGCAAACACTCAAAAGCCTGTAATAATAAAGAGTGCAGATAAGAATCAATTTCGACTTCAGGATTATATAAAGCCTTGAAAACATCTTCTAAAGAATGAGCTATTTTAGTAATTGATTCTAATTCAACATTCGCAGCCCCACCTTTAAGTGTATGAGTAGCTCGCATTAAATTATGCACTTTATTGGTACTTCGCTCTTCAACTAAACTGAAAAGTTCTTGTTCAATAGTTTGTAGTAATTCTGGAGCTTCACTGAGAAAATAAAGATATCCTTGTTCGCGAATCGAAGAGTCGGTAATCATGATTTCAATTTTGGATTTTGGATTATGTCCTTGCGGACACGCTGCGCTAATAGATTTTGGATTTTGAGGACACTGGGATTCTGGTGGTTTCCCCTTCAGGAGCCAGTGTCGAGGATTTTAGGCTTTGCTAAATTTACCAGATTTTAAATTTTGGACTTTGAATGTTGGGATTTAATACGTAAAGTTTTAATAGATGCAACAGTCATTGCTAAAATCTCGCTAGTTTCCGACATCAAGTTAGTTAATTTTTCTTGTGGGATTAAAGCTGATTCAACAATCAGTTCCATCCAATAAAGACTTTCATCTGCTTCTTCTTCAACCAAGCTCAGTTTGGCAATAATATCGGCAGTTGATTTAGCCCGACAAGCTGAACGGTAATTAGCACCTACAGAAGTTGCCGAACGAATTAATTGCTTACTAATAACTTGAGCAGTTAAGTTATGGGGAAGTGCTTCTAAAGCTTCTATTAAACGGATTACTCGCAACGCTAGCTGCTTAGTTCTCCTTTTGAATTCCACCTCATTCATAATCCAAAATCTAAAATCTAAAATCTAAAATTCAATTGACTTTAAACTTACTTACACTTGCTAACAATTCCTGTCCCATTTCAGATAACTGTTGGAAGACTACGGCAATGTTGTTAGTTTCGGTGGAAGTTCTTTCGGAAATCTCGGCTACATCTTTCATGGATGCTGTGGCTGATACTGATTGCACCATTTGGGTTTGGGTTGCATCGGTAATTTTTTGCAGTAATTCGCTGATTTCGGCAGTTGCATCAACAATGTCGTTGAGGTTCTGTCTGGTTTCGTTGACTAAATTGGTACCTTCTACTACCTGCTGAATACCTGTTTCCATGGCTACTGCTACTTCACTGGTTTCTTCTTGGATTTCTTGGACTAGTTTTTCAATTTCAATGGTTGCTGCTGCTGATTGACGAGACAGGGAACGTACTTCATCGGCTACTACTGCAAAGCCTTTACCATATTCACCTGCACGGGTGGCTTCAATTGCTGCGTTCAAAGCTAGTACGTTGGTTTGAGTTGCAAAGTTGCTGATTAAGTTTACTACTTTGGAAATTTTCTGGGAAGATTCACTCAGACGTTTAATCTTTTTACTGGTTTGAGCAACAGTTTCGCGGATTGCTTGAATGGCTTCTACAGTCATATTCATGGCTGCATCGCCGCAATCTACGGTTTGGTTGGCTTTTTGGACTGCAATTTGTACTGATTCGGCATTTGATACTACCTCTTGAGTAGAATCAACCATCTGTTGAATTTCGGTTAAAGAGCCGCTAATTTCTCTGGACTGTTGTTGTGCTAATTCTGTTAATCCAGTCAGCGACAGGTTACTTTGCACGGAAGTTTCGGCAACTTGTTGAGCGGCTGTTTGTACTTGCAGAACGATTTGGCGCAATGCTTGTAGAGTATTGTTATAAGCATCGGCGATGGTACCTAGTTCATCTTCGGTAATCGGCGCACGTACTGTTAAATCGCCGTTTAAAGCAGGTCTAACTGCTGCTAAAAGTTCCATGGCTCCTTTTTGCAAAGATTCTCTAGCTTGCTTCTCTCGTGCTGCTGCTTGTGCTACTTGTGAAGATTGTGTTTGTAATTGTTGCAGGAATTCAGCTTGTTGTAGCGCTACGCTTAATTGATTGGCAATTTGACTCAACAAGTTAACTTCTGTGTCTTCCCATTGGCGAGGAGCGTCATTCTGATAAGCTGCGAGCATACCCCAAAGTTTTTGTCCTTGATAAATCGGCACGATCGCGTAAGCTTTACATTGATATTGCTCTAACACCTGAAGATAACACTCGTTAAATCCTCTGGCGTATATATCAGACACAACATAAGCTTGTTTATCAGTAATATTACCAGCTAAAGAATTTTGTAAGTAAGGGTCAGCAGTACTTTTATCGACTTCGCTACTTTTGAACAAAGTTCGCATTCGACTACAGCTATTTATACTTTCTTGTAAGCGTTGAATTTGATGTTGTCTCTCTACTAAGGGAAGCCAACCGGGGCTTACAGATTCGGAAACAAATTCGCCGCTATAGTCTGGATTGAGTCGATATACTGCAACGCGATCGCTATTTAACAAGGCTCGCACTTCTTGAGTAGTAGTTAAAAAGATACTCTCCATATCGAGAGATTGCCGGATTTTGTCAATCACTTTGGCTACAGTGCGATCGCGTTTCACGGCTTGAGCCATTTTTTGGGATTGCTGTTGATATTTATCCAGTGTTTGTGTCTGTTGCATGGCGACAGCCAGCAATACGGCAATTTGTTCCATTGCGCTGATTTCAAATTTTTCCCAGTGACGAGTCCCGGAATGTTGATAACTCGCTAGCAATCCCCAAAGTTTATCACCTTGAAAAATGGGAACGGTAAGATAAGCTTTAGCTTCAAATTGCTCTAATAACTCCATGTAGCAAGGAGGAAACCCGGCTTTTTCGACATCATTAACAACGAAACTGGCTTTTTGTCTGTATCGACCACCTTGATTGTCTTGAATATAAGTATCCTTTTCTTTATATACTGAAGCAAGGTTGCGAATGGAGTCACAATGACCGTTTTCTTTCAATAAAGCTTGGTCAATTTCCTTTTCTATAAAAGGTTTCCAGTTTTTACCGATAGATTCTACAATAAATTCACCGCTCCAATCCTCATTAAAGCGATAAACAACAGTACGATCTGCTTCCAATAAGCGACGGACTTCGTAAGCAGTTGTTTGCAGAATTTGACTAAATTGTGAAGAATCTGTACTTTGTTGTGTGAGTCCTTCTCCAATTTTACGAGTCACAGTAATTAGACTTTGCTGACGTTCCGCTGTTTTCGCTAATTTGCGCGATTGCTCTTGAGTTTGCTCGACGAATTCTGCTTGAGATACAGCTACACCTAAGTTAATTGCAATTTGACGCAACAATTTAACTTGCTCTTCTTGCCATTTATAAGTCCCACTGTTTTGATAAGCACCTAGTAAACCCCATAATTTCTGCCCTGAGAATACTGGAGCAATTACGTAGGCTCTGACTTCAAACTGTTCCAAAATCTCTATGTGACAGGGTGCGTAATTCATCTCATAGATATCATTTACTACCAAGGTTTCATGCTGACGATAACGTCCTCCTTGAGTTTCTTGTAGATGACTATCTTCCCAAACAGTTTTGATACCAGCACCAACCAGAGGAACCCAACCATTAGCCACAGATTCAGCGATAAATTCCCCGCTCCAATCAGCATTAAAGCGATAAACTGCTAAACGATCGCATTGAATTAATTGACGGATTTCTTGGGTAGTTGTACGTAACAGCTTATCAAGACTAGAGGCTGACTGAATCTTATCAATAACTTTTGAGATCGATTTAAATTCTTGTGATTGCTGTTCGAGTTTTCTTTGCAACTCAAAATTTTGCAATTTATGAGCAAATTCCGCAGTTACTTGAGTTAATAAACTAATTTCCCATTCTTCCCACTGACGTGGTGTTTTACAACTGTGTATCCCCAGTAATCCCCAGATTTGACCTGCAACTAAAATTGGAATGGTTAAACTAGCTGTAACTTGGAATTTTTCTAACAGTTGAGCTTTGTAAGCCGTCAGTTCAATTTCTTTAATATCCTTGATACTCAGAGATTCTAAATATTCTTCTCTTGTATCTAAACCAAAAATCATCGTCGGGAGAATTTCATCCTTTGCAGGTGTCCAACCCTGACTCATTGATTCTCCGATGACAACACCTGATGATGATGAATCAAAACGATAAATCAACACTCTGTCGCTTTTTATTTTCTTTCTAACTGCTGCGGTTGTAACTTTGACTAATTCTTCTAATTCTTTTACTTGACGAATTTGCTCAACAATTGACGATAAATGTATTCGCCAATTTTTAAATTGCTGCTCGATATTTTTTAAATTAGAAACTTGTTGATTGAATTCACTGACTTTATCAGACTTGTCAATATTATCGAAATGGTGTCCGTTTTCAGTATTTTCTTGATATGCGCTGGTCATTGGAGGTACCTAAAATATTTGTATTTGTTATGGGTAATGAAAAAATATTTATTGTTTTGTTTTTATGGTTATTGGCTATTAATTATGAATTGACCATAAAGGAGATTGAATAATTGCAGAAGCATCTAAATTCACAATCATTTCTTCTGAAGAATTAATAAAATATCCTTGTACAAAAGGAGCAACTTCTTGAGAAACTAATTCGGTTGATGGTGGTTTCATTTGTTCTAAACTAAACTCTTCGATATCCATAATTTGCCGCACCAATAATCCCAAAGATTTACCTTCTTTCTCCAATACAATTGTCATCATTTTTGCAACAAAATTACTGCCATCAGAACAAGGTAAGTAACCTAACATTGCTTCTAAATCAATTAACCAAAGCATAGAGCCGCGCCAATTATAAATGCCAAATACACAGCTTGGCATTTGGGGAACGCAGCAAACTTCATTCAAGGATACAGGTAAAATTTCTGTGACGTTTTGCAATGAAATAATTGCTGTATTTTGTATACCCAAGTTAAAGCTTAAAAACTTTTCTGAACTGTCCAAAATGATTGTTCCTTACACACGTTTATTTCTATGTTTTCAAGGAGAGCTATTAACTGTTAACGAAAAAAAATGAGAGGATGGGAGCTTCCTATTTCCCTTTTATTGCTAATCAATTATTTCTTCAGTTTTTGTAGAACTCCTTCTAATTCTTCCTTTTGTACTGGCTTAGAAAGATAAGCATCAGCACCTAACATATCACCCCACATTTTATCGACATCAGTATTTTTTGTAGAGCAGAAAACCACTGGAATAGTTTTGGTATTAGGATTATTTTTCAGTTCTCTGCAAATTTCAAAACCACTTTTTCCAGGTAAAATTACATCGAGAAATATCACATCAGGTTTATTTTGAGTGATTTTTTCTTGAGCCTCTTCACTACTTGTGGCTCCCATGACGCTGTAGCCTGCTTGCTCTAAATAACGGCTAATCATCTGCATATCAGTTAAACCGTCTTCAACAACCAAAATCGTACTCATAGCGATTACCTATCAAATTTATTTAACAACAAAAAAACGGCTATTGAGCATTTAAATTAGATATTTTCCTCTTGGACTTGATCTAATTTTCATGCATATAAAGTTAATTAAGCTTCAGTGTAAATACTTATGCTTGACTCGAAAGAGATTTAATAAATAGGCATTTACTTACTCCCTGATCGCTGACTACTGAAAAAAAAACCGATGCTTGACACAGAGAACACGGAGGAAAGAGATCAAGAGAGATGGGTAATTTTAGACCGGGATAGGAGTAAAAAATGTTGCTTATAAAAACAAGTAAATTAAGAATGTCCGAATGACATTTGTGCATTTACATTACCCTTAGCACTAGTCGGTGATTGAGATTGTATATACTTACGAATTACTCCCAGTACTTTATCGGCAACTATAGGCTTGGTAATAAAATCAGTGGAACCAACTACCTTGGCACGAACTCGGTCAAATAATCCATCACTTCCTGTAAGTATAATTACTGGTGTATTTGTAAAAACTGAAATCCGGCGCAATTGAGCGCAAATCTCGTAACCACTAGCAACTGGCATCACCAAATCTAAGAAAATTAAGTCTGGTTTATTTTCAATCAAAACTGGTAAAGCCTGCACAGGGTCTTGAATTTTAATAAACCTTAATCCTTGAGGAACAAGAATTTGTTCGAGCATTTGACAGACTTGAGGACTATCATCTACACAAGCTATTAATGGACCATTAGGTGGTTCCGGTTCCGGTTCCACTATCGGTATATTTGGACTCTCACCGATTTGAAAGGGCAAATCGGGAACTTTGATCAGTTCGACGATGCCTTTGAGGACGTAAGGTAGTAATGAACGAGCTATAGGTAAGGGACTTTGCTTCATTTTCACGGCTAAATCCCGCAGGGTGTATTTACCGTTCATCAAATTCACAAAGTTTTTGTACACAGCTGGACTTACCATTTGCTGTAACTGTTCGGCTCTGCGGAGAATTGGAGCGAAATCGGGAGAAAAATTTGCCAAACCCGCTTCAGACCAATTTTTCCAACTGTCTTCCATCAACTTCAGAGACATATCTGCACTTGTAAAGCTCATCGGCGCTTCTAATATCACATCAGCACTGCGATCGCACTGAATTTCATTAAAATGCGCTTGTTGAGCTAAATCAAACAGCAGTTCTGCGATAGTTCTTTCTACAACAGAGTTAATATACTCGCGCTTGATTTTCTGCTTTTCATGTAAAATTTCCAGCAGTCTATAATCCCAATAATCACTTGAGATTGATATTTCTGTGGAATTTAACTGCATATTGTCAATGTCAATATCCGGGCAATGTTGAGTCATGTGTCTGCGCCAGCGTCGGAAAGGATGACTCCCTCCAGTTGCCCAAACTATACGACCCAATCGGTAGTAAAAAACCCATTTATTCCCTTTGGAACTTTTGATGTTTAATTTGCCACTGTATTGTAATCGAGTACAAGTTTTAAATTCATCGAGCAATTGACTCGATACCATCATTTCCGGATGGCTCATACTTTATTCCCTTTGTTAATAGGTCTTCCCTTAAAATTCCAGACTAGCTATACAGCTATTCAGGAGATACTTGATTGAATGTAATCCAATAAGCAAACCGACTCCGGATAGCGACCCTAATTTGATGTAGTGGTTAATAACATTTCTTGTTTAAGACCGAGAACATTTGCAATATATATTTATAGAAATATAGAAAAAATCTATTAATAGAATTTCTCTCTTATTTGATATATTTGTTAACATTCCATGAATCATTTCAAGAATTGCTATACCCCAATACGAGGATGCACCCAACAGTTACACATAATTTTAGACTCTTCTGTGTATAATAAAATCCGTGTTTATTCTGATTTTGATTTTTTCTAGATTCTCTTGTTTGTAAGGATTTTAGCTGACATCATCAATTAAATTGTTTACCAAAGATTATCAATTATATTGTGATAGTTTTGGATTTATAGTAAGTAATAGCACTGAAAAAATTTAGTTTGATCTGGTTTTATAGATATAGGGCAATACAGTTCACTTAAGGATATAAATTAATTACCGCAAACAAAACAGATCGACTTTTTTGGAGGGGGTTTGGGGGACGCAACCGTCCCCCAATCGGGGGTTTGGGGGAGAATCCCCCAAGTCTTGGTTCTCAATAAATTGATTGACGGACAACCTTAACCGGGGAACGCCGGTCGCCGCAGGCTCCGCCGAGAATCGGCTCTTGTACCGGCGACTGAACTGCTTTTTAGGGAGATGTAGAGACGTAAAATTTCACGTCTCTACAAGGGTAACAACAAATTTTAATTAAATTTTTATCTTTTTGCTTGAATTGCTTCTCTGAGATTTCCTTGATGCTGCAAGAGCAGTTTATCGGCTTGTTCTTTGTCCAAACCCGTTTCGTGCATCAACACTGCTAATTTTACCCATTTGCCACTACGTTCGAGTAAAATGTCAGCAGCTTCACGACTCAAAGAAGTTAAATCTTGCAAAATTCTTAAAGCGCGATCGCGTAATTTTTGATTTGTAACGGCAACATCTACCATACGATTACCGTAGACTTTACCAAGTTTTACCATTACGCCGGTAGAAAGGATATTTAATGCTAGTTTGGTGGCTGTACCGGCTTTCAGACGAGTGGAACCGGCGAGTATTTCCGGTCCGGTAAGCAAACGAATATCAACGTCTACTTGGATACTGACTTGTTCGGATGGAACACAAGCGATAAATATTGTAGTAGCACCCCGGCTGTTAGCTGCGTTGATTGCACCGTGGACAAAGGGAGTGGTTCCACCTGCGGTAATACCTACGACGACATCAAGCTGAGTAATTTCTCGTTGAGCGATTGTAGCTGCACCGTCTTCAGCGCGGTCTTCTAAGTCTTCGGAACTACGTACTAATGCGCCAGCACCACCAGCAATTATACCTTGGACTAGTTCGGGAGGAGTACAAAAAGTCGGCGGACATTCAGCAGCATCTAATACACCCAATCTACCGGAAGTACCCGCACCTACGTAAAACAAGCGTCCACCTTTTTCAAGACTTTGGGCTGTCAGATCAATGGCTTTTGCTAAGTCTTGTTTTGCCGCAGCTACGGCAGCAACTGCTTTCGCATCTTCACGATTAAACAGTTCGACAAATTCGATGCTAGTTAATTGATCTAAATTTAGACTATCGGGATTAACTTGTTCGGTTAGTAAGTGTCCGCGCTCTTGCAATGCCATGTGTTTTTTTTATCCTTGATTTATTGTCATTGTCATTTGCCCTTCGTCCGAGGACAAATGACAAATAACCAATCAATTTTTACAATAATCCTTCCAGTTTGCGACGGATATTGTCTAGTTCGGAATTTGACATTTCTGCTTTTTCTTCGGCTTTTGGTTCGCTGAAAGTTGAACCGGCTTCATTCCAATCTGTTTGATCGACGTTTTGTTCTGGAGGAACAACTAAATCACCGTCGGTGGGAACGAGTTCGTAATCATAATCAGCACTTTCGCAAAAATGTTCTATTTCCGATCTATCCATTGGTTCGACTGCGGGAGAAGGAAAGTCTTGCGCTTCGAGCATTAACGCAAAGCGTGTAGCATCGTCTTCGGATTCAAACATCAACACCTTATTGCGATCGCCAATCCGGACTGTATGAATTCCCTCATTTTCTGTACGGGCATTAAAGAGTAACACAAAAACGCGCCCCATCTGTAATCACCTGTCCTTTTGTTTGGGTTCTATCTATATTAAAGTTTGTAGGATGCACTTGAGGAAAATTTGAGAAAATAATTCTCCCTTTCTTCAGATTTTCCTGAATACACTTTTATTTTGGCGCTAATATCAACAGGTATACCATTGGGTTTATGATTCATAATTCATTGATGCTACAAGCTTTGGATTGATTCGTGAAATCAATCCAAAATCTAAAATCCAAAATCCAAAATGCTTTAGCCCCGGTAACGTTTCAATTTTAATTGTGTGGCGCAGAATTATTGAAAATTATTGCTACAACTGGGTTAAACCAATTTTGTGATTTTTTTAAATTAAAATTCCAGGCTTTTTCGGCTTTGAGTCGGAGAGTTATCCTGATATAAATCCCAGTAAGCTACGGGATTGCTAGTTTACCTGTGTATTTGTTGCATCGGCTACAGTCAGAACTAATATAAAATGACTAATTCCTCTTCAAAAAATTCTAAATCCCCAAATCGTAAGCGTCTTTTGTTACTGCTACTCAATCGCGGTGGATTGGCTGTAGGTGGATTGTCACTTGTAGGAACAGTCGGCATTTTTTGGCGATTACAAAGTTTTATTCACAAAGATTTAGCACCTTTAGTAGAAAAAAATCTTACCACTATTATTGACCGTCCGCTACAGTTGGGAGAGGTGGAAGGTTTTTCTCTTTCTGGAGTTAGGTTTGGAGCTTCGGCTATTCTAGCCACCGCAACAGACTCCGACGAGGTGAAAGCTGATGCTGTAGAGGTCGGGTTTGACCCGTTACAATTACTGTTCCATCGTAGATTAAAGCTAGATGTCACTTTAGTCAACCCCCTTGGCTATGTTGAGCAAGACGAACAAGGAAACTGGATTAATACTAAAATTGTCCTACCCGACGAACCAGGAGCGATCGCGATCGATTTGGATCAGGTTCGTTTGCGTAATGGTAATCTAGCATTAATGCCGTTTGTGGAGAATCGCCAAGTTGCTTCCCCAAAGGTAGTTTTTTCAGACCTTAATGGTTATGGGAAATTTATCGATAATTATCAGGTAGTTCGGTTTGAAATCGCTGCACAACCGGGACGTACTGGTAGTATTTCCGCGACGGGAAGGGTAAATATTCAAAATAAAACGGGTAATTTACAGTTACAGGCCAAAGATTTCTTGACGGATGAAGTTACACCTATTGTCGATTTACCAGTGAAGTTACAAGGTGGAAGAATAAATGGCGATTTACAGATTAAGTTGCCAGGAGAAGAAATACAACCTTTGTTATACGGTAGCGCTCAGGTAGAAGGGTTGACTTTGACAATACCCCAAATGCCCAAACCACTGGTTAATTCTCAAGGAATGTTAAGGTTTGATGGCAGAAAAATCCTACTCAATAATGTAATTACCAGTTACGGTAAAATTCCTTTGAGCGGTGGTGGTACCATTGATTTGCAAACAGGTTACGATTTGACGGCTCGTGTGAATGCAGCCAGCGTCAACGATACTTTAGAAACTCTTGATATTCAATCACCTTTACCCGTCGGTGGAGTCGTAAAAGCAGATTTGACTCTGAAAGGGGCTATTACTCAACCAATTCTTTCGGGTACTGTTGCCAGTGTTAAACCAGGAATTTTTGATCAAGTTAAATTTAAAAGCGCTAGTACTAAGTTTGATTTTGTCAGTGCTGACTCGACGGTGACATTTACAGATATTCGCTGTATCGCTGCTGTTGGCGGTGAAGTTCGAGGCAATGGTAAAGTTATCATCGGCGATGATAATCTCGCTCGCAAGTCCCAAGTTGATTTTAATTTCCGCACCAGCAATGCACCGGGAGATAGTCTAGCTAAGATTTACAATATTCCGACACCTGGTTTGCAAGTGGGTACTGTCGCAGCAACAGCTAATATCAGTGGAAATCCTGAAAGTATTCGGACTTTAGTCAAATTTAATGCTCCGCAAGCGACTTATCCAGCTACGGGTGAAGTAATTGTGAATCGCGAAAGAAGTTTCTCATTCCGTAATGTTGCTTTGTCTGTGCCTGGTGGTAAGGCTTTGGTTGATGGTAGTTGGAATCAACAGGGCTGGCAGGCTGTAGCTGATACTAAAGGTATAAAAATCAATCAGTTTGTCAATCAGGAACAGTTACAAAAAGTTAATTTAGATAGTGCTAATTTTAACGGTAGGGTGATTATTTCGGGAAGTTCGACACCGTTTAAAGTTGCTCAAGTTCGTACCGAAAATGCCAATATTGCAGTTGCTGGGGGTACTGTTGCGGTTAATTCCGTAAGGTTTGACGAGCAAAAGTTTTCGGCTGAGTTAGTCGCTTCTGGGGTTCAAGTAGGACGTTTGTTAAAGGATTCTAGTTTACCTGTTAATGCTGCTTTGAACGGCAAGTTTCAAGTATCGGGTAATACAGATAATTTGGATGCTAAAACTTTACTTGTTCAAGGTGATGCGAGTTTAGCTACTGCCGGAGGAAAGATTACGGCGAATAATATCCAATTCAGTAATGGTATTTACTTAGCGCGAGTCAAGACGAATAATTTACAATTACAGCAATTATCTCCGCAAATACCGCAGTTTGTGAAAGGAAGAGTAACGGGGGAATTTGATGTTGCTGGTAGAGTAGATTCCTTTGAACCAGAAAGTATAGTCGTCACAGGTGAAGCGAGAATAAATACCGCAGATAGTATAATTAACGCCAATCAAATTCAGGTTAAAAATGGGGTTTATTTAGCTCAAGTAGCAGCAAATAATGTCCGAATTAAGGATTTATCACCCCAGATTCCCCAGTCGTTTTCAGGAAGATTGACGGGTAAGTTTAACGTTGCTGGTGCCTTAGATTCCTTTACACCAGAAAGTTTAATTGTTTCTGGGCAAGGAAATTTAACTACTGCTGCTGGTTTGATTCAAGCGAGTGATATTGAGTTTGCTAGAGGATTTTATCGAGCCAAAATAGCAACAAATAATGTCGAGTTACAGCAGTTATCACCGCAAATTCCCAATTCATTTCCCGGAAAGTTAACCGGGAAATTTGATGTTGCTGGTTCGGTAAAATCTCCTGAAGATTTAACTGTATCTGGAAGTGCTTTGATAAATGCTGGTGGTGGTAATATTACAGCATCAGATATTGTGGTGAATAACGGTAAGTATCAAGCACAAGTTGATGCAAATAATTTAGATATACAGCAGTTATCACCACAAATTCCCAAGTCATTTATAGGAAGATTGACAGGTAAATTTAATGTTGCTGGTTCGATAAATTCTTTTGAAGATTTAACTGCTTCGGGGAATGCTTTAATAAATGCTGGTGGTGGTAATATTACAGCGTCGAATCTGTTAGTTAATAATGGACGCTATCAAGCTACTGTAAAAGCTGCTGGTGTTGAATTAAACAGATTAAACCAAGGCTTACAGGGTAAAATAAACAGCAATTTACAAGTTACAGGAAACTTGAAAAATCCCAGTTTAGCGAACATAAATGCTGCTGGTGAAGTGCAGTTATCTCAAGGAATTCCCGGATTTGAACAACCAATAAATGCAGTCATCGCTTGGACTGGAAATAAGTTAAATATTCAAAGAGCAACCGCACCAGGTTTGAATATCAGCGGTGATATTTTAGCCAATGCAAAAGCTGACGGAATACCAGAAATTACCCAATTAAATTTGAATGTTCAAGCTAGTAATTATAATTTAGAACAGTTACCTGTACAGATTTATAATGCAATAAATGTAGCTGGAAAAGTTGATTTTAATGGCAAAATCACTGGTAAATTACCTTTACCAAATGTAGTAGGAAAATTAGCGCTACGAAATTTTGTAATTAATGATATAGCTTTTGAACCAACTTTAACTGGAAGCATCCAATCACAATCAGCAAAAGGTTTACAGTTGAAAGTTGCGGGTAAACAAGACCAAATTGCAGTTAAATTAAATAGTAATAATCGACCAGAATCTTTCTTAATTAAACGTGATGAAACATTTGCTTCTGGTCAATCCCAAGGTGATATTTTAACACTCAATGTTAATCAATTTCCTTTACAGTTATTAAAATTACCTTTACCAGTTAATCGCTATTTTGGTTCTGGTAAAATTGCTGGAACCTTCGACGGAAATTTACAAATTAATCAAAAAACTTTTACTACAGCTTCGGGAAATATCGCCATTATAAATCCAGAAATCGGTCGTTTAAAAGGCGATAAATTAGCTGCAAAGTTTAGCTACAATGACGATAATTTTGTGATTAATCAAGGAGAATTTACCAAAGGTGAAAGTAGCTATCTTGTTGCGGGTAGAGTAAATAACTTAACTAAAGAACCGCAAATTCAAGGTAAATTAAGCATCAAACAAGGTAAAATCCAAGATGTCTTAACAGCTTTACAAATATATGAATTAGAAGATATCCAGCGTAATTTTGAAGAACCTACCTATGGTAAAGCAAATCAATTAGAAACCATTGCAATAGGTTTACCAAATCAATCTTTATCAACTCAATTACGACGCTTTTCAGAAATCAAAAGATTATTAGCATTGCAAAAACAACAGCGACGTGAAGCTACCATTTTTCCAGAATTAGCAGATTTGCAAGGTACTTTCAATGCAGAAGTCAGTGTAGATACTAATGAGAATAAAGAATTAGCCACACAATTTAATATTCAAGGTGAAAACTTTACTTGGGGTCCAGAAGAAGACCCAAACCGTTATAATGCAAAACAAGTAATTGCTCAAGGTGCGTTTGAAAACGGAATTTTAAGATTAACACCATTACGAATCGAATCAACTAATCGACTATTTAGCTTTAGCGGTACAATTGGTGGTGATGAACAATTCGGTAATTTACAAGTCAATAATTTCCCCATAGAAGTACTTAATAACTTTGTTAATTTACCAATTGGTTTAACAGGAAATCTGGATGCAAAAGCCGCAATAGCCGGCAGTATTGCGAATCCTTTAAGCAAAGGAGAATTAACAATTAGCGATGGAACATTAAATCAACAAGAAGTCGAATCAGCAGCAGCTAGTTTCAGTTATATTAACGGAAGCTTGAATTTTGCTAGTAACGTAATGCTTCAAAATTCCCAACCAGTTGAGATTAACGGTAGGATTCCTTATAAATTACCTTTTGCTTCAGTAACACCCGCAAGTAATCAAATTAAATTAGATGTAAATGTTAAAAATGAAGGCTTAGCGGTATTAAATTTATTCACCAATCAAGCAACATTTGAAAAGGGTGAAGGAGAAGTTAAATTAACAGTACGTGGAACTTTAGATAAACCAATATTAGAAGGAAATGCTACTCTGAATAATGCCATATTTTCCGCTCAAGCTTTACCTGAAAAATTAACAAATGTAACCGGAGAAGTAGAGTTTGATTTTGACACGATAAGAGTAAAAAATCTCCAAGGCAACTTTAGTAAGGGTAAAGTAGTAGCCCAAGGTCAAATACCTGTATATGATGACCAATCTATCAAAATTGAGAGTCCACTTGGAGTAACTTTAGATAAATTAGCAGTAAACCTCAAAGGACTTTATCAAGGTGGTGTTGCAGGTAACGTCATGATTAAAGGTTCTGCTTTGAATCCGGTTATTAGTGGTAATGTCAATTTAGATAACGGTTTAGTATTGCTACCCGAAAATGACACTAATACTACGATTGTTAGCAGTAAAGGAATTGAACGTGTAAAAGCAGCTAAACAAATTAATAATAATGAAAATACTAGAGGCAAATTTAATGATTTAAAATTAACTTTGGGTAAAAAAGTAAAAGTAGAACGTCCTCCAATTATTAGTATTGAAGCAACTGGAAATTTGAACGTAAATGGTACATTTAGCAATCCCGTACCTGTCGGAACTTTAAAATTGAAAAAAGGAGGAGTCAACTTATTTACGACTCAGTTTAATCTGGCTCGTGGTGAAAAAAATACCGCTACATTTAGAGCAAATCAACCCCGCGATCCGATTTTAGATATTAGTTTATTTGCTAAAGTATTAGATGTAATTCAAAGTTCTGATTTTAGTAAAAATGCAACAGGTTTAGCAACTTTAGAAACAGTTCGCGTAGATGCAATTGTCAATGGTTTCGCTAGTCAACTCGATAAAAACTTAGAGTTAAAAAGTAGTCCCGCACGTAGCGAAACCGAAATTGTTGCTTTATTAGGAGGTGGATTTGATAACAAAGGAAGAGCCAATTCTACCTTGGGATTACTTAATATTGCAGGTTCTGCTGTTTTAGGTAATTTTCAAACAACTTTTAACCAAATTGGAACTGCTTTTGGTTTAAGCGAACTGCGAATATTTCCAACTATTATTTCCGATAATCCAGAAGCCGGAAAAAGTAGTTTAAGTGTGGAATTAGCAGCAGAAGCTGGAGTAGATATTACCAATAGAATTTCGATTTCTGCTTTAAAACTTTTGACCGCAGATGACCCATTTCAATGGGGTATTAATTATAATTTAAAGGATAACATTCGTCTTCGTGGTTCGACTAATTTTGATGATGATAATCGTGCTGTTATTGAGTATCAAAGAAGGTTTTAAAATTAGGGTGTAGGGAGGAGTGTTACGGTTAGTTATGGTAAAAACTCGATTTATATCAATATTATGGAGTCATAATTATTCCTGAAGGGCAGAAAATTATGATTTAATAAAACCGCAGAGACGCTGAGGACGCTGAGAAAAGAGGTACAAAGAGATAGTTGATTATCTGGATTTTATTTTATTGAAAATTATTATTAGTTGGTAGTTGATGAAAAAAAATATTATATTTATAATTTTAATAATAATTGGTATTGCTGTTACAGTATTATTCGCTGATAAGTTTTTAAGTCAACCAGAAGAAACTGCTGTTATTAATAATATTCAAATTGAAACTCCCTTACCAGAGAAAGAAACTGAAACAGTAGCTATTAATCCTCCTCAAGTTGATTCACAACGATTATTTACTGATGTGCAAAATTTGAGTTTTCAGCGTTTTACAGATTCAGAACGCAGACGTACTCGCAATTATATTACCAACGAATTACAAAAACTGGGTTGGGAACCGACTTTAGAAGAATTTCCCACAGGTGTTAATGTTTTTACAGAAAAACAAGGTCGCGATCGCAATGCTGGATCAATTCTAATTGCAGCACATTACGATACGGTTTTCAAGTCTCCTGGGGCTGATGATAATGCTAGTGGTGTTGCGGTATTACTGGAAATTGCTCGACTTTTCGGTTCTAGTTCGACTCCTCGAACTTTGCAATTAGCATTTTTCGATAAGGAAGAAGCTGGTTTATTAGGTAGTCGTGCTTTTGTTGATAATCCAGCACGTTTAGAAAATTTGCGCGGTGTAATTGTCTTAGATATGGTAGGTTACGCTTGCTATACATCCGGTTGTCAGAAATCTCCCTCCGGTTTACCGATAACTCCAATTAGCGACAAAGGTGATTTTTTAGCAGTGGTTGGTGATACGGAACATTTACCATTAATTAATGCCTTTAATAATGTTAAAAATATTGATAGTAATATTAATAATTCATCTCAATTACCACCAGTATTTACTTTACCAGTTCCTCTCAAAGGTGTATTTACTCCTGATGTTTTACGTAGCGATCATGCTCCATTTTGGCTGCAAGGAATCGGAGCTTTATTAGTTACTGATACGGCAAATTTACGCAGTTCTTTTTATCATCAACCAAGTGATACTACTGCTAATATTGAACGTGATTTTTTTACAGGTGCAGCACAATTAATTGTGAATGTTACTACTTTTTTATTATCAGGTAATGGTAGTTTAGCAACACCTAATTGATTGAATTTGTAGACACGGTAATAAAGCGCCATATTGATAAAATGAATTGTTATTTATCTGGCGGTTAAAACCGCTGCTACACAGGCAAAACCCGCCTGCGCGGGTTAGTAATTTATCTAGTCTACGTAGGTAGACTTGGTTTGTGTAGATGCGTTTTTAACCGCCATATTTATCAAATGAATTATTATTTATCCGGCGGTTGAAACCACCAAATTGATTATTTATAGTTCATAAAAATTACAGGAACTCCAATTAATTGTTTACCTAATTGAGATAACCTAAATTTGCTTTTAAGAGATACAGGTAAATCTTTAAAATCAATTGGAACAAAACCAAATTTTTGATAGTAATTAACTAATTTATTACCCAAACATTCTAAATAAAGTGGTTGAGTTGCCTGCTCAATTAAATGTTGCGTTAGAGAAGTTCCTAAACCGCGATTTCTCCACTTTTTTACAACAACTAAACTACCAAGTTCTTGAGCTTCTCTAAAATTACGCAACTGTCCGCAAGCTATTACATTACTATGGCATTCAACTAGCCAAAATTGCTGCCATTTTAATTGAGTAGGATCGAGTTTTGCCTTAAATACTAACCAACGAATTGATAAAGCATCATTAGATGTAGCTTTGCGAATAATACATCCCTGTGGTAAATGCTTCATAATCAATCATCTTTCCCCAATAATAGCTGACCATAGAAATAATCTTATCGAAAAGATTGCGATGCCTCCAGCAATGTCCCAGGGGCATATCGCAATTTAAATATTCCCTAAACTTTGATATTATGCAAATAGTGTCCCGTAGGTTTGACGACCACATATTCCATCAGATAACAATCCTTTATCCTTCTGAAACTGTTTAACTATCGCTTCTGTTTTCGGACCAAAATCACCATCAGGTGAAACATTATATCCTTTACTTGCTAACTGACGCTGAAGCTTTTTTACATCCCGACCTTTGGCTCCCTTCTTCAAGGTATTATTAAAATTTGGTCGGAGTTCTCCATATACTCTGACAATTGATTTTCCGGGTTTAGTATTGTCATGAATTCGTTTTGCTACTTCTAAATTTCCAATACGAACGCATCCATTAGAATCAGGAAATTCAGGAACCCGTGGATAGTAATGAAGTGCAATTCCCCGTGCATCATCTTGAAAACGTGTTACCCATTCTGCTTCTGGAAACTGACTAAAACGACGTTCGTGACGAATTACCGCAAATTCACCTTTGGGAGTACAGCTTGTTCCTCTTTTTTTACTGGTTGCAACGTCATCGCAATCTATACCGGACATTCCTTCACCAGGGGTACAATGATAAGGTCCTTTTTGCTGCGCTGATGCATTCGGCCCTGTCCATTCCAGTGTCACTTCTTGTTTCCATAAGTCAACATTGACTTTTGATATGTAAGTTTCTGTCATTAGATTACTATTGATATAGGTGATATTAATTGCATCTTACAAGAAATAATTACTTGATGAAAAGTACCCTCAAGGGTTATTTTTTTGACTAATTTTTTATTTATATATTGAAAAATCAACAACTCTCAAAATGTTTTGATTATTTATTATTTATTTATTTATTTATTATTTATTATTTATTAATAACTAATAAAATCAAATTTAACTGGAGATTAATAGTGCTTTTTCAAACATAAAATACCTCAGCATACAGAGTATAGTTAAATTACAAGTACTAAGTTTTACTAAGTATTTGTATTTACAACCCATCTGCGAGGTACCCATACTATGAAACGTTTGTTGTCTGGTATTCTCTTGACGAGCGGTTTATGGGTGCTAATAGATATTGCTAATGTGAGAGCAGAAAATCCAGTTATCGAGCAATCTTCAGAAGAAAGCCAACTTTTTTATACTTATTACGGTCAAAAAATTCCTTTGAAGCAGCGAGATGATATTATTGCTATTGCTTTCAAAACAAAGGTTACGCAAAGTACAACTTTACCATTATATTTAAAACTTCAACAAGACTTAAGTCGCAATCAAAACGTATCAAAAGTAGAAGTGGAGCCTTTGGGTAGAGATTATGCGTTAATGAAATTATCTGCGGATAATATTAATCCTGCCATAATGCAATTGCAAGTCAATCAAAAAGGTTATGTAGATAGCACTTTACCAGTACTTTATAGACGCGGACATACTGAACAAATAATACTACCAAACGAGATTATTGTTAATTTTGACGAACAACTTTCCTCAAGTCAAAAGCAGGTAATTCTCCAGCAACAGAACTTAGAAATTATTCGTCCTTTACGCTTCAGTGCAAATCACTATATAGTCAAATCAAAAACTCAGTCAGGAACAAATATTCTCAAAGTTGCCAATCAACTTGATCGAGTTAAAGGAATAAAATCGGCAACACCTAACTTTATTCACTTACGAAATAAAGAAATTTCTCAAAAAACTGAAGCACCTGCAAATCAACTTGAAACGGAAACCGCCTTTCAAACTAATCTACTTCCCCAACAATGGTATCTCAATAGCAATCCTTTAAGAGTTTGTTTAACAAAATTTGCTGATAATCTCGATAAATGTTTGAACGAACATTTGTATAAAAATTCGGATTTATCTCTACCACGTACAGACATTCGCGCAACAGAAGCTTGGCAAAATTCCAATGCTGGTAAAGGTGTTACTGTTGCAGTTTTAGATAGTTTTGTACAGTGGAATCATCCAGACTTAATTAACAATATTTATACAGTAAGTGACGAAGTAAAAGGTAAGCTCAAGGACGAAAAACACGGTTGGGATTTTGTTGATAATGATGCAGATACTCGCGTCAATGAAAAGGAACTTTCAGTACTTCGTCCCATCTTTCAAAGTACATTTAAATTACCTGATGATGCACTACTAGAAAAATATAAGTATTACGCCTTTATTATTAAGAGTAATAATCCTCTCTATAGTAAAAAACAAATTGCCGAGGAAATACGTAAGTATATCCGTATGGAAACAGCTAGTTTTTTTCATGGTACTTGGACAAGTGGAATAATTGCTGCACATTCTCAAGATGAATTGGGAATAGTTGGAGTTGCTCCTAAAGCAAAAATTTTACCCGTGACGGTATGTAAAATTGGCTGCGAAATCTCTCACATTGTAGAAGGAATTGACTATGCAACTGCTAGAGGTGCAGATGTAATCAATATCAGCTTAGGTGGGTATTTACCAAGTGTAGAGATTCAAAATGCGATTACCCGTGCTTATCGTCAAAATCCTCATTTAGTAATTGTTGCTGCTGCTGGTAATGAAACAGATTTTGAAGTCGGTTTTCCTGCTGCTATCAAAGGAGTAATTGCAGTTGGTGCTACTAACATTAATGGATATCGCGCACCTTATAGTAATTTTGGTAACGGGTTGATGCTAGTTGCTCCTGGTGGAGATACTTCTATCGAAAAAATTGGCTTAAAGGGTGCAATTTTGACTACCGGAGGTACGGGAATAGATCAGTTTTGGCAAGGAATCATTTTACAACCATCCGCTCCTTGGGGTGCAGCACTTGATACTAAAGGTAAATATATTAGAGCAGAAGGAACTTCTTTCGCTTCACCAATGGTAGCGGGAGTAATTGCTTTGATGAAAGGAGAAGATTCTCAACGACTTTTAACCAGAGAACAGATTATTTCCATTCTTAAACAGACAGCTTCTTATGATGGATTAACTGTTTCTGATGCAGAAAAAGAGTTGTACAAGGTTCTATTATTATTAGGTAAAATTCCCCCTGGAGTTTCGATGGAGCAATACTTTTTTGGTAATGGTTTGGTGAATGCACATACAGCAGTTAAAGAAGTCCAACGTCAGTTAAACAAGGCTGGGAAATAATCTAAACACTACAAATTTATTCCTTCCATCCTGCTAATTCCCCAATTTTAGTCACTCTTTATTCTTCAGAAAGCGTTTGTGGTTGAGCATATCAAATCTTCGATTACAAATGTTTAACGAACCAAGCTGTTACAACCTGTTGAAGTTCGTCTATATCCTGTTGTACATCGGGTGAATTCTTAGCTGCTTCCAAATCTATATCATGTCCTAAATGCTCAAAAGTTTGTAGACATAGGCGCTCAGATTGATTAGTTTGGGAATAATATGGTGCCATAGCTGCATATAATTCTTCGATTTGATTCACCGTAAAAACCTCATCTTGGGAACCATGTACAAACAACATTGCCGGAATCGGTTGACGCTGCATAATTTCCGACGCACGAGCAACGAAATCTAAACGTTTTTTCGCTGCTTCCGATGCTTCACTCCAGCGATACTTGATTTGCTCGTCGTTTAATTCGGGATGAAAGTATTTCTTCCATCGTACATTGCCATCTACTATTGATACTAAATCCTTAGTTACCCCAGCCAAAACAATCGTTTTAATCGGTACGGAACTTTCCAGCAAAGTCAGCAAAATTGTTAAACCACCAGCGGAGAAACCAAATAAACTAATTCCTTCTTTGTTATCAATCGGAAATTTTGCAAGCAATGCTTCCACAACATTTGGTAGTTCTTGCATTGCTTGTTCGCTTGTAGGTAACAGCAACTTTAATAGGAAATCTTCCATGTTTCGTCGTTCAAGCTCATCAATACCACCCGGTGGTAAACGTTTACCAAACGAAGGTAATCCCAGATATGCTTTCCAAGCTTGTACTTCTGTTAGCGGTAAAAGTTCACTCAGCAACTCTTCACTATTCGGTATCCCAAAACCGTGCCACAACACAATCAGCGGAGCAGGTAAATCAGGATTCTCTGGTGGATGTACTATTACAGGTACACCAGCTAACTCTAAAAATTCTTGGTTTTGTTTTGTCATATTACAAGGTATTTTTGTAGAGACGTTGCACTGCAACGTCTTCCATGTTTTGATTTGCAACGAGAAGTAAATAATTAAACACTGCTGATTTCACTTAATACAGAAAGTAAGCCAAAAAGTTTTTTCTCCCATCCACCATTCAAATAAGATGCCAAAATAAAACTATCAGATGTTTTAATGTATCCGGATTGTATTTGATACACCGACTGTCTCACACCAGTCACCGCAGTTTCCCGAATTCGATGTTGCAAACGTAACTGCGTACCACCTTCCACAGCTTTCAACGTCCAAATTACGATGGAAGATTGACTCATCATACAATCTTGCCAGGTGTAAACCAGACGATTCGGCTCGTCAACTTCAATTACTTCACACCTAATATTTGTATCTATTCCCGGTAAAGATTGACTGTAAAAACAAAATTTACATCCTACTTGCGGCTGAAAGTCATTTTCCATCAACCACTTAGCCAAAGTGCGACTGTTAGTTATTACCTGCCAAACTTTTTCAGGTGGATGGGGGTAAAATACTTCTTTGTTTAATCCAAACATGAATCTGACTCCAAATAATCGCTAAGAGCATCGAGTTTCTCTTGCCAAAATTCCTCGTAATTAGCAACCCAATTTGATACTTGTTTTAATCGCTCTGGCTTCAACTTATACAATCTTTGTCGCCCTAACTTACGCATTTCTACTAAGTCAGCTTCGCACAATATCTGTAAATGCTGAGAAATCGCCGGTAAACTGATTGCAAAGGGTTCCGCTAACTGCTTAACTGGTTGCTCTCCAGCACGTAATAAATCTAATATTCTCCTCCGCGTTGGATCTGCAATTACTTGAAAAACGTCTGCACTAGCGGATTGTCGGCTCATATCAATTATCGATTAATGTCTGTAAAAACCTATCTAGAAGTAGATTGACAAAAAATTTTTCTTTAAATTTAAACAATGATTAAGCAATTACTTAAATATAATAATTAAGAATTCGCTTAAATGTCAATGTTTACATATATTAATTTATTAATTCCTTCCTGAATCTTCCCATGTAAGCATGGAACCAGATTTGTAGTTTTCTATATATGTTATTTTGTTTGATTTTTTGGAACCTTGACTTTGCATCTTGTTGTCACCCACCGAATATTAAGTTAAAACTAAACTCTAGCTAGATATTATTTCAGTATATTGACCGTATTATTGCGTAAATCAATATCAATAAAGGTACAAATATATATGAAATATAGTCGAAAAGGTTTGAAGATATTTGTAAATATTTTGTAAATATATTTTGTACGTTAATGATTGCACAGTTAGTTAAAAAACCATTAAAGACAGCAGAAACCCTAGTAGTCCGTTACGGTTCGTTTGCGGAATCGATCTCGATTGCACAATTAGAAAATGCGGTGAAAACGGGTAAGTTTCCCGATAGTTTCAAATCATACACCAACCGCTTATCTGAAGAGCAGCGTAATTTAATTGTAAAAGCGTTGAGAACGAAAATTCCGATCAATGTCGTGACTATGAGTAATTTACTTAATACTCAAATTGGGACGACAATTTTGCAAGATTTAGCCACCATAATCCACCGAGAAGACGACGCAGCAGCAAAAGCCCTCAGAGCAAGTTTACTATTAGCAGCGAGCGAACCTAGAGGACTTTCTTTGCTGTCTTTTATTGCTGCTTATCCCAGCAAACATTTAGAAATCAATTTATCTCAAGCATTTAGAGTATTCAAAAATTTAAATACAGCATTTTGGCAAACTCAACAGTTTATGAGCGCCATAGCACCTCAACTTGCCAGCAGAGAACCCCAAATTTCACTACCAATGGATGCTACCGAACCGGGAAGCGGTAAAGTTAAAGAACTGACATTAAATTTAAACGACGAAAGCAGAAATAGAAACCTTCCCGTTGATATATACTGGTCGGATATTGCGAGTGATGAGAAACCAGTTATCGTATTTACTCACGGTTTTGGTTCAGTTCGTACTGAGTTGCGTTACTTAGCAAAACACCTCGCATCTTATGGTTTTGTAGTTGCGGCTTTAGAGCATCCCGGTAGTAACGAAGCAAATAACAACGCTGCGATACAGGGTAAAACTAGACTTTTAAAACCGCAAGAATTTTTGCATCGTCCTCAAGATATCAGTTTTGTGATCGATGAATTAGAAAAGCTCAATCAAACAGCGAATCATCCCCTACAAGGTAAACTCGCAACTAATAAAGTCATGGTGGTGGGCTATTCTTTTGGTGGTGGTACGGCTTTATCAATCGCTGGAGCGCAATTGCAACCAGAAAGCCTCAAACAACGCTGTAAAGGGAACTTGGCTACTTTAAGCTTTGGACAAGGTATTCAGTGTATCGCCCAGGAATTACCAGAAAATAGCTATCAGTTACGCGACAAAAGAGTAAAAAGTATAGTCGCGATGAATCCGACAAGTTCTTTAATGTTTGGTGAAACAGGTTTAGCATCCGTAGAAATTCCTACTTTGGTATTAGCAAGTTCCGCAGATAAAACCACCCCCGCTTTAACCGAACAAATAATCGGTTTCCGCAAGATTCCCGCTCCTAAATGGTTAGTTGGTGTAGTTGGGGGTACCCATTTAAGCGTCAAAGATCCCATCGCGACTGTCTCTCAAACCGGAAAACCCAATACTCCTTTAAGCGGTGGTGAAGTCATCGGGGAACAAGCTGCGGATATTCGTGAATTTGTCAAAGCGATTGTTTTGGCTTTTGCTGCTCAACTAACACCAGAAGCAGATAAATACAAAGTCTTTCTCACACCAGATTACGCTCAACTTGCTTCTACCAATCAATTTCCTTTCCGTTTGGTAACAGAAATTCCAGATGATGCTGCAACTGTAATTGAAGAGTTAGTTGACAGTTGACAGTGGACAGTGGACAGTTGACAGTTGACAGTTGACAGTTAATTTCTCCCCATCCCCCCATCCCTTTCTCTCTTGTCCCTTTTTCCTAAGTAATTTACTTAAACTTTGTTATATCCACACAAAAAAATCAGTGTCAAGCCTGATTGACATTTTGTAATGATTTCATTAAGATTATTTACATAAGTTCACAAAAATTTAAGTTGTATGGCTTAAAAGTGAATTATAATTTGAGACTTTCAAAATCTCTATTAATATTATCGACATTTGGTTTTTTCAATAGACCTCGGATTGGTACCCGAGGTTTTTTGTATGTGTCTAAAATTCTACAACTTTCAGTGTTTTTTTTAACTGCACTATAAAGACGTAGCAGTGCTACGTCTCTACATTAGCCTTTTTAGGGGATTTGTGGGAGATAGCGATTATTGTCAGTGAAATTATCGCTGTTTGGGCGAACTACGGCGCATTTCACGTTTTTCTTGTTCTAGAAGACGGCGATCGCGCCATTCCATTAAAGTTAAATAAATCACGCCACCTGTAACAGATACGAGTAGCACCAAGGCTGATATTGCTAAAATGTTGAGAAATCGAGCTTCCATATCCGATTCTATATTCCGTTACGACCCCAAACTACCATTGCGATTGACCAAGTAAAAACAACCAATAGAGAAACCCAGCCTAACGTCAAAATCGCCATAATACTACTTTTAAACTTCCTAAAACAATTCTACAATTATCATACAATTATCAGTTACTAGTTGAAATAGGTAATTGGTAATTGGTAATTGGTAATTGATAATGGGTAATGGGTATGGTTTAATCTATAAACTAGTAATACTTGTGATGAAAAAAACTTATAATGCTGAGTTAATGATTGAACGCTTAGAATCTGTCAAGGCTGGTGCTGTAGGTGCATTGAGTTTTTCTGCGGTATTTATTCTCGCTGCTATTTTTAATGATTTGTTATTTGAAGAGTATTTTAGTAAACTGTATAGTCTCAGTATTATTACGCTAAATTGGCAGTGGTTGATCAGTGCTGGAATTGCCGGGTTTTCTGGTTTTCTATTCGGTGTTACCTACCGCTACATCATTCGTAAAGATCAAAATCCGCACTTGAAAACTGGAGCTGTAATGGCTTTTGGATTGGTGCGGGGTTTAACTCAAGTAGACGTAGGATTAAATTTTCCCCTCTTAATTTTACCTTTTGCGTTACTTGCTTTAGAGAGTATTTTAGAGTTTGCTGTCACAGCTTTTATCCTCGATAGCACTATCAGATTGAGTTGGGTTAAACCTTTTAATCAAGGTTAAAGGTTAAAGGTTAAAGGTTAAAGGTCAAATTCTAGCAACCATCAACTATCAATCATCAACTATCAACTAACAACCAACAACTATCAACCAAAGATGTATTGGTACAATGGTGAATTAATCGAATCTGAAATTATTCAATTACCAATTAACGAACCAGGTTTATTATTTGGTGCAACAATTTTTACTACTTTGCGAGTGTATCACAACTCCCTTAAAAGCCGTTTAACTCATTGGGAAGCTCATCAAAAACGTCTACTTGATTCCGTACACAAATTGGATTTTGAACAGCCCAATTGGCAAAATATCCACACTGGAGCATCAATTCTGATAAATCATTACCCAATTCTCAGAATTACTTTGTTTCCCGATGGAAAGGAGTGGATAACTGGTAGATTAATTCCTGATGATTTGACAGAAAAGCAAAAGTATGGTGTAAACGTAACTATTGCGAAAACAGAACAATACCGCAGTTTACCTTTTCATAAAACCGGGAATTATCTAGCGGCTTGGTTGGCGAAAAATCAAGCTGTGAAACAGAATAGTCAGGAAAACATTCAAGAAGCGATTTTAACTGATGCTGCGGGAAATTGGTTAGAAACTACTACTGGTAATCTTTGGGGATGGCACAATGAATGTTGGTTTACACCACCCTTAAGTGTGGGTATCTTACCGGGAATTATGAGAGAACAACTGATAAATTGGTTGCGAACTGAACAATATCAAGTCAAAGAAGAACCCTTTACCCCGGAACTAGTGCAAAAATTTGTGGCGATCGCCTACAGTAACTGTGTAGTGGAAATACTACCAATCCACCAAGTCATTCACCCTACAGGAAAGCTACAATACGACAATCAGCACTATTGTTTTAAGGAATTACAAAGATATTTACTAGCATAATGTGTACGCATTCTGGTATACGTTAAGATAAGTTAACATAATTCTTAAGAATTCTATCTCTCTTAGAGACGCGACGGGACACGAAAAAAAACAGGAGGATTGACCTCGGTGAATAATAAAAGATGGAGAAATGCGGGGCTATACGCGCTGCTTTTTATTGTTGTCATTGCTTTAGGAACAGCATTTTTTGACAATAATCAAGCTCAAAATACGGATTCATGGCGTTACACTGAGTTTCTCCAAGAAGTTCAAAAAGGCAGAGTAGAAAAAGTTAGTTTGAGTTCCGATCGTTCAAGGGCTTTGGTAACTCCGAAGTACGAGTCCAATAAAAAAGTTGTGAATTTGGTTAATGACTCAGAACTGATTAATACTCTTACCCAAAACAACGTTGATATTTCCGTATTGCCTCAAACCGATGAAGGTTTATGGTTTAAAGCACTTAGCAGCCTATTTTTCCCTGTATTGCTTCTAGTAGGTTTATTCTTCTTACTGCGACGCGCTCAAAGCGGTCCGGGAAGCCAAGCAATGAACTTTGGGAAGTCAAAAGCCAGAGTGCAAATGGAGCCACAAACTCAAATTACTTTTGGTGATGTCGCTGGTATTGATCAAGCCAAGCTGGAGTTAAATGAAGTAGTAGATTTTCTCAAAAACGCCGATCGCTTTACCGCGATTGGTGCGAAAATTCCTAAAGGTGTACTTTTAGTTGGACCTCCCGGAACTGGTAAAACTTTATTAGCTCGTGCGGTAGCTGGTGAAGCTGGGGTTCCCTTCTTTTCCATCTCCGGTTCGGAGTTCGTAGAAATGTTTGTCGGTGTTGGTGCTTCGAGGGTTCGCGATTTGTTCGAGCAAGCGAAAGCCAATGCTCCTTGTATCGTATTTATCGATGAAATTGATGCAGTAGGTCGTCAGCGGGGTGCGGGTTTAGGTGGTGGTAACGATGAACGGGAGCAAACCTTGAACCAGTTACTCACCGAAATGGATGGTTTTGAAGGTAACACCGGAATCATCATTATTGCTGCTACCAACCGTCCAGACGTACTCGATGCAGCATTATTACGTCCCGGACGTTTTGATCGTCAAGTAGTTGTTGATCGTCCTGACTACGCTGGAAGAGTCGAAATTCTCAAAGTTCACGCTCGCGGTAAGACTTTAGCGAAAGACGTAGACTTAGATAGAATTGCTCGTCGGACTCCCGGTTTCACTGGTGCGGATTTATCAAACTTGCTCAACGAAGCCGCGATTTTAGCAGCACGACGCAACTTGACAGAGATTTCCATGGATGAAATCAACGATGCGATCGATCGCGTATTAGCTGGTCCAGAGAAGAAAGACCGGGTAATGAGCGAAAAACGCAAAGAATTAGTAGCATACCACGAAGCCGGACACGCTTTAGTCGGTGCTTTAATGCCAGATTACGATCCAGTACAAAAAATCAGCATTATTCCTCGTGGACGTGCAGGTGGTTTAACCTGGTTTACTCCTAGCGAAGACCGTATGGACAGTGGTTTGTACAGTCGAGCGTATCTGGAAAACCAAATGGCTGTAGCATTGGGTGGACGTATCGCTGAAGAATTAATCTATGGTCAAGAAGAAGTTACCACAGGTGCTTCTAATGATTTACAGCAAGTAGCTCGTGTAGCTCGTCAAATGGTAACTCGCTTCGGGATGAGCGATAACCTCGGACCAGTTGCCCTTGGTCGTCAGCAAGGTAATATGTTTTTAGGACGTGACATCATGTCAGAGCGTGATTTCTCCGAAGAAACCGCAGCGACTATTGATATGGAAGTCCGCGACTTAGTAGACGTTGCTTACAACCGCGCTAAACAAGTTTTACAAGAAAACCGTCACATTCTTGAAAAATTAGCAGCAATGTTGATTGATAAAGAAACTGTAGACGCTGAAGAGTTGCAAGAATTATTAGCAACAAACGATGTGAAAACAGCAGCGTTTGCTTAAGGGAAGTTAGGAGTTAGTAACCGGAGTTGTTGTAGAGACGTAGCACTGCTACGTCTGTACGGGAATTAGGAGTTAATTAAGAGCTTTTAACTAATATAAAGCGGGGTAGTTCTAGAATGTTCTAGAGTTACCTCTTTTTTTATCAAAAACTCTGCGTTCCTCAGCGTATACCTTTGCACTCCTTTGCGTTAAGAAAAACATAATTTCGATGCCACAATATTTGATATAAATAACGCACCGTAATCAAATCAAACCTGCTCAAACAAACCATTCCAATCAACAACAGATGGTCTTTTCCCTTGATTAACAATTTCAAAAACTTTGTTTTTACAATTTGAATTATTCAAACATTCAACACAAGCATTTGCAACATCAATTCGGCTAGTTTGACCTGTAAGTTTATCTCCAGTTCCCAATACTACATCTAAATTACCGTCAGTTTTTGCTTTTAATAAAGTATTCAGATCATAGGAAGTATAAGGACCATCTATTAAACGTCCAGGACGAATAATTGTATAAGGTAAATCTGAATTTATAATAGTTTGTTCAGCTTGTTTTTTTGCATCAAGAATGCCAAAGCTATTTAAAATATTGTAAGGAAAATCGTTTTTGCGTTCGACTCCACAAGAAGAAATAAAAACGAATTGCTGTAAATTTTTTGGTGCAACTTCAACTAAATTACTCACACCTTGAGCATCAACTTTCATCGGACTATTTTTAGCTTTGGCTTTTGCTTCTTCGGGATTAAAAAACAATCCAAAATATTCCAAAAAATTAGGATTGTTTTCAAACTCCCATCTTTCGGATGGAAAAGCAGTAGTTCCGCTACAGCAGATAATATGAGTAACATTTGTCATTGCTGTTGGTAGAGTTTCCAACTCGCGGATATCACCAACACTAACTTCTACTTTACCCCCGAACATATTTTCGGCTTTAGAAGCATTCCGCGTCAAAACCCTTACTTTGTAACCTTTGTCAAGTAACTTTGCTACAGTTAATTGTCCAACCCCACCTGTAGCACCAGCAACTAATATTAAATCTTGTCCCGACATATTATTTGAAGTCATGATTTTTTAATCAAATATCCTTTCCCTGACAAATCAAAACTAGGGTATAGTACCTACCACACCCTAGAATATTTATATTGATAGTACTTATCGCGGACGTAAGAAAGAGTTAAGCTGATTAAGGTAACTTTCCCAAACTCTAGTAGTTAATTGTAGAGTTTCTGCATTGGGTACAAAGTCTTCTAAACTTAAACCACGACGACGAATAGCCTCGGGTCTTTGTAAAAGATAAGGCGGAATATTTATACTGCTAGGGTTTAATGCTATTGTATTTTGAACTGCATTTACTTGAGGAATAATAGTATCGCTAACTACATCTGACATATTCGCTACATCAGTTTCCCCTGTAAATGCCACAAGGGTTGCAGATTTCGGTTGAATTAAAGCTACATTGGGATAAGCTACCTGTGCGACAGGTGATTGAACCAAGAAATAGGCAACCGCTGGTGTACTAGCTAAGAATAAAATCGTCAAAGCCCAGCCGATTAAATATCCTCCCGGTTTGCCTATTCCTCCATCTTTTATTCTTTGAGCAGCGAAAGTCATCAGCAAAATTGCTGCTCCTAAAGGTTTGAGAGGAAAAGATATTACTCTCCACAATGAAGCAATAGCTGGTTCACTGGGATTAACGAAGGACAATAACAATACAATCAGAAAAATTACTACTACAAATCGCCCGACAAAGTTGCCGGTTGGGTAGAATTTCTGGAATAGGCTAAATACGACAGTACCTATAAGTAGCCATAGAAGCACTCGGCTTAATAATTCAAACATAAATTTACTCTCAAATGTTTCTGTACGGTCAATCTATATGGCTCTGGGCAATTTGATTTATTCTACTGTCAAATGGTAGTACCACCATTGTTTGACTTCAAATACCTTATACCCTACATACTAAAATTACCTTCGTAGTGATTTTAGTGCAATTTTATTCAACAATGCTGAGTATTTGTAGTCTTAGGGATAAGTAATCTCGCTTAAGTAAATTAAATTAATTATGTACTTGTCAAATTCAAAGGAAATTTTATGTCTTCCGCACAAACTACAATTTTAGTCACCGGAGGAGCCGGATATATTGGTTCACATACCGTACTGGCTTTGAAGCAAGCAGGTTATGAAGTCTTGATTCTTGATAATTTAGTTTACGGACACCGTGACTTGGTAGAACAAGTGCTAAAGGTTGAACTTATCGAGGGAGATACTAGCGATCGCGATTTGTTGGATAAGTTGTTTGCTACACGAAATATTGCAGCGGTAATGCACTTTTCTGCCTATGCTTATGTGGGAGAATCAGTTACTGACCCTGCAAAATATTACCGCAATAATGTGATCGGGACAATAACCCTGTTAGAAGCAATGTTAGCAGCGTCCGTTAAGAAATTTGTATTTTCTTCAACTTGTGCTACATACGGAGTACCCGAAACTGTACCGATACCGGAAGATCACCCGCAAAATCCGATCAATCCTTATGGTGCAACTAAATTAATGGTAGAGCGGATACTTGCCGATTTTAACGAAGCATACGACTTTAGATCGGTACGTTTTCGATACTTTAATGCCGCAGGTGCAAACCCCGAAGGTTTACTTGGTGAAGATCATAATCCCGAAACTCATTTAATTCCCTTGGTTTTACAAACAGCTTTAGGTAAGCGTGAATCAATTTCGATTTTCGGTACTGATTATCCCACAAACGACGGGACTTGTGTTCGCGACTACATCCACGTTAGCGATTTAGCCGATGCTCACGTTTTAGGTTTAGAATATCTTCTCAAAGGTGGTGATAGTGACTTCTTTAACTTAGGTAATGGCAATGGTTTTTCTGTCAAAGAAGTAATAGAAGCCGCAAGAATAGTAACAGGTAAAGAGATTAAAGTTGTAGAGTGCGATCGCCGCGCCGGAGATCCTCCAGCCCTGATTGGTAGCGCTCAAAAGGCTCGTAAAATCCTAGGTTGGCAACCACAATATACCAACATCAAGGATATCATTACCCACGCTTGGGAATGGCATCGGCACCGACACGGGAGTTAAAAAGATGGGTGGATGGGGGACACTAACTCCTCACTCCTCACTCCGGTGGTACTAACTCCTCACTCTCAATCTAAAATCTAAAATCTAAAATCTAAAATCCAAAATCCCATAACTCCTAACTCCTAACTCTTTGCACTACGGCAAAAATTCCACCGATAATTACCACAATTCCTAAACCTACAGCCCAAACTGGTAAGGGAAAAGATGGCTCTTCTGTTTGATTTATATTGACATTTTGTACTTCTTGTGCGGTTTGTGTTTCCTGTTGAGTTGCTGGGGCTTTAGTAGTTCCAGCAGCTACGGTAACATCAAACTTTAATTCAAACGGTTTGAAATTAGCGCCATTTGCCGGTTTACCACTAAGTTCTAATTGATAAGCTCCGGGTTTAGGAAATGTGATTATTGCTCCCGGTATACCTTGATAACGTTCTGCTGTTACGGGTTCTAAAGTTGGTTGAATTAGCGGTGTTTCTCCGGTTTTACGAGGTTGGCTGTAAATAGCTAATTCACAATTACATTCTGTCAGAGGGATAACTTTGCCACCTTTACGAGTTAAAGCAAACCAAGTTTTTGCAGCATCACCAGCGCGGGGTGTATCGTTTGGTTCGAGATGTAGAGTAGCGCCAACATCTTCAGCAGTTTCTATTTTATGAGCAGAAGCGGCAGGAATTAAAAAAGATGAAAGGTTCATTTTGATCAAATTATCAGTATTGGTGATTGTAAATAGTTAGGAGTTGACAGTTGACAGTTGACAGTTGACAGTTGATGGTTTTTATTTATTTCTCCCCAATCCCCTTGCCCCCCATCCTTCTTCAACGTGGGGGAACATAAAATTTTTGCAAGCGCAATATTGACCAAAAAAAACGGCTTCTAAGTAATAACACTGTCAGAGTGAGAATTCCTAAACCTATTGTTGCTACTTTATTTGTCCAAGTTAATTGCAAGGAACCAAGGTAGTGAGAACCAATAATTACGGCATGAATTGCACTTAATATTAAAGCTGGAACACTTAATAAATGAATTTGTCGCCAATATTTACCTAAAGATTTTTGTAGGGAATCAAAGCTGGTTACAGCGGCAGGAATCATCAAAACTAACCCTACTGCACCAAAAGCCATAGCAAATTGAAATTCTAAGGGTAAAAAGAAAAAACTATTAAGTTTCCACGAGAGTGAATGTTCCATCATGTGGAAAGTATGGGCTAAAGAAACGACGAAAGCACCTACCCCCAAAGCCCGACGATAACGCATTGGTGCCGCCCATAAACCACTGAGCGGACGAGCAATCAACGCCAACATCAGCAATATTAAACCAGCGTGTCCGGTGTAGTCTACCATTGTGTCACCAGTCCGCAGCAGGGTAATTATGCCGATTGTCAGAGTTACCCAACCACCCAAACGAAATAATTGCGATCGCCTATCTTTACCAAGTAACGATGCAGAAACTCCTACACCCAACATCATCGGCAAAGTTCCCAAACCAAAAGCTAGCATTGTGGCTGCACCCATCCAGATATTTCCTGTTTGAGCGGCTTTAATTTGGGCAGCATAAAGAAAACCACAAGGCATTAAACCCCAAGTCATCCCTAAAAATGCTGGTGTGTACCATGTGTTTTGCAATGACAGTTTGGACATTGCTGCACTTAAGCGATTGTGTAAACCACCTTGTAAGAAAGGATGCAAAAATGGAATTCTGGGTAGAAAATTGGGATTAATTTGTCGAAGTCCAAACAAAATCAACATAGTTCCAGTAATTATCGCTATCCATGAGCGTAATTCGCTACCAACACCTGCTAATTGTCCGCCTTCTAGTAATACAGAACCTAATGCCCCAATTGCAGCACCAACTAAGCTATAACTCAAAATACGCCCCAAGTTAAGCAGAACATGGAACTTAGATTGTTGCCACCAATTAGTATTTTCACTTGGGGAAGACAAAGAAAATGCAACAGTCAAAGGGCCGCACATTCCTACACAATGACCAAAACTACCGAGAAATCCCAAGGCTGCAATTAGGAAAAAGTCAAGTATCATTTTGGATTTTAGATTTGAGATTTTGGATTATCAAAGAGTTTTTCTTGAAAATATTCAAAAGATATTTATTTTTTGGGCGCTGACATCTTGTACCATTCTCAATTAGCTCTCATAGCTACCTTAAAATCAAGTACTAGTAGTCTGTCCCATAAGTTCTGAAGGGTTCGTAGTGAGGGATTTATCCCTCAAATCAAGGGAACCGAGCCCTTACTACAAACTATCAAAATTAATGGGACAAAATACTAGGCTCGTGGTGCGTTTTATTAATCTGATGGGTATTAATTCAGTCCTATTCATAGGACTTTTGCTATTAGCCAGCGGATTAGATATACACCCATGAAAGTTGGTGTCACAGAACACTGCTCAAATCTATTATCCAAGGGAATTTTACCCTTACCACAAATTAGTTATGTCCCTGATGTTTATTTACTGCTTGTGAAACTTTAACAATTTCTGTATCTTCAATTAATTTACCGTTACTAGTCCAATCAGCATGATTGTTAGCATTCAAACTTACCTTAATGCGGTTTTCACCAGGTTGCAAATTTTCGAGGTAATACCAAGAACTATACAATCTGGTAATTTTTTTACCGTTAATAAAAAGATGAGCGTGTCCTTCTCCGGGTTCTGCTGCTGTATTAACTTTATCGGGAGCGAATTCAAAATTAGTCACTTTTGCTTGTAGATTCCATCCCTTCTTAGCATCTTGATGTATCACTAAATCAACGCTTGGTATCGGTTGTCCTTGAGGAACTTCGATTTTTTGATGATGTGAACCATGTCCACCAACCATATCAGCCACTGTCATACTCGCACTTTTTGCGATCGCAATTACGGAAACAAATGCAGCCGTAGCGACAAAAAAGTGTTTAACTTTCATAGCAAAAATAAGTAAAAAACTATACCTACAAAGTCAATAATTTAGATGATTTTGAGCATCCTGTCAAAAGACAGCTTGTCGTAGTTAAACTAACTAAACTAGTATGATTATGATTCAGTAAAAAAATAAGTAATCTATATATATCTAGTTCATGTCGTTCAAACACACTTTGTTAACTTATATCTTGCACAAATAATCAAAAAATAAAAATAAATAAATAAAAATATAACTAACATAAAGCTGTAATGTTTTTAGTCCATTTTAATGGACTTCTGCTATCAGACTGGGACTTGCAGTTCCAGACGGGTAAAAACGAAGTCAGTACAAAAAAATGATACAGCCTGATAACCAAGCAACTTAATCAACTCATTAATTTCAAGTAGTCTCAACTACTTGAATTTATACATAGATATGTAATTATAAGTATGAGTAAAATATTGCATATTCTACTCAAGTATAATCGCGTAGAATTTAAGCATAATTTGAGGTAGGTGCAAGGAGCAAAGAGGATTTTAGAAGCTAAGCAGAAATAATTTATCCAATGTAAAACACAAGACTAAATGCAAAAACCAAAACTAGGATTGGAACTACAACACTAAATTCCAATTTGTCGGTTTTCAATATGTCGATCAAAGACATCGGAATTATTATCGGCCAAAAAATAGTTGAGATAATGAACATTACAAAAGATAAAAATTTCTCCTCTGGAGAGGAACTTGGATGACGTAGAGTAAATCTCAACCAGTTAATGAAAAAATAGCAACTCATTAACAAGTAGCTGAGGATAATAGCAAATTCAATTTTGTTCATCAACGATACTCCTGAGTTATCCAAAATGAAGGGGATTTAAGGGAAAATACCAGCTAAAATTATTCATGACTGCTAAGTATTTTTGAGTTTTTCAAGGGTTTATACTTTTATCTATATTTATATTAGTAGAATTCTGAAAACCAATAAATCCGTGTTAACACTTATTTTTTATACAACTATAAATTTACAATTGCAAAAGCTGATTTGAGTTAGTTATTTGCCGATAAAAACTTAAATTTTAAAGCTATTCATCAAATAAATTTTATCTGGAGCAATATCACTGAAATCCTTGGACATCAGTGTACATAGCATATTTCAAGTTAATTATTCTTACTATTTATTTGAAATATAATTACAATTTGTGAATTTCATTTTCAGATTAATTGTAGCAATTATAACTTAGTAGTTTCGACATAAATATTAAACAAAAGTTTTATCTTCATAAAAAAATATAAATATATCTTGAGTAGAAAGTATATCAGGACTTACGCAATAATTAATAGATATTTTTGATTTCAATAAATAAAAGTCTAGCTTCTGACTATATAAACTGAATTTATCGACCTAAATTCCGATTAATTTTGTATAAGTCAATGCAAATTAATATGATATTTTAATTTAAACTCCAAGCCATTAAACTTACAGCATTAAATACTAAAAAAATATGTTGCAGCGAACACCCCGATTCTCTGTAAATTGGTATGTAGCATTCCGCGATCAAGGTAACTTAACTATATTTCTTCACAACATGATTCGCTATTTTTTTTAATGTAATGTTTAATGGTATCGAGATCAATAAAATAATCAGCAACATCAATTAAAGATTCATTAGTCATTGCTCGTAGACTAACAAGTTCAACTCTAGCACCTTGATAAGCTACAGCATTTACAGCATAAGTTAACTCTCCATCTCCACTTACTAAAACCGCTGTATCATAGTAGGGAGATAAATTCATCATATCTACAGCAATTTCTACGTGCTGATTTGATTTTCTCGAACCATCTGGAAGTTGAATTATTTCTTTTGTCACCACACGATAACCGTTTCTACGCATCCAGAGCAGAAAACCTTGTTGCTTTTCGTTATGACGATCAACTCCAGTATAAAAGAAAGCTCTTAATAATCTTGCTTCTTTAGTTAAATAGCAAAGTAATTTGGTATAGTCAATTTCAATACCCAGTTGTAAAGCTGTATGAAATAGATTGGAACCATCAATAAATATCGCAACTCTACCACGATTGGAAGTAATTTTTAATCGAGAAGCCTGTTTTTTCGGCATCCGCATTTCTTCATCTGCAAGAATAATTTTCATTCTTTGTTGTTGCTTGTTAGGTTGCATTTCAGCACTAAAATTTGTAATATCCATAAATTTTAAGGTTGTCAAGATAATAAAACTTATCAAATTCAATCGGTATTTATTCTAGAAATTAAACAGGATAAGTTACATATATATTAAATTTTTCAACTCCATAAAAAAAAGTGAAGTCATCTTGAAAGTCAATAATTGTTACTTCTTTTCCGCTGAAAGATTACCGTTCGCGCAGCGTCTCCCCCAGGGAGAAAAAAAACCCTTCTAGACGCAGAGAACACAGAGGAAAGAGATCAAGAGAGAAAGGGAATTTTAGGGCGGGAAGAGAGTAATCGGCTAGTTGAGTCATAATAAAGCAGATAAATTTATTGTAACGAAACTTTTATTTAGTTCTACATAACGTAAATTATTTTGACATTATTTGAAAAGTAAAGTCTTAACAAATTATCAAAAACTTGATAAACAAAAGTAAAATAAGCAACATTATCAAGATAAACTAATCTACTTATTGATGTTTTTGCTTGATAATAATCGCATAATTATTACCGAGTTTTATCGATAGTTTATGAAAATGAATATATTTAACCAAAAAAACTGGTTCTATAATTCCAAATTTCATTTATGCTATTTTGTTTGATTAAGCTACTACACAAGCAATTGACACCTGTTTCTAGAAAGGTATTTTTTTTAAGATTAATTGTTTAATCTACTCAATTTTATTCATTAAGCAATTCCTGAAATCAGGATATTACTTATAACTCTGAATACTTGGAATACATTAATTTTAAATAAATACAGATACATTCTTTTTTTTAATAACTACTCGAATCATAAAAACTTTCTAATTATACAAAGTTATTCTGTCAATTGAATGTAAACTGTATTGCATAATTTTTTTTGTTTAAATTAAGCTACAAAGTATAAATAATAGATGTTAGTTTCAATAAACTATTTCAGGAATAAGTGATTCAAAGCACATTTTTAAAACCCCTTCTTAAATATTAGAAGAGGTTTAAATGCAGTCAAAGAAATATTTTATTGAAAAATAATTACTTAGCGATCGCCTTAATAAATAGTATACGAAGTTCTTCCCGTACACTCATTAAAATACGTCCCAGATGGTTTTGTCCGGTTTTATTTGCACCACAACCCCAAAAATAATCTTTAGGTGAGTCTTCTACCAACAACTTATCGTTAGTAGAAAGCAGAATCTCTCTAATATCAGTGTGAGTTAGAAACTTTTTGAGTACGGCTTTTCGCATCACTTGAGTTTTGACAACCTCCCAATCAGCACGAATTTGACGAGTAGAACATCTTCCTAAAGCAGCAGCTTCTTCTGGAGTTGAAGCCCCATGAATTAAAGGTATAATTTCCTCATCCGGACTTCCGACGAATTTTTGTGCTTGGTAATAATGCTCCACCGTAGACCAATAAGTATTGTACATTTTAATTGGGTGGAGAGAAAAGTTAGAAAAACAACCATAAGGTTGCGAAACTTTGTAAAAATAAATAGTCATATGAAAGAGCAGTTTATACACCAACTTCTATCATGCCTGTAGATGTTAGCAGCTTGCTTGTTGAATTGAAATTTATTCTTTTTCTACAACCTCTAGACAGAAGTTTTTTCCTTGAGTAAAGCTTTACCGTGGAGACTAAACGTCTATAAGCTAAAAGGTAAGAACATGGAGTCACAATTGGCTAGTAGTCAACGTAAACCGCTGATTTTAGCCGGAATTTGTCTGGGTATCGGATTAGGAGGATTTTTTGATGGTATTGTGTTACATCAAATCCTGCAATGGCATCATATGTTAAGTAATGTTAAACCTGGACTAAATGAGTTTGCTTGGGATATGGGATTTTTAGCTCTTGGTGCCTTGATTGCAGTAATTGGCTGGTTAATGTTACAACAAACAGGCAAATCAACTATGAAGAATTGAGTATTAAGGATAATAGATGGAGTATAAATGTTTATAATTTATTGTTTATAATTTGTAATTTATCCTTCATCCTTTCCTTTACCCTATTTATGGCTCAAGGTGAGTTTCAAAAAACGAGTTGGGATTGGCAGGTTTCTTTATTTCAACAAAGAATTGGAGAAACTTTAGAATATCAGCAAAAACGCCTGCTTAATTGGTTAGAATCTGTATTCTCTCCTTTTAATCGAATTTTGCCGGATATATCTCCCCAATGGAATATTGACGAACGGTTATTAAATGTTTTGAAAATACTGTTTTGGATAGCTCTGGGTTTATTTTTAACTTGGATAGCATCACAATTGTGGCGAGAATTTCGACCTTATTTTTATACTTGGTGGGGGAAGTTTAATCGGTTTAGTACAAGTCACGGGAAACCGTCAGAAACCCAGTTATCAAGTGCTACCTGGCTATCGCGATCGCAAGAGTTATCTCTTCAGGGAAATTACCGTGATGCTTGTCGTTTGATTTACCTAGCTGCATTACAGTATTTACATGAGAAAGCAATTCTTCCCCACAAACGTAGTCGCACTGACGGTGAATATCTACAATTACTAGAATTATCTGCAAATTCCATCCAACCTTACTACACTCTCATCACTACTCACGAACAATTATATTTTGATGAGAAGGAAATCGTTTCAGATAATTACGAACAATGTCAACAAGCATATCAACAAATTGTTAAAGGTTAAAGGTTAAAGGTTAAAGGTTAAAGGTTAAAGGTTAAAGGTTAAA
>JACYMD010000042.1 GCA_015272215.1 Rivularia sp. T60_A2020_040 | reverse complement strand
GATTTCTGAACTCAGCCTTCCTGAGTCATTTTGTAGTGTTTAGTCTAAACTCCAGTAATTATGGAAACTAATCATTTATTGAACAAAAAATGGCAATCTTTATTACACCGAGATACGATTGTTCGTAATTTGGAAATATTCCAAAATTTTATTGTCATCTCCCTATGTATTGGTTTATTTTGCGTGATGTTAATTCGTTTAGGAGAGATGTTTCTTTCCTTGCTCGAACCGCTGAACTTTCAAGCAATTACTTCTGATATTGTATTTATCTTGATTTTAGTTGAATTATTTCGACTTTTAATTGTTTATCTACAAGAACAAAGAATTTCAATTGGTGCAGCAGTAGAAGTTTCTCTAGTCTCAGCTTTACGGGAAATACTTTTACAAGGAGTTGTAGAAATTCCTTTGGATAAACTGTTGGGAATATGCCTTTTTTTGACAGTTTTGGGCGGACTTTTATGTTTACGAGTGTGGATGTACGAGCGGTTTAATTCAGTTAATTCTAATACTATATATCAAAATCATTCTTTACACGAAGAAGATGCTTCATTAACCGAGCAATGTCCTTTTTAATTTAAAATTAGGGGAGGAGAACACAGGACAATTTACCTCCCCTATAACTAAATTTAAACTTTAAACAAATTTCTGTGCTTGTTCAAATCGTTGATTAACTTCATCCCAGTTAATTGTATTCCACCAAGCTTCTAAATAGTCATTACGACGGTTTTGGTAATTAAGATAATATGCGTGTTCCCAAACATCGTTACCCATGATGGGATATTTACCTTCACTAAAAGGACTATCTTGGTTAGCAGTACTCATCACTTCCAACTTGCCATTTTTGTTACGCACCAACCAAGCCCAACCACTACCAAAACGCTTTGCACCAGCTTCGTTAAATTGTTTTTTCAAATTACTGAAACTGCCAAAATCTTTCTGAATTGCAGTTGCGATCGCACCGTTGGGTTCCCCGCCACCATTGGGTTTCATGATTTTCCAGAACATCGAGTGGTTGACATGACCACCACCATTATTCCGTACTGTATTGCGAATATCAACGGGTACACTATTGAGATTAACCAACAATTCTTCGACATTTTTTTGTTTCAACTCTGGATGTTTATTCAAAGCTGCATTTAAATTTTTCACATAAGCCGCATGATGCTTATCGTGATGAAACTCCATTGTTCTGGCATCTATATGAGGTTCCAAGGCTTTATAATCGTAAGGTAAAGGCGGTAACTGTACAGCATCCGAGCCATTTTGAGCAATTGTCGAAGTAGAACTTTTTTGATCCGCTAAAGCACTAGTCTCCAAAGCAAACGTACTTACACCAACTCCGAGTAAATATAAAAAATGCCGACGTTTTAAAGTCATAAGGCTAACCCTAAGTAATTTATTCTTATTCTCTAAGATTTAGGGTACAAATTGAATAGTTATATCACGTCCGGTTAAACACTCCTACTGTCTGTGAGGGCTGGTAATGGGTAATCGGTAATTGGTAATCTTCTGCCCGGAAGGAAGTATCAGTTGACAGAGCGTTGTGTGGTGGGAGATTAAGATAGGGAGCGAATTTAATTTAATTAAAGATTGCCAATTTGGTACTATTGATCAAGTGGACGAATACAAGAAGAACTATGGCAAAGCGTAAAAAAAGTAATCTCAACTGGATTAAGGAAACGCTTGAACTAAATCCCGACCATCATTGGGAATCTCCACCAGAGTATAAGATATTTGTCGCAGGTAGAGGGGCTGTTCGCTTCAATGTTCCTCATGATTGGCATTTTGAACCCAAAGAAAATTCATTCAGATTCTGTGACAAAAAACCACCATTAGATGATTGTGGTTTAGAAGTATCTTACAATCATTTACCGCCAAGGGATTGGAGTTTATTTCCCTTAAAACGTACTTTGAGGCAGATAATTGCAGATGACAGTCGCAATCCTTTTGAAGTCGGTGAAATCATTACCGTCAAGCGTCAAACGGCTCGCATTGTCTGGATTGAGATGAAATTTATCGACACTCAGGAAGAACCACGAGAAGCCTTTTCCCGCACTTGTATCGCGATAGGTTCAAATATTCAATGTTTAATCACATTCGAGTTTTGGGCTGACCAAGCAGAACAATGCACACCCGTATGGGATGAAGTGATGCGGAGTCTAACTTTAGGATTATACATCCGCGACCCCAGAACTGGTTTGGCTTTTCCGGATTAAGTATAAAAAGACCCGGAATCCTAGACGTTTTCCGATATCAATTCCATACATTTGCTTGCAAGTTCCTCTATCGTTGAAGTCGATTCTACATCAATACATATAAATTCAAGACGCTTTTAGTATTCGCTCTGGTTTATTTTTATTTCTGTTATTCTATTTATGTAAACCATTTTTATATAAAAACAGTTGACGAATATGGCAGGTAGGAAAAAACTAGACCGGACAAATTTACACGCTAGGGTTGCACAGGGAACGGGAGAAAAACTCAAAGAAATTGCTCAATTATTAGGCTATACTCACTCTAATCAAGGGTCAACTGGTCAATTATTGGATGCGATCGCGTCTGGTGAATTAATATTAATTGCTACCAAAAACATAACTGATGTAAATAAAAGTGGTTAAGCTTATTCATTAAAAGTGGTAAAATTAATCTGGGGATAAAAAAATCCCTTTTTGCGTTTTAAAAGGAGGTAAATGATTGAGCAAAGATGGTAACGGTCATCGAAGTATTTGGAACCCGGTAAAAGTTTTTATTCGTTTATTCCAAGGACTTTGGAAAAAAAGGGATGAAGTATCGGGGGAAACATACCTCGTTGATTCGGAAGTTGTTAGAGATGACCTGGACGATATTGCAGACGAACCAGGCTCTCAAGACAACGCTAATAACTAACATATAGTTAGTAGCCCCTAGTAATCCACTAGGGGTTTTATTCGAGTATTTTAACCCCTATAAAGATTATGGCAGATTCTAACACTACAGTTTTTTGTCCTGTTTACTATCAAATTATTCAGCGTCGGGGCAACGGCTGGGCATTTAAACATGGCGAACCGTTTATAAATTTATATAACGCCCCAGATTTATCACCATCCGAAGAATTCAAAGCTTTTGGTACTTCAATGAAAAAGGTAGCCGTCGAACTATTCCGCATTAACGGTGGAAAACAAGGTTATTACATTGCCAATATTTTAGATAAAAAATATTACTACTGTGGGGTTGAGTGGGAAAGCGTAAAGTTAAAGCTGAGGGAATTAGGAATAGGTAAGCGAGATCCAATCGGGAATTAACAAATTTGGATTGACAGTAGATTTAAGTCGGGAGAAGTCGGGTTTTTAAGATAAATATCTGTAGTAACAAAAAATCTTTGTAAAAACCCGACTTCTAACAAAGAGGAAAATCAAGATTTAACAGCAATAAAAACAGCGAACATCGAACCCATATTAAATTAAAATTCCCGACCAGTTTTTCACCAATCGGGAATTTAAAACATTAATAAATTAGAACAAAAGTTCTATCTATATAAAAACCTACTTCTTAGCAAGAGCTTCACGTTCTTTAACTTCCTTAATCACGTCATCAGCGACATTCTTAGGACATGGTGCATAATGATCGAATTCCATAGAGAATTGACCGCGACCAGAAGTCATGGTACGTAAATCGCCGATGTAACCAAACATCTCACTCAAAGGAACTTCTGCCTTAATCCGAACCCCTGTAGCACCGGGGTCTTGAGATTTAATCATCCCACGACGACGGTTCAAGTCACCAATTACATCACCAACGTGGTCGTCTGGTGTAAACACATCCACATTCATGATTGGCTCAAGTAACTGCGGACCGGCTTTCGGTAAGGTTTGACGATAGCCAGATTTAGCGGCAATTTCAAAGGCGATCGCGCTGGAGTCAACTGGGTGATAAGCACCGTCAGTTAAAGTAAATTTGACATCTACCAAGGGGAATCCAGCTAAAACACCTTTATCAATACTGCTTTCAAAACCCTTTTGTACAGCGGGCCAAAATTCTCTAGGTACGTTACCACCAGTTACTTTTGACTCAAACTGGAAACCAGTACCGGGTTCACCGGGTTCAATAATGTACTCAATTTTAGCAAATTGACCAGAACCACCAGATTGCTTTTTATGGATATAGGTATCTGTGATTTGCTTAGTAATCGATTCGCGGTATGCTACCTGGGGTTTACCAACTTCTACCTCAACACCATGAGTCCGTCTGAGGATATCAACTTTAATATCTAAGTGAAGTTCTCCCATCCCTTTAATAATCATCTCACCGCTATCGGGGTCGGTTTCAACTTGGAAGGAGGGGTCTTCTTGAACCATCTTGCTCAAAGCCATACCCAACTTCTCAGAACTGCCTTTCTTCGCAGGTGCTACCGCAATGGAAATTACGGGGTCAGGGAATACCATTGGTTCGAGAGTTGCGGGATTTTTCGGGTCACATAAGGTATGTCCAGTTTGGACGTTTTTCATCCCCACAATCGCCACAATATCGCCAGCTTGAGCCGAGTCGATTTCTTCGCGGGAATTAGCGTGCATTTCTACAAGACGGCTGACACGTTCACTTTTACCAGTGGCAGTATTAAGGACGGTATCGCCTTTTGTTAGCGTACCTGAATATATCCGAGTAAAAGTCAAAGCACCAAAACGGTCATCCATAATTTTGAATGCTAACGCTCGCATAGGCGCTTCTGCATCAACTATGGCAAATTCGCCGGTTTCGTTACCTTCAAGGTCAACTTCTGGCTGAGGTTTAACTTCTGTGGGGTTGGGTAGATAATCAACAACAGCATTGAGTACTAATTGTACGCCCTTATTTTTAAAAGAAGAACCGCAGTAAGTAGGAAAGAAAGCTAAGTCAATAGTACCTTTACGAATACAGCGTTGTAGTTCCTCGACGGATACCTCTTCACCTTCGAGATATTTCTCCATCAAACTATCGTCTTGCTCTACAGCCATTTCCACCAACTTTTCGCGCCAAGCTTCGATATCATCCTTCATCTCGGCGGGAGGTTCCTTAATCTCGTAATTCATTGGGTCGCCGGAATCATCCCACACCCATGCTTTACGAGTCAACAAATCGACAACACCAACAAAATCACCTTCAGTCCCGATGGGTAAAACCATCACTAACGGCTTGGCAGCAAGTACAGTTTCTACTTGCTTGACAACACGGTAAAAATCTGCTCCTATCCGGTCAAGTTTGTTAACGTAGATAATCCGCGATACTTCAGAATCGTTAGCATAACGCCAGTTAGTTTCCGACTGAGGTTCCACACCACCAGAGCCGCAAAAAACGCCGATTCCACCGTCAAGGACTTTCAAAGAACGATATACCTCAATAGTGAAATCAACGTGTCCGGGGGTGTCGATGATGTTCAACTGGTGTTCGTTCCAGAAACAGGTTGTTGCAGCAGATTGAATCGTAATCCCCCGCTCTTGCTCCTGCTCCATGAAGTCCGTTGTTGCTGCACCTTCATGAACCTCACCGATTTTGTGGATTTTACCAGTAAGCTTGAGAATTCTTTCAGTTGTAGTTGTTTTTCCTGCATCAACGTGGGCGAAGATGCCGATATTTCGATAACGAGTGAGGTCTTTCATATTTAACTATATAACTAGGTGCTAGAAACGGTTGACGACTACCCTTGATTATTACTCAAAGGGGAATCGGCTTATATTTGCACTCAGCAAGGGCTGGAACTCGACCGTCTCGGACATTTTAAGTCCTTTTCATGCCGATGGCTAATATACCATTTGTTAAGTAATTATAATTTATTTAGATGTCAAGGTGAAACAATTCGGGCGTAGTGGTACCCGACTGTTCCATGGAGGAAACACGTAAAATGGGGAATGGGTAATTGGTAATTGGTAATGGGCATTAGGAAAAACATTTATAATCTAAAATCCAAAATCAAATGAGTAACTGGATACAAGTTAAAGGGATTATCAAAAAAGGTTATGGTGTTGCATCGGGAAGAGGAGGAGATATACGTTTTCCTGGGGGAACTATTGCCATGCAAAAGTCTTTCTTTTATGAGCAAGGGCTGGATTTAGAACCTTATTTTTCGGGAACGCTGAATATTTCCATATCTCCTTACAAATATTCAATTAAACAAGCTAAGTATACTTTTAGAAATATCAAATGGGCAGAAAATGAACCGGCGGAGGATTTTTCGTTTTTTGATTGCCGAATTCTACTCAAAAATAGTGAATTACAGCCAGGATTAATTTATTATCCTCATCCGGAAACGAAGCCAGAGCATTTTCAAGCGGCGGATATCCTGGAAGTTATTACTTTTAAAATTAATGATTTGAAATATGATAATGAGGTGTTGTTGCAGGTAGATAGTGGTCAGATTGAGATTAGTTAAAGGAAACATGAGAATAGTTTTAACGCAGAGGAGCGCTCAGGTTTTCGCTGAGGAACGCTGAGTATTTTTGTTGATTACTTAAGATTGTAGCCGATGCAACTAATGTAAATTTAGTCTAAAAATATTGTATTGAAAAATGTTTTGATTTTGACAATTTTAATTTCACATAATTTTTGCTTGATTCAATAAATTAGATAAAATCCCATTTTTCACAAATAATTATATAAATAATTATACAAATTATCTTTATTGAATAAATAGGGAACATTATATTTAGGCTAATCATAGTCTATTTATTTTTCTAATCTCCACAAACCCTACTTCAACTAAGTTCTAATACTATTACTAAGTTCGGAGTAATCCCAAGAGTGCATTTGACGGAATGGAAGCCCCATTTTTTGGAAAACATACTTCTCTTTAATCCCAGCACCAATGATGTCTGGTTTGAGTGCTTTCACAAACTGCTCGAATTCGTAACCAGTTACGTCATCGTAAACGATGGTTCCGTTTTCAATGTAGTTAGTAGTACGTTTGTAGTCATCATTATGAGCGAACTCATAACCAGTGCTGATCAATTCCATTCCCAAGTCTTTGAATGCTGGTACAACGTGACGAGGACGTAAACCACCAACCATCAAAGCAACGGTTTTACCTTTCAAGCGAGCGCCGTATTTTTCCAAGATTGCTTTTGATGTTGGCTCGTATTTAGCAATCACCTTCTCAGCGTTTTCTTGAATTTTCTCGTCAAACTTAGCTGCGATCGCTCTTAAAGATTCAGCAATTTTGGTAGGTCCAAAGAAGTTGTACTCCATCCAGGGAATACCATAAGCTTCTTCCATGTGACGAGAAATGTAGTTCATCGAACGGTAGCAATGAATCAAGTTCATTTTGACCTTGGGAGTCAACATCATTTCATTGATGGTACCGTCACCAGACCACTGAGCGACTACTCGTAAACCGATTTCTTCTAAAAGGATGCGGCTAGACCAAGCGTCACCACCGATGTTATAGTCACCGATGATTGCTACATCATAAGGACCTGGTTCGTAATTAAGAGTATTGTCTTTAGCAGCTTGGTCAGCTTTGGGGAATACCCAGTCACGAATTGCATCGTTAGCAATGTGGTGTCCTAAAGATTGAGAAACACCCCGGAAACCTTCGCAACGAACGGGAATGACTGGTTTACCGATTTCTTTTGATGACTTTCTAGCAACTGCTTCAATGTCATCACCGATCAAACCGATAGGACATTCCGATTGAATTGAAACACCACGGTTGAGAGGGAACAATTCATCGATTTCCTGAATCATTTTGGCGAGTTTTTTATCACCACCAAAAACGATATCTCTTTCTTGGAAGTCGGAAGTAAAGTGCATTGTACCAAAGGTATCAATACCAGTTGTTCCGATATAGTAGTTACGACGACCAGACCAAGACCAGTAACCGCAACCTACGGGACCGTGGCTGATGTGAATCATGTCCTTAATCGTGATATTCTCTGACTGCTAAAAATTTTATATAGCAGTATTTTCACAAAGTTTCGCCATCATATAACCTTAATTTACCTTAAAATACGTTTTCTTAAATAGAAAAAATCAACATTTTTGCTAATTAAGATTGAGTTTAATTGATTCTAAATTTACCCTAAATGTAAGCAGAAAAAATCGAACAATAAAAAGTCTTAATCATACTATTTGCAAATAAATAATTTCAAGTTGATATAATGTACAATCAACTACAGTTTAATTGAGATTTCATCTTGATTTTTTCTAATTCAAGTTTAAGTAATTGATTTTCTGTCTGTAAATCTAAGACTTGAGCTTCTAACTGCTGATTTGATTTTTTATTAATCGTAGATGTCATAACTTGCTTACGATTTTCTAAAGAAAACCAGCGTTGATATACTTTAGTATGCATTTCTACAGAATGTCCTAAATTGTCTGCTGATGCTTTAATCGGTAAACCTTGGATATGCGCTCTAATTGCACAAGCGTGTCTTAAATCGTAAGGTTCAAATGGTAAATCGAGAATCCGTCTAAACCAGCGAGCATTAGTTTGAACTAAGTGTGATAACTCGTGAAAGCTGTTTATTTGTGATATTTTGTCTTTTAGTAGATAAATAGTTTGAGCATTTTTTAATTCAAATAATTCTACCCATTCTGGTACAAAAGGTAAAACTTCTCTATAACCTGTTTTATTAGATTTATGAACTTTCCAAATATTGTCAGTATTATCATCGCTTAAAAACCATTCTAAATCGGGTTGATTAAATACTTCACGAGGTCTTAAACCATATGTAGCGATTAATCCAAATACTAATCTATGTAGTTGCCAAGAATTTCTATAATCTTTTCTAACTTTTGTATTTCCACTTTTGATTTTATACTTTTTAAAAGCTTCTAGAATTTCCATATCTGAAGGTATATATCTATCATTAGGAACTACAGGTAATTTTAAATTGCTAAAATCTACTTCTATTCCATGAATCTTAGAAAATACTCTTGCGACTCTAATTGCTTGGTCACGAGAACTAGGAGAAGTGATATTTTTAATAATTTTAATGATACCTTCACTAGTTACTGGTAAATCTGATTCAAAATATTGTTTGTATCGTTTAGATAAATGCCAAAAACTATGTTCGCTCTTAATTGTTCTTTTTCTACTACTAAAATAGTCATATTCTAATGTTTCTAATACTTGTTTAAAAGTTTTAACCTGTTGGCGATCGCCTTTTTGTCCTAAATATTTATCATTCCACTCAAAACACTTTCTGGCAATCAATTTACCTAATTCGTAAGCTTCTTCTTCAGCAGTTTTTAAACCATTTAAATTTGCAGGTATGCCTAAAGAGATAAAGTATTGTTTACGATTTCTTCCCGATTTATGAATATCTCCAGGTTTTAAGGGAAGAGTAGCTCTTAACTGTAGAGTATTTCCCACTTTCTTAATACTGACTTTACTTTTACTCGCTTTAAGTCTGGCATTTATATCTACAAGCTGCTCTTCAATTTTTTTATCCATATATTCCCGTGTTGCTTGAACCTGATTTTGCGTACCCATATAACTTCCGTCAGTACTTGCTGGAACTTCAAAATCATTGAATAAATCCTCTTGATGCACCTGTTTCATCCTAAATATGCCTTAAAAAATAACTGCTTATCTCGAACATATTAATTACTTAAAATTGTTCTTGATAAACAGTTTAAGGTATATTTACTTTAAAGATAAAACATATTTTTAATCGGACCCCAAACCACACCTTTAGAACCTGCATATGCACAACCACGAGCGGTCATTACACCAGGAAGAGACTTAATGTTGGATTTAACACCGCAATCGCTCTTACCTTCTTCATGGACGTTGAGATGCTTAGCACGTCTTTTTTTAGCTTTCTCAGGATAAGCTTCTAAGACTTCTTCAATTAGCTGTTTTCTTTCTTCAACGATGTTCTTTTTGTCCGACATAAACTTTCTGCCTTTTTGGGTAGGTACTTACTTGGGATTTGCGATTCAAGCTGAATGGTGGAGGGTAAAGGTTTTACCCTTTACCGCTGGTTCTACATTTTAGCTAGCAGGAACTTCTTCAGCTTTTTTACCAATGATGTCTGCGTGTTTGGAATCGTCATCTAAGATTCCGAACTCAATGAGTAGTGCTTCTAACTCATCCATTTCTAAAGGTGTAGGAATGGTAAGGTTTGTGTTGTTAACGATTTTCTCAGCTAACGCAGCGTACTCTTTAGCTTGGTTGCTATCGGGTGCGTACTCGTTAACAGTCATACGACGCAATTCAGCGTGCTGTACAATGTTGTCGCGAGGTACGAAGTGAATCATTTGAGTGTTCAAACGTTCAGCCAAGGTTTCGATTAACTCGATTTCTCGGTCAACTTTACGGCTGTTACAAATCAAACCACCCAAACGAACTCCACCAGAGTGAGCATACTTCAGAACACCACGAGCGATGTTGTTAGCAGCATACATTGCCATCATCTCACCGGAGGTAACGATGTAGATTTCTTGTGCTTTACCTTCACGAATAGGCATAGCGAAACCGCCACTTGCCGCTAACTACCACCAAAAAACATTTTCAATTGGTTTTAGACTTACTCAAAAGAAACCACCACAACTCCAACCCAATCAAACCAATACCACCCAAAGTAACCGCAACTTTTAACCCCAAAGGTTGCTCAATGGCTTGAAATTGGATATTTTCTTGAGAAACAGGCATTTCTAGATGCATTTGAGCCACAGCTTCCCCAGAAACAACCCAGAGAAAAAACCCCACTCCAACCATACTTGCGAAAAACTTCTTTTTATTCAACATAAATAAACTCCTTTCTTCCCCTCTGCGTACCTTTGCGCTCAACTCCGCGTACCTTTGCGTTAAAAAAATATCTTTCCTCCTCACTCCTTCAACTGAAAATTACGCAACCGCAAAGCATTCGTCACCACCGAAACCGAACTAAAAGCCATCGCACCCCCAGCAATAATCGGATTAAGTAACCAACCAAATATGGGAAACAAAACTCCCGCAGCAATGGGAATACCCAAAACATTGTAGAAAAAAGCAAAGAATAGATTCTGACGAATATTATTGATAGTCGCACGAGAAAGTTTAATCGCCGTAACAATAGAACGCAAATCACCCGAAATTAAAGTGATATCACTTGCGGCGATCGCAACATCAGTTCCGGTGCCAATAGCCATTCCCACATCAGCTTGTGCTAAGGCTGGAGCGTCATTAATCCCATCTCCCACCATTGCGACGATTTTACCTTGTTGCTGCAAAGACTTGACAACTGCCGCTTTTTGATCTGGTCTAACTTCGGCAAAAACCTGCTCAATACCAACTTTACTAGCAATTGCTTCTGCTGTAGGACGGTTATCTCCCGTTAACATGACCACAGACAAACCCAACTTCTGCATCATTCTCACCGCTGTAATCGAACTAGCTTTGAGAGTATCGGCAATTCCCATCAAAGCTTCAACTTGTCCATCAACAGCAATCCAAATTACAGTTTGTCCAAGGGATTCCCAAGCCTGTTTTTCCTCAACAAACATACCAGTATTAATTCCAATTTCATCGAGCCATCGCTGAGTGCCAATTTGTATGAATCTATCTGAAACATATCCTTGAACACCACTTCCAGCAACCGCTTCAAAATCATCAACATCCGTAATTTCCACAGTCTGAGACTCAGCATATCTAACTACAGCTTCCGCCAAAGGATGTTCTGAATTACTCTCTAAAGTCGCCGCTAATTGAATCAGTTTCAACTCATTTCCATTAGCAGTACCACCCACAGTCATAAAATTAATCACAGTCGGTTTACCTTCTGTCAATGTCCCTGTTTTATCCAAAACAATCGTCTGAATTTCGTGAGCGAGTTCCAGACTTTCGGCACCTTTAATCAAAATACCATTTTCAGCACCTTTCCCCGTACCAACCATAACCGATGTGGGAGTAGCTAAACCCAAAGCACAGGGACAAGCGATAATTAAAACCCCGACGGTGGTGATTAAAGCCAAGCTGATATTACCCATCGCATTAAACCAGATGACGAAAGTAGAAATTGCGATCGCGATTACCACTGGGACAAACCATCCGGTCACTTGGTCTGCTAATCTCTGAATAGGAGCCTTACTTCCTTGAGCTTGTCTAACCAACTGCACAATTTGCGAGAGTACAGTATCTTTGCCTATCCTTGTTGCCCTAAACTTAAAACTACCAGTTTTATTAATTGTTGCACCGATAACTTGATCGCCGGGTTGTTTCTTTACAGGTAAACTTTCTCCTGTCATCATGGCTTCATCTATAGTTGATGTACCTTGAATAACTTCTCCATCTACAGGTATTTTCTCACCAGGACGCACAAGAATAATATCATCAAGCTCAACTTCTTGAATCGGAACATCTACTTCTTTACCGTTACGAATTACCCGTGCATCTCTAGCTTGTAAACCGATTAACTTACGAATTGCTTCACTAGTTTGTCCTTTAGCACGATTCTCAAAAAATTTTCCTAAAAGAATCAAGGTAATTACAACCGCAGCAGTTTCATAATACACCTCCGGCATCAATCCTTGATTAACAAAGAAATTGGGAAATACCGTTGCAAAAAGCGAATAGAAAAACGCTGCTGAAGTACCCAAAGCAATCAAAGTATCCATTGTGGCATTATGGCGTTTGACAGCTTTCCAAGCCCCGGTATAGAAGCTGTAACCACACCAAAATTGTACGGGTACGGTTAGCACTAACTGCAACCACGGGTTATGTAACCATGTAGGAATAAAGGGTAATTCTAACCCAGTCATCATTGGTAATAAACCGTATATAAGAATAATACTAATTACCCCTCCTAGAATTATCTTATGCATCAAGTCGCGGGATTCGGCAATTCTTGCTGTTTTCTCTTCGTCATCTTCCCCCGTAATCATTTCTTGTTCTTGTAAGGGAATTCCAACGTATCCGGCTGAATCAATCGCGTCTTGAATCTGTTTAATATCAGTTTTTTGAGGATTATATTTAACAGTAGCTTGTTCAGCACCGAAATTAACATTACATTCACTAACTCCAGAAACCGAATTAATAGCTTTTTCAATATTATTTGCACAAGAAGCACAACTCATGCCTCTTAGTTTTAGGGTAATAGTATCTATCATTGGTAATTGGTAATGGGTAATTGGTAATTGGTAATGGGTAATGGGTAATTGGTAATTGGTAATTGGTAATTGGTAATGGGTAATTTTAACCTTTAATATTTAACCTTTAACCTTTAACCTTTAACCTTTTTATTATTGTTGAATCATCTTTTTATAAATTACCTTTGATGTGGATTAAGTCATCAAAATCTTGGTATTACATTGATAATTTCCACAAGAGGAATTTAAGTAGGTTTTAAACCCTTTTTAAAAGAAGGATAATTTTAATTCACATTAAGGGTAAAAATCATTTGAAATTAAAAATTAATGTAAGTACTATGATAAACCCTTTAGTAGACTAGAGAGTCAAGAGATAAATGATAAAATTCAGTATTAGTAATTAGATATTGTGATTCAAAGTTGGGAATAGGGGTCAAATTTCACTCATACCTGGCGACTGTAAGTTGCGCCGCGTGCCACTTGCTACAAGTCGGGGAACCCGCTCAACGCAGTGGCTTGGCTACACAAACCGGCACCCGCGCCTTAAGGCGGGTTATTTATTAAGTCCACCTGCGTGGACTAAGTAAGGTGTAGTAGCGGTTTAAAGCGCCGGATACTTTTAAAACATCTTCTTAATTCAGTGCTGAGAATGTTTTTAATTTCATCCTAATTTCATTTTGCAATGTCACACTAGTAATTAGGTACTGAAAAGTATATCGCAATTAATCAGTAAATTACCAACCTAGAGAAAAAATGAAGCGTATTATAACAGCACTTGCGATTACTTCGATTGCGATTATTACTGGTTGTACAAGCAAAGTAAATAGTAGTCAGAAACTTGATAGTAATGTTACTACTGTCACCGCAGATAATCCTCACGAAGGTCATAATATGGGTGGTGCTACAACTCCTGATAAAAAGGAAAATCCTCATGGGGGTCATTCTTCTGATTCCAAATTGCAACCCGCAAATGCGACGGCTAAACTAATTGTTCCGCCTAAAATTAATGTTAATACACCTGTAGCTCTAACGATTGATATCAAAGATCAACAAGGGAAGTCTATTACAAATTTTGATACATTCCAAGAAAAATTAATGCATTTGATTGTTGTTAGTGATGACCTTGAATCTTTCAATCATATTCATCCTACACACAAAGGAAACGGACGCTTTGAAGTTCAAGCCGATTTTCCTCAGCCAGGTAATTATACATTATTTAGTGATTACAAAGTAGCTGGAAAAGCAGAACAAATTTCAACTTTAAAACTCCAAGTTCCAGGGACAAATTTTAGTACAGCAAAAATCGATTTAGCGACAAATAAAACTTTCGGTGATACTAAAGCTAATCTAAAATTATCTCAACCTAATATCAAAGCTGGACAAGAAGTACATTTAATTTTTAATTTGTTAGATGCTACCAGCAATCAACCACCGAAAGATTTACAAAATTACTTGGGTGAAAAAGGACATTTAGTCATCCTTAAACAATCATCACCGCTAACTGAAGCAAATTATATTCACGCTCATGCATTGAAAGATACTCCCCCAGGTGAGATTCATTTTATGACTAGCTTTCCCCAACCAGGAAAATATAAAATGTGGGGTCAATTCAATCGTAACGGCAAAATTGTTACTGCTGATTATTGGGTCGATGTGCAATAACAATTAGGCAAAATCTAAATTTTAGAAGAAAATCAGCGAAAAATTTCATCCAATTTTCATTTCCGAGTGCAAGAATTGGAAAAGAAAGTTTAGTAATAGCTCATTGTACTTATAGGAGCATCTCATTCAATGCCAACATCCGTAGAGATCAGCTCACAAAAAATCATGTTTATACGAATCTCCAGTCATTTCCCAACTTCTATACCAATTCTTAATTTTGTTTCTACGCTAACACTGAGCTTACTTTTACTAAATACTCCTACAGCTGTATTAGCAGGTGCGGGTCACGACCACGGAAGCGGTGCATTTCAAAGTGGAAGCGAATCAAGCGGACAAGTAGAAGTGGACGAGCAAACCGCAAAACGGCTGGGAATTAAAGTTGAATCTGTAAAACGCCAGTATTTAGATGTTGGCATCAAAACAACGGGTAAAATTGAAACTTTACCAGACCAAAGAGTTGAGGTGACTGCACCGTTAACGAGTAAAGTAGTTGAATTATTGGTAAAACCAGGTAGTAAAGTCAAAAAAGGTCAAACTGTAGCTGTGATAGCTTCCCCTGAGTTAGTACAGTTGCGCGTAGATTCTCAAGAAAAACAAGCGGATGCAAAAGGTGCATTGCAAAAGGCACAAGCCGATTTGAAATTAGCCCAAGAAAATTTAGATCGTCAGCAAAAAATATCTGATGCTGAGATAGCACAGACGCGCAGCCAATTAGCAGCAGCTACTGCACAATACAACCGCGATTTGGCATTAGTAAACCAGCGTGGAGTTATCAAAGTCGCTCAAGAAAACCTCAAGCGCCAGCGGCAAATAGCTTCGGCAAATGTGGCACAAACCACCATAGAAGTAGCAGTGGCTCAAGAACAATATGACCGAGATCGGGAATTAGTCGAAAAAGGCGCGTTGCCGAGACGACAAATGCTAGAGTCTGAGGCTAAATTGTCCAGAGCAAAAGCAGAACTTGCCAGAGCAAAGAGCAGCCCAGAAGTAGTTCAAGCCGAATCTGAAGTCGAAAGGGCTGAAGTTGACTTGCCACTGCGAGAATTACGAGATTCTCAATCCCGTGTAGCCGAAGCACAAACTCAACTTAAAAGAGCTATTGCCCGCCGAGATGTTTTAGAAGCACAGGCGCAACTCAAACGCGCTCAGTCCGATGTCAAGGTTGCAAATTCACGAATCAATTTAAGTAATACCACTTACAATACCAGATTGCAACAGTTGGGAACTACTGCTAATGCTAAAGGTTTAATAACGATAACAGCACCCATCGATGGCATTGTTGCAGACCGCGAAGTTAACATCGGTCAATCTCTCCAAGATGCTGGTGGCAAGCTGATGACGATTATTAATGATAATCAAGTTTTTGCTACAGCGAATATCTATGAAAAAGATTTAGACAAAGTAAAAATTAATCAAAAGGTAATAGTAAAAGTTGCTTCGCTCCCTGACATTACTTTTGAAGGAAAGATTACCCGCATTGGTTCAGTTGTGGAGGGAGAAACGCAAGTAGTACCCGTTCAAGCTGAAGTTAATAATGCCAACGGTCAACTAAAACCAGGAATGTTTGCTGAGTTGGAGGTGGTTACGGATCAGACATCTAACGCAGTTTTGGCAATTCCTAGTTCTGCTGTGGTGGATGCCAATGGTAAAAAATTAATTTATATCAAAAATGGTAATGCGTTTCAATCTGTTGAGGCTGAATTTGGTCAAACTTCTGGAAATTTAATAGAAATTACCAGTGGTTTATTTGAGGGAGATGAAGTCGTTACCCAGCGTGCTACGCAACTTTACGCCCAATCTTTACGAGGTGGTGGTAAAAAAGAAGACGACCACTCGGAAGAGGAAGGTTCAAACTCCCAAGAAACTAATACTAGTATTAATCCCTTTCCCCTACCTTTATGGTTAATCGCTAGCTTGGGAGGAACCATAGTTGCTGGTGGTGCTTTTGCAGCAGGTAGTTTTTGGTCTCGTCGCAGCCAAAGCCCGATGAGTCCAGCATATGCAGGAACGGGAAGTAGTGAATTTATCACACCATCTGAGTTGGTGGAAGAAATTCCCTATGGAAATATTGATGAAATTGAAAATAACCACCATGAGCCAAAAACTCCAATTAGTCAACTAGAATCAGGCGATATACAATCATGATCGACAATATTCTCAAATGGTCAATTGTACAACGATGGCTGGTGGTAATTGGGGCAATGATGGTGATGGTGTTAGGAGTTTACAATCTAACTCAAATGCCTTTGGATGTTTTTCCTAACTTTGCTCCACCCCAAGTGGAAATTCAAACCGAAGCACCGGGATTAGCACCCGAAGAGGTCGAATCCTTAGTGAGTTTACCGATTGAAAGCGCTGTAAATGGTACTCCAGGTGTAGAAACTGTGCGTTCTTCTTCTGGAGTTGGTATTTCTGTTGTCAAAGTTATATTTAATTGGGGAACCGATATTTATCAAGCGCGTCAGTTAGTTACCGAAAGATTGCAGCAAGCATCGCAAAAACTGCCAGAAAATATTGAACCACCCCAAATTTCACCGATTAGTTCCCCTATCGGAACAGTACTTTCCTATGCTTTTACAATCGATGGGGAAGCAGGGAAAGCCAAAACCGACATGATGGAAGTGAGACGATTTGTTGACTTAGTTGTAACAAACCGTCTGCTCGCAGTTCCCGGTGTTTCTAAATTAACTACTTATGGGGGAGATGTCCGCCAATATCAAGTTTTAGTTGACCCCGCAAAGCTGAAAGCTTTTAATGTCTCTTTAGAAGATGTCACCGCAGCTGCGAGAAAAGCTAATAATAATGCTGCTGGTGGTTTTTTAATTGACCCAGATCAAGAATTATTAATTCGGGGTATTGGTAGAATTACTGCAATTGAGGATTTACAGAAATCAGTAGTTACCGCCCGTGATGGTACTCCTGTATTATTAAGAGACATCGCCGATGTGCAAATTGGTGCAGAATTAAAACGGGGTGACGGTAGTTTTAATACTCAGCCTGCGGTTGTAGTGTTGATTGATAAACAACCCCAAGCTGATACTCCTACTGTCAGTCGGGCTGTAGAAGCGGCGATGGAAGAACTCAAGCCCAGTTTACCAGCCGATGCTAAGTATACGGTTACTTTTCGTCAACAAAGCTTTATTGATGATGCTATAGAAAATGTTACTAGTTCTCTGAGGGATGGCACGATAATTGTCTCAATTATTTTGTTGATGTTCTTAATGAACTGGCGTACTGCCGTGATGACCCTTAGTGCTATTCCTTTGTCGGTGTTAATTGGGATGATGATTCTCAATTTCTTTGGTCAAGGTATTAATACTATGACCTTGGGAGGATTGGTAGTAGCAATTGGTTCGGTAGTTGATGATTCCATTGTTGATATGGAAAATTGCTACAGAGGATTGCGAGAAAACCAGCAATCGGAAAATCCCGTTCATCCTTTCCAGGTAGTATATGACACTTCTGTACAAGTGCGAACCAGTGTGATTTTTTCTACAGTAATTATTGCTGTAGTTTTCGCGCCAATTTTTACTTTGACTGGGGTAGAAGGTCGGATTTTTGCACCAATGGGTTGGGCTTACTTGGTATCAATTTTGGCTTCAACTTTTGTGGCAATGACTTTATCTCCGGCATTAAGTGCCATACTGCTAGCCAACCAGAGACTACCAGATGATGAAACTTGGGTAAGTCGTTGGTCGCAAAGGTTGTACAGACCATTGTTAAATTTTTCGATTAAACGTCCCAACGTGGTAATTTTAACAGCAATTGCAGCTTTTGTAGCATCAATGCTGATTTTTTCGAGTTTGGGAAGAGTGTTTTTACCGGAATTCCAGGAACGTACTTTAGTGAATTCCATGCTGCTGTATCCCGGTACATCTTTAGAAGTTACCAACCAAGCAGGAAACGTAATTGAATCAGCACTCAAAGATGACCCCCGCATTGCATCAGTACAGATGCGTTCCGGACGCGCTCCCGGTGATGCTGATGCTGCACCTGTCAACTTAACCCACCTTGATATCGAGATTAGCGATGCAGGGATGAAAGATCGGGAAGCAACTGTCGCAAAAATTAGACAAGAATTTGCCAAAATACCCGGTTCAGCAGCAGTTGTCGGAGGTTTTATTTCTCACCGCATGGATGAAATTTTGTCCGGTGTCAGAAGTGCGATCGCCGTGAAAATATTTGGTCCCGATTTGGAACAGTTACGCGCTTTGGGCAAAGAAGTGGAAGCTGTCATGCAAGATATCCCTGGTTTAGTAGATTTGCAGCTAGAACCGCAAATACCGATAAAACAGGTGCAAATTCAATTTGACCGCGATGCTGCGGCTCGTTACGGTCTTTCTGTGGGAGATTTATCGGAAATTACCGAAACAGCACTCAATGGTCGCATAGTATCTCAGGTATTGGAAAAGCAGCAGCTTTTTGACTTATTAGTATGGTTAAAACCAGAAGCACGTAACAACTTAGATACTATTAGCAACCTACTTGTCGATACTCCCAACGGACAGAAAATACCCTTAGCGGCTGTCGCAAAAATTGATTATGGAACTGGTCCCAATACAATTAACCGAGAAAACGTTTCCCGCTTAATTGTTGTTTCCACAAACGTTTCTGGTAGAGACTTGGGTTCTGCGATAGATGAAATTCGTACCAAAGTTAAACAACAAGTGCAAGTACCATCTGGTTACTTTATCCAGTATGGTGGTCAGTTTGAATCCGAACAACGAGCTTCCCAAAATTTCCTGATATTTGGTGGCTCATCAATGATTGTAATTGCTGTATTAATGTATTTCGCCGTCAAATCAATTCCAGCAACATTGATGATTATGAGTAACTTACCTTTAGCATTGGTTGGTGGGGTTTTTTCTGTAGCTTTGGGTGGTGGGATTATTTCCGTAGCATCAATGGTCGGATTTATTACTTTATTCGGCGTAGCTACCCGTAATGGCTTACTGCTAGTAGAAAACTATAACAGCAAATTTGCTATGGGAATGCCTTTACGGGAAGTAATTTCCCAAGGTTCAATCGAAAGACTTGTTGCCATTTTGATGACAGCTTTGACATCTGCATTAGGTATGGTTCCTTTAGTGATTGGAACTGGTGCGGGTAAAGAAATTTTGCAACCTTTAGCGGTAGTTGTATTGGGTGGTTTGTTTACTTCAACGGCTTTAACTTTATTAGTACTTCCAGCTTTATACATTAAATTCGGCAAATATTTGATACCAAAACAAAATTCATCTGCTGTTCAAGTAAAAATCGCTTCAGAAATTACTGCGAATGAAGATTTAAGTATTCTTAATAATGGGAAAAGGAGATAAATATTTAAAACCTAATACTTCAATTACTTCTTTGCGTTCCTCCGCGAATTCCTCCGCGTTCCTTTGCGTTAATAACTTATATTCTGAAAAATCAAGGAGTCAAAAAATGAAATCACTTAAATTAGGTGCGATTATTCTAGGTAGTGTAGGATTATTATTTTTAGGTGCTTGTAGTAGCAATCAAGCTGCAAATTCAGAAGATTCAGTAGCAAGTAAAACTGAAACTGTCGCAGAAAAAGGTCACTCAGAAAATGACGGTCACAACCATTCTGAAGGTGAAAAAGAAGGCGAACATTCTCATGGTGGACAAGTTATAGAATCTGGTCAATATCATTTAGAACTTGTAACAGCACCAAGTGATGATGGAACCCATATGGATTTTTATTTAGCAAAAGGTGAAAAGCATGAAAAAGTCAGCGACGCTAAAATAACGGCTCAAGTTCAGTTACCCAGTGGAGAACAAAAAACAATTCCTCTCCAATATGAAGCTGATGAGAAACATTACCACGGTGTACTTTCAGAAACAGCAGCAGGAGAATATAAAGTAGCTATTCTTTCTGAAGTTAATGGTGAAAAAGTCAATGGTCGCTTTAATTTTAAAAGATAATTTATATAGTTTAACCAGTTCTCAAAACATTTAAAAATTGAAGTTTGCCGGATAGAATCTTCTATTCGGCAAACTTTATTTAATTCAATAATATTGTGACATAAAATTAAATTTATAAAATAAATCGTTTTCCTATTAAAATTTCATCGAATTTTCATTTCAGTTTGCCAAACTATTAAATGTACTTGTTAATTGACTTAACTTTGTAACTAAAAAAATTGAAATGAAAAACATATTAATTTCTACCGCCGCTATCTTAACTATAGTTGTACCAATTGGTAATGCTATTGCACAACCAGCAAACGTAACTAGTAATTTTGCTCGTATTACTAACTTTTCAGAGTTTCCTAAAGGTATTCGCCATTGGAGTACTCCTAGACACACATTGAAAATCGCAATTTCTCAACAAAGTAATGCTGTGTCACAAATTATGATTGAAGCCCCTAATAATATAGTCCTAGATGATAATATTGATATTTCCAACCAATCGGGAGAAAAAATAAATGCTGAGATTACTATTGATGATAATAAAAAAGCAACATTAACATTTTCTCAACCCGTTTCTCCCGGAACTAATCTTACTATAGAAATGAACAAAGTGAGAAAACTACGTGCCACCAGAGGCGAAATGCTCTACAGAGTGTTTGCAAATTTTGTTAATTCAAATCAAGCAGTACCTGTAGGTATAGCCCGATTGCGCGTATCTTAATTAAGAGTTTGACTTATTCAAAAAGGTAACGCTGATTATGAAAGTTTTACTGGTAGAAGACGAACCAGATTTGGGTGCATCAATTCAGCAAAAATTGAGCAAAGAAAGATATATTGTTGACTGGCTTTTGGATGGAAATGAAGCTTGGAGTTGGTTGGAAGATAACTCGGATAAATATACCTTGGCAATCTTTGACTGGTTGTTACCGGGATTATCGGGTTTAGAATTGTGCAAGTATTTACGGCTTCAGAACAACCCATTACCCGTACTGATATTAACAGCTAGAGATAGCATGGAAGATAAAGTTACTGGTTTGGATGCAGGTGCGGATGACTACTTGGTAAAACCGTTTGGAATGGAAGAATTACTCGCACGGTTACGGGCTTTGCAAAGGCGTATACCTCAGTTTCAGCCCCAGAATTTGGAAGTAGGTAGTCTGATTTTAAATTACGGTAATTTCGCACTTACTTGTCATTATCCCAATGGTGAAACAAAGGCAATTACTTTAACAAAAAAGGAGTTTAACTTATTAGAATACTTGATGAAACATCCTAACGTAATTGTGACTCGTGACCAAATTTTGAATCATCTGTATACATTTGATACGGAACGAGTGAGTAATGTAGTAGCCGCTCAAATGCGACTTTTGCGACGCAAATTGTCGAAGTATGGTTGGGATAGTTTGATCGAAACTATTCCCTGTATGGGTTATCGTTTTAATCCCGCCAATGCAGATTAGAATATTTAATAAAACTCGGTGGCGATTAGCGGCTTGGTATGGGGCAGCTATGGGTTTATTTTTGAGCTTGTGCGGTGTTGCTATCTACCAAGTAATGATTCGTTTTTACTTGCTTTCCATTGATAAAGAATTAGAAGCTGTCACAGGTACTTTACACAGCGTTATCGAACCGACTTTAGAACAACCCAAACGTTTAAAGCCAATTTTTCAGGTGGTTTTACCCAATCTGTGCGTGACTGACTCCAATTGTTCGACTACTAAAATCCCCAGCCACATTCAACGTCTTCATTCTCAACATGGCATTTTTAATACCTTTTATCAAGATAAAATATATTACGTTCGTTTTATTGATGCTTCGGGAGAATTGATTGCTGTAGCTGGTGTTAGCCCAGATGAATTACCTCAGAGCGTACAAACATTAGGATGGCAAACACTTAAAAATAAGCGAGGCATTCGTTATAGTCAAAAGTCTTTGCAGTTGCATACCCAAAATGATCAACTTTGGGGTTACATACAAGTAGGGCGCAGTCTCAAAGAATTAGATAATCGTTTGGCGGCTTTTAAATTGATTTTGGCATTTGGATTGCCAACTACAATATTGTTAGTTGGTGGCTCAAGCTGGTGGTTAGCAGGTTTGGCTATGCGCCCGATTAACCGCTCCTACAAGCAAATGCAGCAGTTTACCTCCGATGTTTCTCATGAATTACGGACTCCCTTAGCAGCAGTTAATGCCAAGGTGGAAACTGTACTCGATAGTTCCCATTTATCCGAACAACAAGCACGGGATGTTCTAACATCGGTAAAGCATCAAAATCTTCGATTAGCTCAATTAGTGCAAGATTTGCTGTTACTTTCGCGACTCGAACAACAAACTTTAATGCCCCAGAAGCAACCTTGCTGTCTTGATATCTTAATTGAGGATTTAATAGAAGAATTTTCAGCTTTAGCAAATGCGTCTTCTTTGCAACTACAGTCCTCAATTTTATCACATCAACCTTTATATGTAATCGGAGATGAAGACCAGTTACTACGCTTACTTTCTAATTTAATTGCCAATGCGATTCAATATACTCCTGCTGGTGGCAACATAAATATAACCTTGAAAAAAAACAACGGCGATGCAGTCATAGAAGTAATTGATACAGGTATTGGCATTGCACCTCAAGAACAAGAAGTCATTTTTGACCGCTTCTATCGCGTAAATGAATCTCGCTCTCGTCGTAGTGGTGGTTCAGGTTTGGGATTGGCAATTGCCCAAGTAATCGCTCAAGCACATGGAGGTAAAATACGGGTAAAAAGTCAAGTTGATCAAGGTAGTACTTTTAGGGTTCGTCTACCTTTAAAAGTTGCTTCTTGATTAAATATCTGAAGATAATTCTGGCAAAGGTAATAAATTTCACCCTAATTTCATTTCTAGGTGTCACACTAATTTAAGTAAGTCTATTAATTAAAACTTCCACACATACACCACTCGGTTGTACTTGGCGTGACTCTACGTTAAGAGTACAACCTTTTTTATTTTATTATGGTCAAAAATCATAAATAACCAATAACTTAATCACAAAAATATTTAGTATTTTCATGCTTGATATTTAAGCCATTTTTCTCAACATTAACCAGTATGCATTCAACTAAAATCAACCGTAACCATGTCTAACTTTGACTCCCAACCAAATCATGATAGTAACAAAAAACGCAAATCTTCAAAAGATATTGTCGGTAGTTATTTTCAAGATATTATCCGCATACCGCTATTAACTGCTGAGGAAGAAATTTCTTTAGCTAAACAAGTTCGGCAACGAATTTATTTGTTAACTTTGAAAGAAGAATTATCAGAAAAATTACAGCGTCAACCAACTCTTCAGGAATGGTCTGTTGAAGCTCAATTAAGTGATTCAAAGCTACTCGAACATCTAAAAAAAGGACAACTTGCTAAACAAAAAATAATTGCGGCTAATCTACGTTGGGTAGTGACAATTGCTAAAAAATACCAAAAGCGCAATCTGGATTTTCTCGACTTAATTCAAGAAGGAACTTTAGGATTAGAGCGAGCAGTTGATAAATTCAAACCAGCATTAGGATACAAGTTCTCAACCTACGCTTACTGGTGGATTCGTCAAGGAATTACGCGGGCTATATCCCAACAATCTCGCACTATTCGCTTACCCATTCATGTCACGGAAAAACTAAATAAAATTAAACGAGTTCAACGAGAATTATCTCAAAAACTGGGTCGCAATCCAACCGTTACTGAAATTTCTGAGATACTGGGTTTGAAGCCAAGTCAAATCCGAGAATACTTGCATTTAGCTCGTCAACCTATGTCCTTGGATATACGACTAGGAGCAGAACAAAATACACAATTGCAAGATTTGTTAGAAGATGAAAGTTCCTCTCCATTCGACTATGTTGTCAAAGAATCTCTCAAGCAAACTGTTAAAGATTTATTATCTAAACTGCCTCCTCAACAGCAAGAAATATTAACCTTGCGCTACGGTTTAACAGGTGGAGAAGAACTTACCCTAACTCAAGTTAGTCAGCTAACGGGTATTTGTCAAGAGAGAGTATTACTGCTACAACGACAAGCTTTTGCTTTTCTGCGACGATATGGAACGAACTCAAGGATTTATTTGCATAATTATATTGATGAATCATAATTTGAATTGAAGTTAATCTAAATTACTCCCTTCCCGGCAGAAGATTACCGTTCGCGCAGCGTCTCCCCCAGGGAGAAATAAAAAACCGCAGAGGCGCAGAGAGCGCTGAGAAAAGAGTTAAAAAGAGATGAACCCCACTAACAAGGGTGAAAGGTAATCTTAGAGCGGAATAGGAGTAATCGTTTAACCTTGCACAAATCCCTTGATTTGGGATAATTTATGAATAAATGTTCAGTTATTCAGTAGTTCATTTATATGGGGGCAATAATGGTATCAAACAAGTCAACCGATTCTGATTGCTGTGGACATGATGACGGGCATAGTCATGGTGGAGAATTTAGCTTGAAGCAGGAAATTATACCTGTTGTGGTGTCGATGATTTTGTTTGTCCTAGGTTTAATATTCTATGAACCTTTGCACAACACCCCTTTTTCTATAGGTGAGTATTTAGTTTTCATCCCAGCTTATCTGATAAGTGGTTGGAGCGTTTTGATTACAGCTGGACGTAATATTTTGCGGGGTAAAATATTTGATGAAAACTTCTTGATGACAATAGCTACGTTAGGGGCTCTCGCCATTCACGAAATTCCCGAAGCCGTAGCAGTGATGCTATTTTTCCAAGTTGGGGAGTTGTTCCAAAGTTTTTCATTAAGTCGCTCTCGCAGATCGATAAAATCGTTATTAGAAGTACGCCCGAATTCAGCTAATCTGAAAGTGAATGGTGAGGTAAAACAGGTTTCCCCCGAAAGCGTTAAAGTCGGGGATGTCATTATCGTTAAACCGGGTGAGAAAATTCCTTTAGACGGTGATATTACTCAGGGAGCTTCTCAAGTAGATACCTCTGCTTTGACAGGAGAATCCGTACCGCGAGTAGTAAAACCTGGAGAAACTGTTTTAGCGGGAATGATAAATAAATCAGGAGTTTTAACCGTTCAAGTCACCAAGTTATTTGCAGATTCTTCGATTTCCAAAATTCTGGATTTAGTAGAAAACGCTAGTAGTAAAAAAGCTGCTACTGAGAAATTTATTACTCGCTTTGCTCAGTATTATACTCCTGTAGTTGTTTTCTTATCTTTAGCAGTAGCAATAATCCCACCATTATTTGTACCAGGTGCAACGTCGGAACAATGGGTTTATCGTGCCTTGGTTTTGTTAGTAATTTCTTGTCCCTGCGGTTTAGTTATTAGTATTCCCCTGGGTTATTTCGGCGGCGTTGGTGGTGCTGCGAAAAGAGGTATTTTAGTTAAAGGTTCGACGTTTCTCGATACCCTGACAAATGTTGAAACCGTTGTATTTGATAAAACTGGAACTTTGACTCAAGGGGTTTTTAATGTCACTCAAATAGTTCCTAAAAATAGTTTTAGTGAAGCAGAATTATTAACATTAGCAGCAAAAGTTGAGTCACAATCTAACCACCCAGTAGCAAAATCAATTTTATCGGCATATGGTAATGTTGATACTTCAGACGTGGAAGATTATCAGGAAATTCCCGGACATGGTATTCAAGCGAGAGTAGGGAATCAAATTATTATTGCAGGAAATGACCGTTTGCTGCATCGAGAGAATATCGAACATGATATATGTTCCCTTAACGGAACAGTAGTTCATTTAGCAGTAGACGGGGTTTATGCAGGCAGAATAATCATTGCTGATCAACTCAAAGACGATGCAGTTGAAGCAATTCGGAAGTTGAGGAATGTTGGTGTAGAGAAAATTGTCATGCTCACCGGAGATAATCAAGCTGTTGCTCAAAATATTGCCCAGCAGTTGAATTTAGATGATTTTGAAGCAGAGTTATTACCAGAAGATAAAGTAGAGGCAATAGAAAGATATTTGAGTCAAGTTGGTAAAAACAAGAAAGTTGTATTTGTCGGTGATGGAATTAACGATGCACCCGTAATTGCGAGAGCTGATGTGGGTATGGCAATGGGAGCGTTGGGTTCGGATGCCGCAATTGAGACAGCCGATGTGGTGCTGATGACAGATGCTCCTTCTAAAGTAGCTGAAGCCATCCAAGTTAGTAAAAAAACTCACAAAATTGTTTGGCAGAATATCATTTTGGCAATGGCAGTTAAAGGCTTATTTATTGTGCTGGGAATTTTTGGTATTGCAACCTTGTGGGAAGCAGTATTTGCAGATGTGGGGGTAGCGCTGTTGGCAATTTTGAATGCAGGTAGAGTTTTAAGAGTGAATTGAAATGAGTAAAGTAAAAGTTCGCACTCAGTACGAGCAACCACAGATAGAGAAGCAGTTGTAATTTCATCTGAATTTCATGTTTACAAGCAATACTTATAGATGAACAAGCAATTATTTGCTAGATATTTTCCTAAATCAGGATTGACTCTCTAGTAAACTCAAGAGTTTAAGATTGTAATTACTATGAGCTATAAGGTAAAAATTTATGTTTAAATCTAATTCCAAATTGTTACTTTCTTTAATCGCGGGTGTTGCTGTTGCAGGAGTAAGTGGAACATTTTTCTGGTTTGGGGGAATGGGAAACAATGCTCAAACCGTTGGTAGCAACTCTCAAGCAATGGCGATGACTAGCGTATGGGATAAAGAAACAGAGCCAAACTATTCAGGAGTCAAAGAAGTTACCGTTTATCGCAGCCCCAACTGTGGTTGTTGTGGTGAATGGGTAAAACATATGCAAAAGCACGGTTTTAAAATTACAGATAATAAAACCGAAAATATGGAGGCAATTAAGCAGAAATATAACGTACCTCAAAATTTGGCATCCTGTCACACCGCAATTATTGACGGTTACGTAATGGAAGGGCATATTCCTGCCGATGACATCAAACGTTTCGTTGCTTCCAAACCTAAACAAGCAGGATTAGCAGTACCCGCAATGCCATTAGGTACCCCAGGAATGGAAGCCGGAAGCAAAAAACAACCCTTTGCGATCGCAACTTTCGATAAACAAGGCGAAATCAAAATTTTCAAAGAATATCAGTCTTACTAATCAACTAAAAAGCAAAATATTTCTGTCGAAGTAAATATATCCTCTCTGCGTACCTTTGCGTAAACCTCAGCGTACCTTTGCGTTGAAAAAACCTATGGAAGCAGGTGTTATTTGTATCATGAAAAAAATTAATCGCCGTCATTTTCTCGCTTTGGCTAGTGCGGGTGCTGGTGCTGCTATTTTTACTAGTTGCACGAGAGGTAATTTTTCTCAAACCTCACCAAAAGCTTCGTTAAAACCAGCAATTGATTTACCAAAACTGCACAAAAGTAGTAATGGTTTACTAGAAGTAGATTTAGAAGCTAGTTATCGTGCCGTTAAATTAGGTGATAAACAAGCGTATCTATTAGCTTACAACGGACAAGTACCTGCGCCGCGTTTGGAAGCAAAACCTGGCGATAAAGTTCGGATTCGTTTTACTAATAACCTTTCAAATCCCACAAATTTACATCAGCATGGATTGCATATTCCTCCTACTGGTAATGCCGATAATGTTTTTCTGAATATAAAACCTGGAGAGACATTTAATTACGAATTTACTATTCCTAAAAATCATCCTGCTGGTACTTTTTGGTATCATCCTCATCGTCATGGTTTAGTTGCAGAGCAGTTGTTTGGAGGTTTGGCTGGTTTGTTTGTGGTGCGGGGTGATTTTGATGAAATTCCCGAAATTAAAGCAGCGAAAGAAGAATTTTTAGTATTACAAGATTTTGCTCTCGATGGCGAAGGAAAACTAGTTGATTCAGAGGCTCATATGTCTTTGATGTCGGGAAGAGAAGGTGATTTAATTACAGTTAACGGTAAACCCAACCCCAGTTTTTCAATTCCTCAAAATGGTTTATTACGTTGGAGAATTGTTAATGCTTCTCCCTCAAGATTTTATCAACTTATGATAGAAAATCATCCTTTTTATCTAATTGCTACTGACGGAAACGCATTATCAGAGCCTGTTGAAACAAACCAATTATTATTAACTCCTGGGCAAAGAGCAGAAGTTTTAATTCAAGGAAATCAACAACCCGGTGAATATCGCTTGCTCAATTTACCTTACAATCGTGGTGGAATGGGAATGATGGGCGGTAGAGGTATGATGGGTGGTAGAGGTATGATGGGTGGAAATAATAATGATAACAACAATACATCAGCAGTTTTAGCAACCGTTAATTACGATTCTGCTGTCGAAACAATTCCTTTACCAACCAAACTTTTATCAGTACCAATTTTACCAAAACCCCAACAAGTACGTAGGTTTACATTCAATCACGGTATGCGCCCTGGTGTGGGTATGGCTTTTCTAATTAACGGTAAGTCTTATGAGCATCAGCGAATCGATACGCAAGTTAAGTTAAATACAGTAGAAGATTGGGAAATTGTGAATACGGGAACGATGGATCATCCTTTTCATCTCCATGTGAATCACTTCCAAGTTATCAGTCGTAACGGTACACCAGAACCTTACCGTAGTTGGAGAGATACGGTTTTAGTACGTAAAGGGGAAACTGTTCGCATCCGAATTTCTTTCCGCGATTATACAGGTAAAACAGTTTATCACTGTCATATTCTTGACCATGAAGATTTAGGAATGATGGCGAATTTAGAGATTTTAAACTAGTTGTATGTCAAATCATTCTAATATTACTCGCAGTCGCCGTAGTTGGTTAAATATACCAGAATTAAATATTGCTATTTTCGCATTTCTGCTAAATTTTATTTGGGAAGTACAGCAAATGCCATTTTTTCAGATTTCCGATTTATCTTGTTTTCAAAGAACAATAAACTGTACCTTAGCTACTTTTGGTGACGTTTTAATTGCACTAACAGGATTTTGGACTGTTGCATTTATTTCTAAGTCGCGTCAATGGTTTCGTCACCCTAAATGGTGGCAGTTGGGTGTTTTTATTTTAGTAAGTCTTATAATTACAGTTATTTTTGAAGCTTTAGCTACTGGAGTGCTGAACAGATGGGAATATGCTGATATCATGCCAACACTTCCGGTATTAGGTAAGGGTTTAACGCCGATACTTCAGTGGATAATTTTACCATTGGTAATTGTTTGGTTTGTCAAAAGGCAGGTTTAAATTTATAACTAATAACTTGTCTAGCAGGGTAAATGAAACGTAAATTGCCCCCGTGGTTTACTCATTTGTAGATGGCATAGTTAAGGTAATTTCATCTTGATTTCATAAATCTATAAAAAACTAATTATTAGTTAGTGTAGTTCCTCATGGCCGGTTTTCCATTAAATTTCTTTTTAATGGATGAAATAAAATAGACTTTTAGCTACTTCAAGTAGAGTATCTAAAAGTCTATTTTTTTATTTTGCTCTAGAATCAAAAAATATCTTCAAATACAATAAATAATACCCTTTCCCTCAGCTTCAGAATTACTCAACATATGACTTAAAAAACTCTGCGTCACTTTGCGATTACCTTTGCGTCACTCTGCGTTCAAAAATATTGACATTAAAACTAATGTAAGGGTACGCTAGCAATAAGCGGACAAACTTCTTCTTTTGATATAGGTTCGGGGTTCTTTGCCCAACTCGCACGATATTCTTCTAATTCCCCTTTAAACAAAGTCATTTGTTTAATTTGAATTGCCAATTGTTCTATCTTGTTGTTCAATAAACTTTGTACTAAATCGCAGGGAATGTCACCACCGTTGCGAACATCAAGAATTTGCTTGATTTCTTCTAAGGTAAATCCTAGAGCCTGAGCTTTCTTGATAAATTGTACTTGCTCGGAGGCATTCTGAGCATAATACCGATAGCCATTATCTCCTATATGTACGGGTTGCAAAAGTCCGATATCGCTGTAATAACGTAAAGTTCCTACGGTAAGTTGTGTTTGCTTGGCTAATTCTCCAATTTTTAGATAAGCTACTACGCTCATAGTTACCTCATGGCTTATTTTTGCAACTTCTTAATGATAAACTCTCTAGTTAACTAGAAAGTCAAGCTAATAATAGTTGAATGTGTCAGCATTAAATGTCTATCTAGCTTCTTGCAACCGAACAACCGCAGCAGGTTCAATTTCTTTAACCTTTGCAGATTCGACTTCTCCGGTAGCAGCAGAATAAATCAACATCCCTCCCATAAGTGCCATAATCGCATTTTCGGTAAAGCTAACAACTCCTAAAGGTGCTTTAGAATTTCCTCCTACACAGGCACAATTAAGCGCTAGTTTATCAATGTATACCGCCTTAAATACAGAAATACCGCCGCTCACACCAATAAGTAAAGAAGTGATTCCCGTTACCAATGGTGCAACTCCGGAAAGATAACCCAAACCAATCGCTAACTCTGCAAAAGGATATACTTTGGCATAGGGTTTAATTCTTTTGGTTATTAAATCGTATTTCTCAAAACTCTCAGCAAAAGATTCGATATCCATCAGCTTTAAAGTAGCTAGCAAGGAAAGGGAGAAACCCATAAAGCCAGTTAAGCCCATAGTAGTTGCTAAAGTCATCAACCCTGCGCTGGAAAATATGGCAATAACGGGAGTATAGGAATAGTCTGCACCTTCTGCTTCAACCTCTAGCTTCTGTGCTAAGTCGGTATAGCCACCAATTCTTTCATCACCAGAGAAAATCTGTGGTGTAGTTTCTACATGATGCTTGGCTTTGAAATCATCTATTTCTTGACGAGATGTAAGTTTATGATCTTCAAACTCGATTCCTTCTTTATTCAGTAAATTGATTGTTTTTAATCCCCAGGGACATTCGTGTTCCGGGGTAGACATCCGATATACTCTAACTTTTTCTAGGGTTGTACTATTCATATTCTTTATTCGAGCAACTATATATTAAAGATAAACTCTCAAGTTAACTGTAGAGTCAAGTAGTTTAGTAAATCTTTCTTCATGTTGAAAGCGTATCTACTAGCTGACAGATACTTTTGTAGCGACAGCTAGCAGTAATCTATACTTATGCAGCTGCCATTTGACGACAAGATTCTGCACAACGACGGCAGGATTCAGCACAGCGTTGACAATGGTCGCTGTCGTGTTTGCTACATTCAGCGGCACAGCGATCGCAAGCTTCGGCGCATACAGCACACATTTGAGCGTGAATACCTGACTGACGCACCATCAAACGAGCGGACAGAGCGCAGGTGTCTGAACAATCTCGACACAATTTGATGCATTCAGACATCATTTGCACCATATCGCTATTTAAACAAGCAGTAGCGCAATTTTCACAATCTTTCAAACAATCGAGACAAGCCTGAATACAAGAATCCAAGTTAGATGACTGAGTTTGAGTAGCTGTCATAGCTTTTATCTCCTGGGAAATGAATTTAATTAGGTTTTGTTACCTACCGTTTTTACATTACTGGTTAACAAAGCATTCTTTCATCTAACGGAGGTAATAGCTTAAATTCTAACTATTGATATAAGTCGATTTCATCTTGATTTCATTTTTGTATGTTGTAGATATTTAAAATCTAATTTAGATTTATGATTAATTTGTCTAATACAGGCGATCGAATAAAAAAAGAATATGAGAATAATTTTCTTAACTTATATTACTTGTAATAATGATGAATCGAATATCATGTTTTTATTCATAATTTGAGTTTTCATCTTGATTTCATAAATTTATGTCAATGATTATTTAGGATGAAGTTCTGTTACAGTCAACGAATCAGTTTGCTATGAGAGTACTATTAGTAGAAGACGAATTAGATTTGGGTACAGCGATTAAACGAGTTTTAACTCAGCAAAAATATTTGGTGGACTGGGTGACGAATGGGAATGAAGCATGGGGATATTTGGAATATCGGTGGACAGAATATACTATCGGTATTTTCGACTGGCTGATACCAGGAATATCGGGATTGGAATTATGCCAAAAATTACGTCAAAATCACAATTCTCTACCTGTTTTGATGTTAACAGCTAAAGATAGCATGGAAGATAAAGTAGCAGGTTTAGATGCAGGTGCGGATGACTATTTAGTTAAACCTTTTGGAATGGAAGAATTATTAGCAAGATTGCGGGCTTTACAAAGAAGATTACCTCAATTTCAACCCCAAACTTTGAAGATGGGAAATTTAATTTTAGATTACGGTAAAAATACAATCATGAATCAAAATATTTTAGGAAATAAACAAGATATTTATTTAACTAATAAAGAATTTCAGCTACTAGAATATTTTATGAAACATCCCAACCAAATTTTGACTACCGAACAAATTCGCAATCAGCTTTGGGAAGTAAGTGCAGAATCAAGCAGTAATGTAGTAGCCGCGCAAGTACGTTTATTACGACGTAAATTAACGTCAAATGGCTGTGGAAATCCTATCGAAACTTTACATGGTATGGGATATCGATTTAATTTGAAAAATCAGCCATAGAAGCTATAAAAATGAACCAAAATCAACTATTTCAACGTACCCGAATTCGCTTAGCGCTTTGTTATGCTGTTGTCATGGGATTAATTTTAACTACCTGCGGTTTTGGTCTCTATACAGCAATATTTCACGCTCACTCCATAGCTTTAGATAGAGAATTAGAATTCGTTGCTAATACTTTACATAATAATCTAGAATCTAAATTAGAACAGCCGGGAAAATTAACACCAATTGTTAAGGAATTATTACCAAATATTTGTCTAATTAAAACAAATTGTATATCACCAAAGTCAAGTTATCAAAGTCACATTTTAAACGTTCTTAATCAAAGTTATTATGTGCGTTTATTTGATAATTCAGAATATTTAATAGCAATTGCAGGTTCGTTACCTCAAACCAAATCCTCAGTTTTAAATAAAAAAAGATGGGAAACTATTGAAGATGATGCAGGTAACTTTTACCATCAAATATCATTGTCTTTACATACCAAAGATAATCGTGACTGGGGATATCTCCAAGTAGGAAGAAATATTGCTGATGTTAACAGCTATATGGATGCAGTTAAACTGAGCTTGGTGGTGGGATTACCAATTGCAATGATGATGGTTGCTGGTGCTAGCTGGTGGTTAGCAGGGTATTCTATGCGACCGATATATCAATCTTACAGACAAATTCAACAGTTTACAGCCGATGCAGCCCACGAATTAAGAACACCTCTAGCTGCAACTCAAGCTACAATCGATTCAGCTTTATTAATGCCAGATTTAGATATTAAAGAAGCATGGGATATTCTGGCAACTATTAAACGTCAAAATCAGCGACTTACTAGTTTAGTTGTAGATTTATTAATGCTTTCTCGCTTTGATCGAAAATCTATTTCCTTGGCACAAGAATTATGTTGTTTAAATGATATTATTAATGACTTAATCGAAGAATTTGCTGCAATGGCAATTTCGGCAAAAGTAATGCTTAAATCTGAATTTCACGTACATAAAGATGTGAATATTGTTGGCAATTCCGAACAGCTTTATCGCTTATTTTCTAATTTAATAGTCAATGCAATTCAATATACTTTACCCAGTGGAAAAGTGACAGTAATTTTAGATATCTGTGACTCAAATGCCATAATTCAAGTACAAGATACGGGAATTGGTATTCCTAAAAACGAACTGTCTCATATTTTTGACCGCTTTTATCGAGTCAATAGCGATCGCTCTCGTCACACTGGTGGTTCCGGTTTGGGATTAGCGATCGCAAAAATCATTGTATTGTCACATCATGGTAGTTTGGAGGTAAAGAGCAAAGTCGGACAAGGTAGTACTTTTACGGTCACATTACCTGTTCAAGATTGCGATAGCGAGTTACACATTCGTTTAAACAATCTATACAAGTTCTCTAAAAACATTTGAATGAACATTTGTTCAAACTTGGCTATAATGATTCTCAGTATCACTTTTTTGCTTAAAGCCTTGCAAAACAGTAAAAAATAGGCTTTGTTTGATGTAATTCCCATGACTAAACCAACTAAACCGAAGCAACTATTAAATCTTGATTCACCTAGCTGTGATTCGAGTGAAGTTCATCTAAGTAATGTCCGTCAGGTACAGCCAGAAATTATACCTACAGAGAAAGCTCAGCAGATGGCTGATTTTTTCGGAACCTTAGCCGATCCACATCGTTTACGTCTGCTTTCGGCTTTAGCTAAACAGGAGTTGTGCGTTTGCGATTTAGCTGCGTCTGTAGAAATGAGTGAATCCGCAGTCTCCCACCAACTGAGAATTTTACGTACTATGCGTCTAGTTAAATACCGACGTGAAGGACGTAATGTTTACTACAGTTTGAAAGATAGTCATATTACAAATATCTATCGCGAAGTGGTGGATCATATTGATGAACCAGAAACTTGATTAAGGTCATTAAAGTTAATCCAAATTAATCTGACTTGGATGATACATGAACTGTTAGCAATTTTGAATATAGGAAGGGCGTTGAGAGTGAATTGAAACTGTTATCATCAAAGTCAATGACTCAAATGCTCAAGTAAAATTTTAAATCCTAAAAATATTAATACTAAACCACCAACAACTTCAATTTTATTTTTAAAAAAATCGCCAAAACTATGACCTATGTAAACAGCAATAAAACATATAACAAATGTAATTAGACCTACCTTCCCAGCGGCTGATAAAATAGAAGTCTTTAATACTGATAAACTAATACCTACAGCCAATGCATCAATACTAGTAGCGATAGCTAATCCTAAAAGATGGTAAAAATCAAGGGGGTTAAATGGTTTATCATCATTTTCTGGTTGCATCGATTCATATATTAATTTCCCTCCGAGAAAAGACAATAAACCAAAAGCAATCCAATGGTCTACTTGGGATAATATCTCTCTAAAACTCAGTCCAATAAACCAGCCAATCAAAAGCATTAATGCTTGGAAAACACCAAAAAACAAAGCTATTTTTAAGGCTTTATTAATTTTTATATGTTTAATAGTCATTCCACTACTAAGAGAAACAGCACAAGCATCAGCAGCCAAACCTAATCCCATAAAAACTGTTTCCATAATATTGGTAAAAATAATAAATAAACGACTGTATATTTGAGTATAACCTGTTTTAAGTATTGTTTTTTTTCATAGTTTTTTCATTTTTTACATAGATATTTTTTATGCTTATCGATCAAAACATGGCACAATGATTTGATCAACACAACCACTCCGCACTAATTCTAATACTTGGTTATATCCTTTGCGCTTATCACTAGCACCTGATTCTATATCCCAATGAATTTGCTCCTCAGTCAACCCATATTGTTTTAATCGCTCAATATAACGTTCTAGTCCATGACCTTCTGTATGCTGTCTTTGGGTAGAAACTCGACAATAACCCAACGCTCTTGATAAATCGCGCATCACCACTGTTTTCCAGACGATTTATCGCATAATAACAGATTTAGTAGTTATTAGCGAAACCGCCACATACAACGTCACCTAATACGTCGTAAGATACGAAATCTAAGTTTTGGTAAGCACCATTTTCTTCCAAGAAGTTGATGGAGGTGATAATACCACGACCTGCACAACCCACACCCGGCTCAGGACCACCGGATTCAACGCAGCGTACACCGCGATATCCTTCGAGCATTACTTCTTCAAGTTCTAAATCTTCTACTGCACCGCGCTCGGCAGCCAATGAAAGTACTGTGGTTTGTGCTTTGGAGTGGAGCATCAAACGTGTGGAATCAGCTTTAGGGTCGCAACCTACGATCATAATTCTTTTTCCCATCTCAGCCATAGCTGCAAGAGTGTTCTGAGATGTGGTGGACTTACCGATACCGCCTTTACCGTAAAATGCGATCTGTCTAATTCTTTCTTCAGTCATTATTTTCTCCTGCTATTGAGTGGTTTATCGAGTGGGTGCAGTGGTTGTTGTTAGTTGTTGTCACTCCTGTGAGGAGGGTGACTCGCTTATAGAACGTCGCAGGGGGCGCACGCTCTACAACTATTTGTTGTAAATTCATAATTATTTGTTGATTGATGGTTGTTGATTGATGGTTGTTAGTTGATTTTCCACTAACTACTATCCATTAATTATTTACTGCTTCAACTGTAATGTTGTTGCTGATACGTTCTTTTAATTTAGCTTCAATGGCATTTTTCAGAGTAGCCAAGCTCGACGAGCAAGAACCGCAAGCACCTTGGAGGATTACCCGAATGCGATCGCCATCTACATCATAAAGTTCAACATCTCCCCCATCGGCGATTAAAATGGGTCTAATTTCTTCGTCTAATATTTTTTGTATAAGTGCTATTTTTTGCACTGGTGTCAGCGGTTTATCGCTAACAAATCCGTTTTTCCCGTTATTGGGTGTTGCTTTAGGGGTAAAAGTAGAATTTCTTTGATTTTCAATGATGATATCATCAATAGTTGCTAAACAAGTACCGCATCCGCCACCAGCTTTAATAAAATTTGTCACTTCTTCTGCGGTAGTCAGCTTATTGTCCTTAATAATGCGGCGGATTTTAGGTTCGCTAATACCGAAGCAGGTACAGATTATTGCTCCTTCGTCATCGTCATCATGAGCCGCAAGGGGAATACCTCGATAATTAGATATAGCTGCTTCTAAGGCTTCTTGACCCATTACAGAACAATGCATCTTTTCTTGAGGCAATCCCCCAAGGTATTCGGCAATCTCTTTGTTAGAAACTTTCAGGGCTTCATCTATTGTCTTGCCCTTTACTAATTCTACCAGAGCTTCGGAAGATGCGATCGCACTTGTGCAACCAAAAGTTTGAAAACGAGCATCAAGGATTTTATTTGTATCTTCTTGTACCTTGATGTGTAGTCGCAGTGCGTCACCGCAAGCGATACTACCGACTTCTCCCACAGCAACTTTAACTCCAGTTTCGCCCTTATCTTCTAAAACACCCTGGTTTTTTGGATTGTAAAAGAATTCTAATACTTTATCGGTGTAGTCCCACATAGTTCCTTGATAATTGTGATAAGTAGTGAGTGATGAGTAGTAAATTATGAATAATAAATAGTTATGATAAGGAGTAGGGAGTAGGGAGATGGGGGGATGGGGGGACAAGGAGATGGGGTGAAATAAATAACCACCATCAACTAACCACCATCAACTAACCACTATCAACTATCAACCGTCTTCCTAACTCTTAATGTTGAGCCAATGCTTGTTCTTGGTTTTTGAGCCAAGCCGCATCATCGTTTTTGAAGGGTGAAAGCTCGCGTAAACGGCTGACAATTCCTGGTAGTACCGCTAAAACTGCATCAATATCGGCATCTGTATTGTAACGAGAAAGACTAAAGCGAATGGAACCGTGTAAAATAGTGTAGGGTATTCCCATTGACCGTAAAATGTGGGAAGGTTCTAACGAACCGGAACTACAAGCGGAACCGCTGGATGCACAAATTCCGTGTTGATTGAGTAATAGTAAAATTGCTTCGCCTTCGATATATTTGAAACCAATATTTGTGGTATTTGGTAATCTCTGCGTTCCGCCACCATTGATTTCACATTCCCCTATTACTTCTATTATAGCATTTTCTAGGCGATCGCGTAAAGTTTTTTGTCTTTTTCCTGCTGATTCTAAATGTTGCAGTTCGAGTTCGGCAGCTTTACCTAAAGCTACAATTCCGGGTACATTTTCAGTTCCGGCACGTCTTCCACGTTCTTGTCCTCCACCAATTACCGAAGGACGGAATCTGACCCCAAATCGTAGAACCAACACCCGAACCAATGCCGGAACCACAGACTGAAATGATTCAACTATCATTGTTCTAAACCAAGGATGGGGGCTTTGTCCCCCAACTCCCCCAACAAAGCAGCAATACTAATTAGATACCCGTCTAATCAGTATTCATCTCATCGCACCCAACAATAAAAACACTCAAGGCTTCAAACCCTGGGTGTTTTTTGTCATCAATCAAAGTATTAATCCTCGTAGCTATAATATCGCTGCCCCTGCCTTTGTCCTAAAAAGCTAATACACATCAAAGCTTACTTTACTGCTTCTTACCGCGCATCCTGACAGCGCTTATCACACAAAATGGGTATTCGGGTATTGCGCTTTGATTGCCTCCTGAATCTCCCCACTTAGTTTTACCAAACGTTCTACTTCCTGTTTGTGGTTAATTGTTTTCTTCTTTGATTTCCTAATAGAATCTCGGCGTTGTTTTCTGTTCATGGCTTTTAACTTTATTTTGCCAGTTCCAAGGTGTTTCCTAACATCAATTAATGCTTTCCCTTTGTCTCTCTCAGGCATCAACTACCGCTTGACCAACTTACCTGACCAAGTGACCCCCCTCTCCTTTCTGTGGACTGAAACCCCTGTAGCTACGTTGTCTACACTTTTTTCACTATTTTCGGGCTAAACGCTGAAAGCCTTGCTGTGTATACTGACCATTTTTTGTAACAAGGTTTTAAATACTATTGTCCGGTGATTGGACAATAAGCTTGTAAAAGTAAATATAATGAGTTTACAAAATCAGTAATTACTATTAATAAAATGAACAAAGAAACGCAAGAGATTTTGGATAGGTGTGATAAAGCAGCCAAGCGTTACGTCGAAGCATACAGCGCTGAAACAGCCTTGTTATTCAACAATGAAACCAGCAAGGATAACGAATCAAAACCCGCACAGCAAAGCACAGAAGAGCCGGAAGAACAAGCAGATTATTCTGTTGAAACTTTGTACAAACTTGCTCAAAACGGCGGGACTAAATGGGAATCAAAGCTTGAAGAAATTGATAAAAAATTCAAGGAATTAAATCAATGATTGGATTAACACCCGAAGAAATAGAGGCTTTGCAATGGTTGGAAGATTGCCGTCCCGATGATACTGCACCAACGGAACAAGACCGCGCAGATTGGGAATGGGTCAAAACTTTGTGTGCAACTGCTCCAATTGATTCTATGTTTTACAAAAAATATAGAAGTCTGATGATTAAATACTGGAAAAAACATAATCGTTAATCGGTCGTCGGGTGCCATCTCACTATCAAAAGTCTGAAAGCATTGTACAGTAAGCCTTGTGGTTGCAACAGACAGCATTATTTATATTAATAAGATTGGTATCTCTGTTGCAACTTCAGTACAATTAATCATTAAATTCTAAAATAGAATATCGAAGAAGGCTACTTTGGTGCCAAATGGTAATAGTAGTCATTGATAAGCCTTTGACCCGGCACAGCGCCGTACAGCGTCGGCATGGCAAGGATTCGGTCAAGGGGACAATCTTGTCGGGGTGCGAGCGCGAGTAATAATAAAAAGCAGTGATGCGAACGCTAAAACCCCCACTAGCAAAGGTTTTGAGCGTGCGCGGGTTGTTTTTGTGGTTGCTTTGGTGCGTTCGCCGCTAAAATCTTTGTGACATCTCTAGTTTTCCCGTCTAGTACTTTGCTGGTAATGCTTTGAGCGGTCGTCGCGTCTATACTGTCCCCCCAACGAAACAAATTGATTTGTAATATAGATATCATTACTAATCAGCGCTGGTAATGGCATCGCAACATTAAACCTCAAAAAGATAACAAAAATAATTGTTGGGGATATCTGGAACTAACGGCAAAGAATCAAAGTTTTCAACACTGATTACTGCAAGACACAAAGAAAACAGCATCTCATTTAAGGTAATACCAAAGTCGTTTATTATTCTCTACTCCCGTTATTATTATCGGCATATCGGGAGTTACTGTTAGGAATAACAAAGCTAGCGGGCAATGTTAATATCAATCATCGAAAAGATACCTTAAGGTTTGTCAAAGTTCGTTATTGTCACACCGAATAGAAACAAAGCTTTCAACACTGATTACTACAAGACACAAAGGAAACAGTATCTCGTTTAAGCGATTTCCAAAGTTATTTATTATTCTCTGCCCCCATTGTGATGATTACCATAAACGGTAGTTCCTGTTAGTAAATCAAAGTCTGTGGCAAGGATTAATCAGCGCTGTTGTGTTACGTCATGCAGTGCGTTATACTACACTGTTTTCTGATTCCTCGTCTCTCAACAAAGAAAAACCAAAAGCCTTATGCAGCAACGTTTTTTGGTTTCTCATTCGATATTGGTCTAATCAGTATTGTGCCAACAAGTTAGTTGCGGGAGTTTTCCGTTTCTAAAATGTTCACCTATGATACGTTGCTGCAACTCCGTTTGGTTGGTTGTTTGTTGGCATGGCTTCAATCAGTGCTGCAACAACATGGGCTTTAGGTTTTCAGTACGGCAGTGAGACCGAGGTAAAAGTTGATACTCTACTACGAATCAAAGCGGTATTGACTAGCCGAGGTTCCGATGCTCGTAAATGGGGCTGTATCTGGCACTTTGCCGAAGCGAACAACATCAACTTTTACAATGTTTTGAATGCTTGTGCCACAGGTCATATTTACCAGGGTGAAATACATCGAGAGGACAACAAAACACCAATTACAGCGGCAGTTGATTACATTGCTGAGTATCTAAACTCAAGTAGAGACGAAATAGCAAAACATATCCGCAATATCAAAGATAGCTCTAATCACATCGTTATACCTCAAAACCTTGCTCTTTCTTTACCCGTTTCAGAGGTTGATTTATCAACTCCAACCGTCGCTGCAACCCACGCACCTAATACCAGCGCTGAAACTACCAGCGAACCAGATAATGTTTTGGCAATGCCCATGCAGCAACGTGCTAGTTACCTTATTGATAAATTAATCACATCGGGGTTTAAAGTTGATGAATGTCTGGCAGGTCAAATAATAGCGCTTTGCGGCTCCCAGAGGGGCGGTAAGGGAACATTAGCGGGGATTCTGGCTATACTATCACAAGCGGTAGAACCAGGGTCTGAAGTGCATTATTTCAGCGCTGGTACTGATATTTATCCTTACAAGTGTTCTAAACTTGTTTGTGGATTTACGCACCCCAATGTTGAGAACCCAGACGCAAAAGTTGCTCAAGCAATGCTCGCATACCTTAAAGAACTCGACAATAAGCCACAATATTCTTGCAAAAAATTAGTCATTGTTTTAGACGAATTAATGACTTTGACTGACTTACTCGATGAAGAGGACAAGAAGTGGTTGGTACGTTTTCTTCTGGTGCGGGCTGCAAAGAAAGGAGCAACGATTATCATGGTTCTTCACGCATCAACAATCACTGCTTGGGTCGGGGCTGCGGCTGCGTCGGGTATGTCCAGTACTTTTAAATCTTTGACCTTTGTTGGTTGCGATTCTAAGAGTGTAAAGTCCGGTGCATTGAAACGAGTCAGCATTGCGACTGGTAAGTATTTCTTAGCGTCACCAGAAAACTTCGGTATTCCAAAACCTGACGGCGATTTAGGCGAGATTCCTGACTGGTTAAAACAGGTCAATAATCCAGACAATGGATACCCCGACCCTGTTAGAACTTTGTTAAAATTCTTCCCTGAATTAACCGGAGACCCGCGAACAATGGCTGCACCAAAAGACAAATCTCAAACGTTCCTTGCCTTGCCAAAAGAAGACACAGTAACGAACGAAGTTGACGAAGACAAAGAACTTTCAATGGACTTCAACGCAGCCGCTTTAGGTGTTAGCATTGATGCTTATAAAGTCTTAGAAAAAATGATAAGCATCGGTGAACCTGCCGACGTTCGCGCTATTCAACATAAAAGACCTTTTGGACGCAAAGAGACCAGCGCTGATAAAATTAGAGATTCTTTAAAAGAACTAGTAGCGGCTAGGTTGGTGTTAGAAGAACAAGAGGGTGACAAGGTTTATTACAGAGTTGTTACCACCTAGGGGAGACTTTCCAGAGCCTACAACCCTTGTAACAGCGTGGTAACAAGATGTGGTAACAAGGTTGGTAACAAGGCTGGTAACAAAACTGAACCCATAGCCCCGAACATTGTTTTAATAAAGATACCTCAGAGAAAAAGCATTCTTTGGGGTATCTTTTTTGATTCACGAATGCAAAGAGTGTATCGAAGTTGGTGGTTTTATTGTTGCTTATTGAGCAAATTCTGTAGTAGTTGATAGTCAACTTTTACCTTGGTTCCTACACTTAATATACCATTAGTAGATACTAATTAAAAACGTTAATAGGATACAAAGGCAAAGAAAGGCAATGTGTTTTCATTGATTGCACAATGCGCTTTCACGAGCTATTGCGAGTGTGTTCAAACTGTAGGTATTATTCGCTGTTAAAATCTCTGATTCATAGCTTTGACATATCCCTTGTAATTCACTGCTGCAAAGCGCTGCAAGCCACTTTTATCTAATCTTGACCTGCAAAAGCTACCTTCAGCGATACTTCGACAAGCTCAGCACAAGTGTCAAAGCGGCAAGGATTAATACAAAACCAGCAAAGGTACCAACGCTACCAGCCAGGGTACCAACGCTACCAGCCAGGGTACTGACACTACCAGCCAGGGTACCAACGCTACCAGCCAGGGTGCTAACACTACCAGCAAAGGTACCAACGCTACCAGCAAAGGTACTAACACTACCAGCAAAGGTACCAACGCTACCAGCAAAGGTACCAGTGTAATCAACCGCCACAAGCCTCGAACAAAATCCACAACTATTGTGTGTACTACCAGTCAAATCTGCAACAGAAAACCTTATTTGGTTTAATAAATGTACCGCTTTGTTGCAACCGAAAAGCTTATCCAGCAAGGATTACAGCCTTTGGAGTGTGAGATTGAGATTCGACCCTGCATTTCAACTTGTTGGCTCAATCAAAGTAATTAATCATTGGCTCGGCTTTGCTTCATACCACCGCTGCCAAGCGCTGCAAGCCACCTTAAATCAAATAATGATATCTACTATCTCGGCAATCAAAGCCACCTTCACCGAAATTCTAGCTGCAAAGTTTAATGCACTAACCAGCGTTAACATTATTGAGAAAACTTATCAATAAGTAAGAAAAAACGAAAAAACCAAAACAACGTAGTAAAGCATTTTCTAGACTTCTGATATGTATAACTATAAAAGTCCAAAGTCTAGAAATGATTTGTGTTTTGTTTTTAGACTTCGCCAAAGTCTAGAAATGAACAGGGTTGTATTTTTGGGCTTCGGCGATGTCTAAAAAAGCATCTATGACCGGGTTACAGCGATGGGGTGTCGTCTGAAACAAAAAGCCAACTTTGCTCTAGCCACTACCCGACCTCTGAAACGAAAAACTCTGATAATTACAGCGATTAGTACTTTGAATGACAATTGTCTTTATTGACTATTCATTCGCATTAAGAAACCCGCACCTATCAAATAAAAGCGGGAACAAAGAAGATATTAAGGAGAAAAACAGCCCTGCCAGAATGCCCTGCAAGCTGCCTTGATTAGAACGCGGGTATGAATCATCGTTCTATTAAATGTGTTTTTCTATGCAAATCCAATGATTTGAAACATAAGAATAAGGGCAAAGAAAGGCAATGTTTTTCATTGAATGTACAATGCGCTTTCACGAGCTATTGCGAGTGTGTTCAAACTGTAGGTTTTTTGAGAACCTCGTAGTACAAAGGTCAATAGCGAAGCTGTTGTACCTTTTTATGGGGGTTTTTCGTTAGTTGTTAATTACCGAGGCAATCCAAGCCACTATCAGCGATATTCTAGCCACACAGAATAAAGCAACCAACAGTGATATTTCAATTGCGAATAGATGCAACAAAAAACCCGAAAACTGTTTTTTTTACAATGTAAAAAACTCACTTATATTAATGTTTATCCGACAGTACGATATACATAAGATATTTCGCTGAGTTATCCCATACCTTGCGAGACTCTACGAAAAACACAAAAGAGTGAGTAAAACAGTGAATATTTTTATTGAAGCAAACGGTAGAAAATACGAGATGCGTGGACTTACCTGCATGAGCATTTTCTCTCACTTACTAGCCACAGGTGAAGATAAGATGAATTTCCGGTCTTGGACTACTAGTTATCGTGGTTATGTTTTATTTCATAGTTCAGCTAGTGATATTGAGGACTGTATTTTTGAAGACTACGATATCCCAATAGAAGATTCGCCGAAAAGTTCAATATTAGGTTACGGAGTATTATTTGATGTGGTAAAGTTGGATACAAAAGAACTTTTTGAAGCATATTACGACGACCATAAGTGTGCGACTTATGAATATGAAGAAATTTCCCAGAACTACAATGGCAAGCTTTACGGACACAGATTTAAGGATGCCGTAATTTTTCCCCCCATTGTTGGTGTCCCTGGGAGTAGAAATTACTGGACACCCAAAAAAGAGGTACAGGTAGAAGCTTTTAAATTAGTAAAAAAATTTCATAATACTGGTGTTTGGGAAAGTAATGTCTGACTAGATTGAAGTTTTGTTCTCTCTAGTTCAATCTTCAGGGTTTCAATTTTTAATTTTGCATCCGCTAGTTCTAATCGCAGCCTCTCAACCTCGGTCATTTTCTCAAAAGCAGCATCAAAACCGACTTTGCGCTGGTCAAGACTTAACCATTGTTGATATGTTTCAGTATGCATAGATACACTATGTCCGAGGTTTTGCGCGGCTAACTTTAATGGAATTCCATTGAGATGAGCGCGGATAGCGCAAGCGTGACGTAAATCGTATGGTTGGAACCCAACGCCAATTTTAGCCCAATGCCGCGTATTCATTGAACCAAGTGCTTTGACTTGAAGAAACGTCAAGTCTTTGCATCTTTCCTTGAGTAACAATAAATCGTCTTTATCTTTGATTCTCAAATCGTAAACCCAATCAGGGACAAACGGTATTACTTCCCTCGCACCAGTTTTACAAAGTTCGCAGACCCGCCAACTATTGTATACATTTTCTTCACTCAGGAACCAATCAACGTCAGGGTTTACAAGCACTTCTTTCGGTCTTAGACCGTACACGGTAATTATGCTGAATATTAATCTGTACAAACGCCACATCCCTCTAGTAACATCATCTTCGGCGTACTCAGCGAACTTCCCCCAGCTTAGAATGATGTCTTTATCAGTGGGCAAAGTTCTCTGTTTGGGCTTGTAATTCCTGGGTCGGAGATGCCCAAAACTTCCTTCTATATTAAACAACTTGCATATTACACCAGCCGTACCAATAACTTCTCTTTTTACCGATACAGAAGTAATGCCCTTTATAGTGGTTTCAATATATTTCGCTGAAACTATTTTTTTGAAATCAAAATGTAGTCTCAGATGTTGCAAATGCTTGTAGACCGTAGATTGCGACTTGAAAGTTCTTTGATTTACTTCATAGTATTTTTTCTCAAAGTTGTCGTACACGTACTGAAACGTCAACTTGTTCTGTGTTTTTTGACCAAGATATTTGTCGTTCCACTTGAAGTTATGCCGAGCTATAAAAGTTCCAAGAATCTGCGCTTCTTCTTTGGCAGTTTGGCAACCATTTAAGTTCGCTGGGATTCCTAATGAAAGTTGGTACTGTTTTTTTTCCTTGTCATGCTTGTCGTCTGGCTTCAACGGTAAAGTTGCCTTGAGAATTATCGCAGTATTTTTCCGAGCGATTGCAACTTTGGTTTTATTGTCTTTCAGTTCTTGGTTAATCTCAGCGATGCGTTCGTCAACCATTCTTAACAATTCTTCAGCATTGCTCATTCCCTAAATATTCCCTAAAAAAATGCTAGTTTTGCTACAAAACCTAAATCGCTGAAAGCTATGCAGGCTAAGAACTCTATTGTATATCAGGTACATCAAAAGTATGCACTTTGGCAGAAATGGTCTACTTTACGATGTCCGATAAATTCAACTTTTCTACCATCTACTTCATAAATTTGAAATTCTTTAGCGTGTCCAAAGTGTTGGTTAACTAAACCACCACCTTTAGTTGCTACTGCTAAAAGCATTTTTTCGCCGGTTAGTTCTAAATCGAAGACCTCAAGTTCTTGTTTAGCTGCTTCGAGTTCTTCTTGAGCTTTTTCAATGCCTTTGTGAACTTCTTGACGCTGTTCTAAATTGTATTCCGGAGCCATTTCCATGAATTTATCTTTAGTAAATTCTTGAGAACGGTCTTCTCCTAATAATCCTACTGCGTCTGCACGACACTGACGGCAATGACGCATCATTTTCATGTTACCAGAACAATTATCCTGTACTTGCTTTAATTCTTTGGAAGTCGGACCGCGTTGTCCGTTCAAACCAAAGTGAGTACCATGTTCTGGGGCGCTAATTAGAGGCATAATATTGTGGATAAATGCACCTCTAGCACGAACAGCTTTGTTTACTTCTGGAAGGTGATGGTCGTTGACTCCAGGAATTAATACAGAGTTAATTTTACAGAGAATATCTGCTTCGCGAAGCATTTCTAAACCTTGCATCTGTCTTTCATGGAGAATTTTTGATGCTTCAATTCCTCTGTAGCGCTTGCGCTTGTAGTGAACCCAAGGATAAATTTTGGCTCCGATTTCTGGGTCAACCATATTAATTGTAATAGTTACATGGTCAACATTTAATTCCTTAATCCGGTCTACGTAGTCCGGTAGCATCAAACCGTTAGTTGACAGACAAAGTTTAATGTCTGGGGCTTGGGAATTAATCAACTCAAAGGTACGGAAAGTCTTCTCTGGGTTAGCTAAGGGGTCACCAGGACCTGCAATTCCCAACACTGTCATTTGAGGAATTTTACCTGCAACGATGAGAACTTTTTGTGCTGCTTCCTCTGGTGTGAGTAATTCGCTAACTACTCCGGGACGACTTTCGTTAGCACAATCGTATTTGCGGTTACAGTAGTTGCACTGAATGTTGCAAGCAGGAGCTACGGCAACGTGCATTCTTGCATAGTGGTGATGAGCTTCTTCGCTGTAACAAGGATGTTTAGCAATTCGCTCTTTGGTTCTTTCATCGATTTCGATGCTAGGGCTGTTATTGTCGTCGCAGCCACTTCCACAACCACCTTTTTGAGCTTTCGCGGGTGTAGCTGTAGATTCGCTCTCGGTTGGGGTGAGGATTTCTTTGGAAGTAGTCGGTGATGTCATTGAATTTTAGGTTCAGTCACTGGACATTTATGCCAAGTGGGAGATGCCATCGCGGCTGCTTTTACCCAAGAATCGAAATCGCTGCGGTTTTATGCTTGCTCGAAGATCGAGAGGCTCAATCCCGGTTTCTCGGCTGGTGTATGTCAACGCTTGAGATGATCGAGAGTCTACCTTTTTCAAGCTTTTACCGCCGCGACTTCTATTTTACAGGGCATGGTGCTATCTATCCCTCCACTCACCAACCGTGTCGAAGGTTTATTTGACCGCTTGGTGTTTGGCGATGTCTAAGTTATATCAGTCGCTTTTTCGTTCCGTTTGAAATCCTTTCAGCTAAGATTTATTAGGTTTATTAATTTTGCACTCAAAACTTAGAAGCTTGGGTGTGAAAGGGTTATGAAGTTTTGAAAAAAAAATTCCGGGTGGGGGTACTAGTATTATTCCACTGGGGCGCTAGTATTTATGTAACGAGGTACTTGCATTGCTGTACTCGGTTAAACACAAGTCTTGCAAGGAGTTGCGGCGTTTTTTTGGGGCGGATACAAAACACTATATTGCACTCGAAACCTTGACTTTACTGCTTGATTTGTTTTTATATAAGGACTGAAAAATCAACCATGGCGTTCGGCGCAGCCGTGCGGCTGTTCGCAATATCCAATTGTGTAACTAACATATCACTTTTTTTTGCACACAAAACCCAAATAAGCTTTTCTTAATTTTTGCTTTACAAAGTTATCCATTTTAGCTGGAATCCAGTAATTACAAGGCATCGACGCTGATTGCTCTCAAATAGTTAATGAAAATAATTAGCTATAAGTTGGATATATCTCTTATATTCTCACAGTCTTGTTGCGATCGCAATTGTTCGGCTAAAAAAAAATATTCAAAAGAGGTTAGAGGCAAGAGGCAAGAGGCAAGGGGCAAGAGGCATTCATGTTAAGGGTCAACTGTCAACTGTCAACAGCAGCAATTCTAAATTTGGCTTTCTAAGAGGAATTAACTGGACTTTATACAGGAACTTTGCGGACAGTTTTTTTGTTTTGATGTCGATGATTGTAAAAAATTAGTATTAATCTACAAAATCCCACCAGAATAAGAGGGAATGCTCAATTTTTGAGCAGCATTAAGCAGCATCAATAAGTCCACAATCGAGTGAGAGAAGATTTTCTACGCTACGATTGCGAGCAATAGCTAGGTGTAACTTATCCCCAAGTCTCTAATTTTTAGATATTCATTCTTGCCTGTTTGCATTATAGACAGGAGCAAAGCTACCTTGGATGGTTCCATGTGTTCCTCCAAAATCTCTAATGCTTCTTGAATTACTTCCTGTCCTCTTGGCATTTTGATATTCATAAATTTTCTCCTGTCGCTTCTAAAATAAAATTTACAGGGTTGATTGCTCATTGCCACTTATAATAAGTTTAGGAAAAAATATTAAAATTTCTCAAAATATGAAAGTGCTAAAGTTAGCAACAGTTATTGATGCATCAGGAAATTTACACCTTAATATCCCAACAGAATTGTCAGCTGGTAATGTCGATGTAGTTATTGTTTTAAACCCAAGCATCCCAGATACACCCCAGAAAAAACCCTATGATTTTTCTGATTTGGCAGGACGTTTAAATTGGCAGGGTGATGCTGTAGCGATGCAGAGAATGTTACGGGATGAATGGTAAACGATATCTGCTTGACACAAATGCCATCGTCGCTTTGTTAAGAGGTTCTACAACACTAGTTACATTATTACAAAATGCTGACTGGGTGGGAATTTCTATCATCAGCCAAATTGAATTTTTAGCATTCTCTGGTTTAAGTAAAGACGATTATCAGCTATTTGAGGAATTTCTCAAACGTGTAGAAGTAATTGATTTATTAGCCAGTAATAATTTACTAATCGATGTGATTATTCAAATTCGCTTGCAATATCGGATAAAACTTCCAGATGCGATTATTGCTTCCACTGCACTTCAAGCTGGAGCTAATTTAGTAACTGCTGACCAGGAATTAACAAAAGTAACAAGTTTAACAGTTGTGAATTGGCAATAATTGCTGCTCTAAAATTGAGCAGGCTAGTTGATAAATTATTAATCTGTATACTTGGCTCTCACTTCTTCAACGGCAACTTGTAAATAACCTGACAAATCATTTTTTACTTCATCGATAGGTACTTGTCTCATTCCTCCCTCTTGCCAAATTCGATTGTCCACTGTCCACCGTCAACAATTAAACTAATGAATATAGATCAATTATTGGGGTGCGAGGATAAACATGAAAGCAATGGTGATTCGGGAGTATGGTAGCGCTGATGTTTTGCGATATGAAGAGGTGGAAGCACCAAAAATCAAACCCGACGAGTTGTTAGTTAAAGTTCATGCTGCGGCAGTGAATCCGGTTGATTGGAAGATTCGTGAAGGAATGCTCAAAATTATCACCGGAAATAAGTTTCCGATGATTTTAGGGTTTGATTTAGCTGGAGTTGTTGTAGAAGTCGGTTCTCAAGTATCTGGCTTCCAAGTGGGAGATCAAATTTATGGCTCGCTGGGTATACCTGGGGGTGCTTACGCGGAATTAGCAGCTGTACCGCAAAAAGTTGCTGCTGTAAAACCCAAAAATATCAGCTTTGAAGAAGCCGCAGCTTTACCCGTCGCAGCCCTCACCGCTTTACAATCATTACGAGACAAAGCCAATATTCAGTCAGGACAAAAGGTACTTGTCAATGGAGCTTCCGGTGGTGTGGGTATTTTTGCAGTCCAAATTGCCAAAGCTTTGGGAGCAGAAGTTACGGGAGTTTGTAGTGGTAAAAATATAGATTTTGTCAAGTCTCTTGGGGCAGATTTTCTGATTGACTATACACAACAAGATTTTACTCAAAATCAAACGCAATACGATATTATTCTCGATGCGGTTGGTAAGCAGACATTTGATAATTGTAAAAAAGTTCTCAAATCTAAGGGAGTTTACGTTACAACCTTACCGAATCTACAAAATATTGTGTCTATTGGATTAACAAGTTTATTTGGTAGTCAAAAAGCTAAATTTATTCTTGCTCAACCCAACACATCTGACTTGCTTTATCTCAATGATTTGATTGAAACGGGTAAATTACGAGTGGTTATTGACTGCACCTATCCTTTACAAGAATTAGCAGCAGCTCATAAGTATAGTGAAAGCGAACGAGCTAAAGGTAAAATTGCCATAAATTGTTTCTAACTGGGTTGAAACTTTAAAGAGTTATTTTCTACCGGGTTGCGAATCTGAGGTTTGATCCGCAAGTAATCTTGCAATGTCAGATCCTCTCCTTTAGCAAAAATACGATACTTGAGGCTGATAGGAATGAAAATTTTGCTACCATTGGTTAAACCCTCTGCTTTACCTAAGAAAAGAAAACCTCGATCGCGTAAGGCAAAATGAAAACGAACCAGAACAGTTGCTATAGTTTCGGCTTTTAAGTAAATAAGTACGTTGCGGCACACAAGTAGGTCAATTTTGGACATGGGTGCGTCCCTAACTAGGTCATGGTGACCGAACACAATTGTACGAAGCAATTTCGAGCAAAAAATATAATGCTCCTCGGTTTGCTCAAAGTACTTAGACAGTAATTTATTATGAATGCTTGCAACTTCGTGGTGAGAATAACTAGCTTTCCGTGCCTGCTTAAGTGCATCTTCGTCTATATCCGTAGCAAAAATCTGTACTCGTTGCAAATATTGCTCAATGCCAAGAACTTCAGCCAGCAACATGATTATTGTATAAACTTCCTGTCCAGTAGCACAGCCAGCACTCCAAACTCGAATTTTTTCATTGGGCTGCTTGCTGATAATGATTTGAGGAATGATGTTGTTAGCTAAATAATCCCAGTAATCGGAATTGCGAAAAAACTCAGAGCAGTTGATCAAGATGGTGTTAAACAAAAAAGCGCACTCTTCGGAATGGGCTTGCAAATATTGCAAGTAGTTCTGATAGTTTTCAATTGCTAACTGCCGCATACGGTGTTGAAACCGACGCATCAAAGAACCACGTTTGTAACCTGTAAAATCATAACCAGAGCTTTGCTTGAGGTAGTTCAATAAAACTTCAAAATCAGGATTTTTATCTAACTTATTATCCATATAAAATTAATTTTATAATACTAAGTGTTTACTAACAATTATCAAAAATTAACGTTTTGAAAAGAAAACCTGATGTAGTACTAAAATTTAACTATGCTAATTATTGAATAGACATTGCTAAATTGTATGATGTCGCCTTATTTTAAAATAATCATAATTAATATCTTCAGGCTCTCATTTAAACCGCTATTTATGCAACTCTATTAAATAAATATTTTTGTAGAGAATTTTAAATAATTAGGGGTAACATAACGCGAAACATTGCACCTTGTCCTATACCAGGACTTTGAACATGGATAGTACCGCCGTGAAGTTCTACTAGATTATGTGCGATCGCCATTCCCATTCCCAGCCCTCCTTTTAAGCCTGACTCCTGACGAAAAGTATCAAATACATTGGGTAGAAACTCGGCAGAAATACCACAGCCATTGTCACTTACTGAGATTTCGGCTTGTGTTTCACTCGCATCAAGGCGAACTTCGATTCTTCCTTGTGCCTCGGTAAATTTAATTGCGTTGGTAAGTAAATTTAAGATAATTTGTTGTAAACGATCGCGATCGCCGTGAACTATGATTGGTAAAGCAGCGAGCATACACTCTAATTGAATATTTTTGGCTTCTAGGGATAGACGCACTGTAGCGATCGCTGTTTCAATTACTTCTCGGAGTTCAACTGGTTGGAGGTTTAGCTTAATTTTACCAGCTTGGCATTGGTAATTGGTAGTAGAAGCATCTTGCTCCCCTACTTCTCCCAGTATCCCCTGTGCTTCCTCAACATAAGCTGCTGCATCTAATGCTGTTGCTAGGGTACGGGAGCGCTGCCACCAACGTGGTGCGCTAAGGTTCCTGCTAACACGTTCCAGCGAAAGATTTCTTCCCCATCCGATGTTGTTTCTAGCAAGCTAACTCCTGCTGTTCCCGCCTGACATAGCGAGAGCGCGATATCTGCCAGAGTTTGCATCAGCGTTTCCGGAGCGCCTGTCATCTGCCGTGCTAGGGTTTGCATTGCCTGAGTTTCTGCCTGCCAGTTGGGAGCTAGAGGCGAACGCCGCGATAATTCCTCGGTAATAATAATATCTTCTAAGGTAACTACATATACAAAAACCTATGATATTAACTTGATTATCAATTTTCTGGGTACAATTTGAGTACAATTTTATATTGTTTCTAAATTCACATTTTTATGAGTAAAATCGCTGCAAATTATTGCTAGATAAAGTTTGAACAGTGAGTACATTAATTATTGAACCTTGACCTGTAAAATACTAGAACCATTGCCTATAAATACTAGTCCCTATACCCCAAACAAAAAAATGAAACCGGGTGATAACAAATATTAAAGATTAGTGAGTACAAATTTAATAAAATTCAATAAATCCAATTCATACTCAGAAAACAAGTATTGATAATACCATCTGATATAAGCAGAAAAAGCAGATTGCAATTAACAACAATTCACCATAGGTGGGTGAGGTTAATTGCTGATTGTTTTCATGTATTCCAAAAGGAACTTCTGACTAAGAAACGTTAATAATGTTACTACCACCAAGTTCTAATATCCTGTATCAAACGGTGCAGATTCCACGCTACCAACGCTGGCAAATCTACCACCGTTTGCAAGAGTTGAACATTCCTTGTTCTTGTTTGTCAGACGGTACTTTACAGGTACAAGTAAATAACACGATTGCGGCAATTTTGCTGCGTTCTATTGTAATTCAATTTACCGCATCTCGACCGTCATTAATTAATTGGCTGGAAAGATGTTGGCAATTTTGAAAACTTTGTACCTACTTAGTTTCTAAGTTTTTAATTATATAGAAACAATCTAGGAAAATAAAAGTTTATCTATTAAGGTTTCCTGAGATATAAAAGGTAGGTAACAAGGCTTCCATTTACTATAAAAATTATCAGTTAAATTAAGCCCTGTTTCTTCTCTTTATAAAAGAGGTTTCTTTTTATATGATGCTGACACCTTACAGTGATAGAGAATTTATCAATTTTTTAAAAAAGGAGCTTTTACTTACTAGTTGTGATATTTCTGTCGCAGTGCGAAAAAGCAAGTTAGATAAAGGGCCACTACCAATGCTACTTTGGCAGTACGGTTTAGTTGATATAGAGCAATTAGAAAGAATTTTTGATTGGTTAGAATCCCAATCTTGAAACAGTTGACAGTGGACAGTTACCAATTACCAATTACCAATTCTCAGAAATGTTTTATACCTTAATTAGTGGAATTAGTGTATTATTTTTTTCGACATTAGCTAAAACTTACATAAGCTATATGATACTGAAAGAAATGCCGGATATTCCTGAGCAACAAAAATATTAATTAATACCAAAATCTAGTTCTTTCTCATACAGAAATGTTTGATTTCTTGAGTAAGAATAATAAGGGATGAATAGCTGATTAAGAAAAAGATAATTATGCTTTTTCATAATTAATAATTTATCAAACAAAATTCATTCTTTGCCATTACCGTTTACTAAAATTTACTCAAAGTTAAAGCCATAATCCCCATCATGGGTGTTAACAACAATCCCATAGAGGTACTTTTGGAGATGAATCAACCACCTGTCTTAATTAATGACACAACACTGCGCGATGGTGAACAAGCTGCGGGTGTTGCTTTCAACTTACAAGAAAAAGTTGCGATAGCCAAGTTTCTTGATGATGTTGGAGTACATGAAATAGAAGTCGGTATTCCAGCGATGGGTGAAGAAGAAACTCGTGCGATACAAGCAATTGCTAACTTGGATTTGCGAGCGAAACTCTTGGGTTGGAATCGGGCTGTAATCTCGGATATACAGGCTTCTATGGCTTGTGGATTAAAGCGGGTACATATTTGCATTCCTGTTTCAGGTGTACAAATTAGCACTAAATTTCAGGGGCAATGGCGTATCACTTTACAACAACTTAGAGACAGTATCAACTTTGCTCTAGATAATGGATTGTGGGTTGCTGTTGGTGGAGAAGATGCTTCAAGAGCCGATCATAATTTCTTGTTGGATGTGGCTCTATATGCTCAAGAATTAGGTGCTTCTCGGTTCCGATTTTGCGATACTGTAGGAGTACTCGATCCTTTCGCGACTTATCATCGAGTAAGAAAAATAGTCAAAGCTTTAGCAATTCCCGTAGAAATCCACACCCATAATGATTTTGGTTTAGCGACAGCTAACGCTCTTGCTGGTATTGAAGCAGGGTGTTTAACTGCGAATACAACAGTAAACGGTTTAGGTGAAAGGGCTGGAAATGCGGCTTTAGAAGAAGTCGTCATGGCTTTGAAACGCATTTACAACTTGGATATAGGTATCGATACTCCAAAATTGCTGGATTTATCTCGATTGGTAGCAGCAGCATCTCGTTGCAATGTACCACCTTGGAAAGCAATTGTCGGTGAAAATACCTTTGCTCATGAATCTGGTATCCATGCTCATAGCGTACTGCAAAACCCAATGACTTATGAGCCATTCAGCCCTGAAGAAGTCGGTTGGGAAAGACGCTTAGTAGTAGGAAAACATTCTGGTAGACACTTATTATCCCAAGTGTTAGAAGAAAACGGTATTAATCTCAATTCAGAGGAAACAAAGTCTGTTTTAGAAGCAGTACGTCATGAGTCGGTAGAGAAAAAACGCAGTCTCACCACTCAAGAAGTATTGGATTTAGTACAACAGGGTAAATATTCCCATGCACTCAGATGAAGAACAATTAGAACTTGATTTACCACCAGTTTTTGAACTGAGTGATAAAGTCAAAATTCTTAACCCAATTAAAAACGACGGTACTTATCCGGGTAAAAAATTAGGAGAAGTTTTAATTAATCCCGGAGAAGTTGGTTATGTGATAAGTATAGGTACATATTTACAAAGAGCTTATATTTATGCAATCCGTTTTATGGAAAAGGATATTGTTATAGGTTGTCGTAAAGAAGAATTAGAACTTATAGAAAGAGTGGAACAATAATGAAAGTAATGTTACGTAAAAACGGTGCCGGTACTTTAGTAGTATATGTTCCGAAAAAAGACTTAGAAGAAGAAGTTGTTAAACAAGCTTCGGGGGAAACTGGTCAAATTTTGACTTTAGCAAACGGTTGGGAATTAGAATTTCCCGATTTTCCAGAATTGCAAGATTTACCTAAGACTGTAGAAGCAAAAAGATTAAGCAGTTAATAGGGTTGGGGGGAATAGGGAAATAGGGAAATAGAAAACAATTGTATAACTAAATGAAAATGAATAATAAATACTACTATCTAACTCCTAAATCCCGTAGAGACGTAGCAATACGCCCCGTCTCTACAAAACTAACTCCTAACTTTTAAAGATTCGTAATCCAAAATCTAAAATCTAAAATCCAAAATTGAAATGGGTGATAATTACCGGACTTTATCTGAATTTAATCTCAAAGGTGAATTTGTTGGTTTTGTCGGAGAGAAGTTGGAGAAAGCCAAACATTTACAGTTGATAACTCTTGATGGCGAAATTCAGATCAAACTGCCAAAAGTTTTGCGAAAATATGCAGCTTCTTTTTTGAAACCTGGAAAGCAAATTAATGTTTTTGGAGTTACTAAGTTAAATTTAACTACTGGCAAAACTAAATTAAAAGTTTATGGGATAAAACCAATAGAAACTTGTCCTAAACAAAATAGTGTAGCTAAAAGTAAACCGAAAATTTTGGTATGTCAAAAACCAGGTTGCCGGAAAAGAGGCAGTCACAATATATTACCAGAATTAGAAAAGATTTTGCGCGAAAGAGGTCTTTTTGATAAAGTTGCGATCGAACATACTGGCTGTTTAAAATGTTGCAGTTCACCCAATTGTACATTGAAACTAGGTAAAAAAGAATATCGCAAAATTCATCCAGAAGTGATTGCAACGATGTTAGAAAAGCATCTGAGTTAATTATGATTTTTGGGTAAAAACGAATTGATAATGTAGAGACGTTGCACTGCAACGTCTTTAATCTTGTGGAAAATACATATAGGAATCCGAATTAATTCAATCCCAGCGACTGTTATATACGACTATATTATTCAATATTCCCCGCAGCTAAAACTTGTTCAACTGTTAAATCTAATTCTGAAAAAGTACGAGAAACTATTTTTTGATTACCGCTAAATTCAGTATCTTCGTATAAACCTTCTTCTAACAATAAAACAGTAACTTTTGATTCAATTGGATCAACAATCCAGTATTCAGGTATTTCCAAAGCCGCATATTCCGAACGTTTATAACGATAATCTCGCTTTACCGATTCGGGACTTACTACCTCTACAACTAATAAAGGTGGAGACTGACAAACAGCAGATTCATCCAAAAATTCCATTACTTGTTCGGATGTGACAACATAAACATCTGATAATCGTGATTTTCTCCACCCAGTTCTAATTCCTGCTTCTCGAAAACACATCCAAGGTAACTTGAGTTTTTTAATTTCTGCTTTGAAAGAGTCTGCAAGAAAGTCAGAGATTAGTAGATGTCTAAAAGTTGGTGGATTCATTAATTCTAGTTTTCCATCAATAAGTTCATAACGGTTATCTGTACCATCATCATAGGTAAGATACTCTTCAAATGAATATATACTTTTTGTTGTAGTTTGAGTCATAATTTAATAATTCTTGCTTGGAAATATTGGTGGTGGGTGGTGGCGATCGCACTCTTAAAGGGTGTTTATAAAATAAACTTAAAGCAGGGTGTGTTACGGCTTCTGGGATTCGATAGGAAAAGAGTAGGTGAAAATTTGCCGTAACGCACCAACAACTTTTGGTGCGTTATCAGAAAAATCATAGATTTTTGCCTGATCAGTATCTGGGATACTTGGATTTAAAACGACAACTACATCAACAGTACCACAGGACAACCCGAAATTATCTGGTTACAACCATCAGTAGTTTGAGGTTTTAAAAACCAATAAGGCTCTGGCTTTTCTATTTGTTCTTCTTCAGATAGAAACAATAAGAAAAAATCGCCAATTCTTAAATTATCTCCAGGTTCTAAAATGCAGTTTTGATTCACCAAAACTTCTTGATTATTAAGTCGCGAACCACCAGTACTAGCTAACTCGACAAAGTAATAATTTTGCTGAAAGTAAGTAATTAAACCATGTACTAGACTCACTTCTGGTGTATTTAAAATTAAATCGCTGTTGGGATGTCTACCAATTAAAAATAATGAAGGTTTCTCTGTAGAAGCAACAAGTTTTTTCTCTTCTAAAAAACCTGTTTTGGGATTAAATGTTGTAATTTTCATAATTAATTAAACTATTGTGAACAGTCAACGCTGACATTTTTTTTTAAATGTGGTTTGTGTAATTCCAAAGTTAAAACTAGCAGGGTAAACGCAAGAAAATTTAGATATTATATCAGCTAGAATGTAAGGGAATAG
>JACYMD010000016.1 GCA_015272215.1 Rivularia sp. T60_A2020_040 | reverse complement strand
TCCTTTGGTCTGAAATGTATGGTATATCACATTTTTGTGTTTATTCAGCAAGCCCTACTTAACTTCCACCATTTTGGCTGACGAAACCAATAACGAGACTTAGAAAAAAATGCAACAGTCCAAAATCCGATCAGTGCGATCGCAACGTCACCAAAAGTAGCTAAAGTACAGTTTCGTGTTCTTTGCCAACAAGATAAATCGGACAGTTGAAAAAATGGTATTTGCTGAACTTTCTTTCATCTTCTTATCACGAGAAATCCTATCCCAGAGCGTTGCAGGTTAGGGAGGGATAGTGAGTTTAATTTAGTGGTTCGATGCCATTAAATTAAACAATTTCCGAGTTGATAACACTATTAATCCTGTGTTTCGCTGTATCAATCGGACTTTTTTAGCAGTACATTGTCCTAATCTTTTCCAGTTAGCATCACTAACTGAAACTTGTTTTTCCGTATCTCCACTTACCCAACCAAAGAATGATTTCTTACCTTGAGTAGCATGAACAAAATCACCTTTTCTCAAACAATTATGTCGAGTTGTAGTCCCACCATATTTGCGTCGTGTTCCACCCTTCGCTGCAACCATTAAGTGTAATTGTCTGCGGCTGATAGGAGGACGGCGCAAAATAATAAATTGTGACTTGGTAATAGTTACATTACCTACCCAACTTGCTCCATGAGTTTTAACTCCTTCCCATGACTGATATTTGACAAACTCAGAACTTGCCAAAGCAACTGCATCAACTGCATGAGTCTCTGGTATTTGTAAAGATTTGTCAGATTTTTCTTTATGCAAGCCTAAGTGTTTACGAAGATTCGATGTTTCCCATCCTTTTCTTAATTCCACTTTAGCTAGTTCAGATAATCGGTTAATTTGATATCTTTGACCGACCATTACAGGACTAAAACTTTTATTTCCTTGTGCTTCTACTTCTTCAATTGCGATTGTTTGAATAGGGTAAATTTCACATAGCAAAGTGATTGTTCGGTATTCTAAGTTTTTATTTGCTCGAATACTTGGAGGTAGTTTTGAATTGCGACGATTATCAAATCTTGCTTGACGATGGCTACGTTTTTTAAAAGATATTTTGCGGTTTATCCTTCTTCCACGTCTACCACGACGCATCATAGACCGTTGTTCCATTCGGGCTTTAACTGTTTTGAATGGTAGAACTAGATGCAGCATTTGTAATGTGTATTTTCTAGATTGAACCGCTACGCCGGAAAACATTTTTCCTGGGTCTAATCCAATTACAATCTCTTGTGCTTGGGTATCGGATGGTTCGTTTGTCAGTTGAACATAAAATATTCCTAATTTGTTGAATTTACCAGTTGCTCTACCTTCTTTTATCCAACGCCTAGCACGGCTAGGTTTTGTCGGCATTAAAGGTTTATTGTCCGATGAAACTACAGGTACTCGCATAAAGAGATAATCCTCATCAGTAAAAGTTTAAGTCCCCTCGCCCAACTAATCGGTGTATGTCTTGTCTTTAACCAACGACTGAACAAACAGTCTTACAGATAATCCAAACTGGGGAAGTTATGGCGCGTGTTTACCGAGATTAGTCTCAACGGGCTAGTCAAACACATAAAGTTTGTTCTTTACAAGCCCCAACTTCAACGAAGTAAGTTGGGGTTATTGACCAAAACTCCTGGGTCTGAAACCCCGTACTTCTAGTACGGCTTTGTATTTTAAATACTGGTTTTTAAATGGCGATAAGCCCAGGAACCAGCAAACCAGTTTAAGTCCCCTCGCCCAACTAATCGGTGTATGTCTTGTCTTTAACCAACGACTGAACAAACAGTCTTACAGATAATCCAAACTGGGGAAGTTATGGCGCGTGTTTACCGAGATTAGTCTCAACGGGCTAGTCAAACACATAAAGTTTGTTCTTTACAAGCCCCATCCTTTTAGGGTGGGGTTATTGACCCTTAGTTGTCAACTGCTTAATCACCAACTGCACCGCTAAAGCTAATAAACCAAGTCCAACTATCCCAAATATTCCTGTTCCTAAAGCAACTACTCCTACAACTAAGGTTCGTACTGCTGAAGAAAGACTTACTACCATCGGATTATTTGATGTTACTGGTTTATTGGCAAAAGTCGTCGCAATTGAAACCATTAATTTATAAGCTACGAATCCCAATCCTCCTGACATTACGGCTCCGATTAAACAACGTAAAGGAGTCGGTTGATTTTCGGTTTGTTCGGTTGCTTTTTCTTCGCTCATGTTTTTAAAGGGAATAGGGTTGGGGGTGGAACAAATAAATTAGGAATTACGAGTTAATTTACCACTTGAATCCCATGAGTTATCAACCGAGTGACGAACAATTCTAAATCCATATCTGGAATCTCTTCTCTCATAGACAATTTTACTTGTTCGGCTTTCTCTTGAGATTCACATAATGCAAATACACTCGGGCCACTACCGGACATCATGGTTCCTAAGATATCGTATTTTGCAAAGCTTTCTTTTAACTGTAATACTTGAGGATATTCCGGTAATACTACCTTTTCTAAATCATTATGCATTTTCTGTGCGATTTCTTTTGCATCTTGACGAGTAATCGCTTGAACTATATCTCCTGAATGTACTGCATTTCCACGGGCTGCTAAACTTTCTGTATCTTTAATATAAGTATGACCAAATAATGAGCGGTAAGTATTGTAAGCCCAAGCTGTGGAAACTGATAAACTGCGATACTTTGCCAATACTATATATATACCTCCCAACCCGGATAATGGAGAAAGTATTTCACCTCGACGAGTTGCTATCGCGGTTCCTCCTCCGATACAAAATGGGATATCGGAACCGAGTTGCGCGGCTAATTCTTCTAATTCTGACTTAGTTAATCCCAGTTTCCATAATAAATCGATTCCGACTAAGACTGCTGCGGCATCTGTTGAACCTCCTGCTAAACCTGCTGCTACGGGAATGCGTTTGTGAAGCGTGATATCTACACCCCCATAAGTTGCAAAACTGTCGGGAAATTCTTGAACCATTAAATCCGCAGCCCGGTAAGCCAAATTACTTTTATCTACGGGAATCTCCTTGCTATCACTCCGCAATCTAATTAACTGTACATCGTTTGCTTCTAGGTCTATCTGGTCTGCAAGCTCTATACTTTGTAGTATCATTGCTAACTCATGATAACCATCATGGCGATCGCCAATGATTTCTAAATACAAATTAATTTTAGCTGGAGCAATTAAATTATAGCTACGCATCTTGATTTTCTAATTCGTTAGCTAAACTCACCCACTGCATGACGCTCAGTTCTTCAGCGCGAGCTTGGGGGTTGACGCTTAACTTTTCCAATAATTGTGTCAGATTGTCGCGTTCTATTATCGATTGTAAATTATTTCGTAACATTTTACGTTTTGCACTAAACCCCAATTTTACTAAAGTTTCCATTCTCCGGGGATTCTTTGCTAAAACTTCCCTGACACAAGGAACCAACTTAATTACAGCAGAATCAACTTTTGGTGGGGGATAAAAAGCTGTGCTTGGTACTGTACAAATCATCTGACAATCTGCTAAATATTGTACTCTTACAGATAAGGCTCCAAAACTCGTTCTTCCTGGTTTTGCAACAATTCGTTCGGCAACTTCCTTCTGTACTAATAACACGATTAAATCATAAGGCTGTGGATTGGGATTACCAATTTTACCCAATAGTTTTTCAATGATAGGTCCAGTTATATTGTAAGGAATATTAGCTACTACCTTATTTTGATTTTGAAAGTAAGGAAAATCTTTAACTAAAGCGGGTAAATCCAAAGTTAAAAAATCTTCATTTAATAGTAAAAAATTCTCTGTTTCTCCCAACTTCTTAATTAATAACTGACATAAATTGCTGTCAATTTCCACAGCAACTAAGGATTTTACCTTTTCTAAAAGCTGCTGAGTTAACACTCCTTGACCGGGACCTATTTCCAATACTCTGTCAGTATCGTGTAAATCTGCTGCTTTGATAATGCTACTCAAAGCCTTGTCACTGCGTAACCAATGCTGAGCAAGTTCCCTTCTCGGTCTCATTCCCTACATCCCTCTTATCTAATCACTTACAATGTATCTAATCAAACCAAAAGCTTACTTTTACCTTATTTTTTATCCCTAATTTTATAGTATCTAAGTATTAGTATAAACCTTTTTCGCCTTTTTTATCGGGATTACGAAAATTCTCTTGATGTAACAAATAACATAAATGTACTATCGAAACCATTCGGAAGTAGCTTGATTATTCGTTTGAACAACAAAGATGGAGATGATTAATTTAGTTTAACTTTTGAAACAAAACCTCAGGTCTATCAACCTTTATGTTAAGACATACACTTAATCCTCTACTTAGGATTTGTCCCAACTTCTGTTAAGGCTTGATTCAAACGTATATACTTATCTTTCCTGTAACAATATCGAGTACGATAAATAATATAATATTTTCCAGTAGATTGGGTAATTATCAAACAAGGAAATCCAGAATTATCGATATCAGTTACTTGAATTAGATTTTCCTTCGTTGGTAGGTAAGGATTAGCAATAAATTATAGAAGTAGATTCCCCGATTCGTTATAAACTGAGTACAAACATCAATTGATTTAATCTGAGAAATAGGAAAATATTTATTTCACGTATTAGTTTAACTAACCCGTTTTTCTATTTTTTGAATAAGTAATGAATATGATGCTCCACAACAGTCTATATTTATTATAAATCCGTTAATAATCTTGCCTTCCTTAAAATAAACGTCAATACAGTTTCTTCTTTAGAAATAATATCCGCAGCAATTTCCATACCAGGTTGAATAAAATACTGCTGATTTGCCCTTTCTAAATAAAGCTTTTCTGGTTCAATTGTTACTTCATAATAAGGTGCTGTTTGAGTATTACCATTATTTTGCGGGGTAATCGTATCAGCAGTTATCGCTCTGACTGCTCCTTTAAGTGTTCCATAATCTGGGTATGGGTATGCAGAAACCCGAAGTAGCACTTTCCCTTCTGGACAATCTGTAACTTTAGATGTTTTACATACTTTGATTTTACTCACATCATCAGTTGCAACACGGGCTTTAATGACTAAAGGAGCGTTACTTGGAGCAATTTGGGCAATTGGTTCTCCAGCACGTAAAACTTGTCCTGAGTTTCTTAATTCTAGTTTTAAAATTGTTCCGGATTCTGGACTTGTAACTCTAGTTTTTTCCAGTTCTGCTTCTACTTGTTTAAACTCTTTTTGTGCGTTGCTAATTTGAGTTTGAATTTCTACTTGACGCTGAATTAAACCTTGCCGTTCTTGGCTTAATCTCGCTAAACCGCTTCTAGCTGTTGCCCGTTCTTGAGCAATTTTTTCCTTTGCCATTACCACTATAGCTTGATTAGGGTTAAGTCCAGCTAATGTTCGATTATGTCTTGCGATCGCAGCTTCAACAGATCGTTGTTGCCTTTCAACAGCTTGTACTTGTCCTTCAACCATTGCTTTTTGCTGTTCAACTGCTTGTTGTTGTTGCTCAAATGCTAACTTTGCTTCTTCAAGCTGATTTTTTGATAATCCTTCTCCCACAGACTTATATCTATCCCATCTCACACTTGCTACAGCTAAAGCAACTTCAGTTGACTTCAGGTTTGCTTGTGCTGACTTTAACTCAGCTTGGGTTTTTTGTAATTCATCTTTAGCCACTCCAACGGAAGCTTTCGTTTCTTCTGCTTCTGCGGTAGTAGTAATTAGTCTTTCTTGATAATCTCGCTGCTGTCGGCTTAACTCTGCTTCTGCTGACACCACAGAACTAGTATTGCGATCGCCTTCTGCGACTATTTGCCCATCCAGCGAGCGAATTTGAGCGTCCATCTGTACTAGTTGCTGCTGTGCTTTCTCGATATTTCCAGCAATTTGAGTTTTCTTAATTTGAAGTTGGGAAGAGTCGATAGTGGCAATTAAATCGCCTTTTTTGACAATTTGATTCTCTTTGACTGAAATATTTTTGATACTTCCTTCCAAAGCTGACTGGACTATCCGTATTTCCCCGGTAGGACGAACAGTTGCAGAAGCTTTAACTGTGACATCGTATTTGGTGAAGGTGGCAAGTGCGATCGCGGCACCAAAAGTACCCAGTAAAAACAAGCCGCCGAGAGTCGTCCAACGACTAACAGGAGAAAGGAATTCATCACTTTGAACTGTACGGAGAATTTCGGGGTTATTTTCGCCTAGCATAGGTATTTAATAATACTTTTTATTATTGTTCCCTAGACTTTAGCATCTCAACTATATTTCATGTAAACCGCAATATTCATGAAGATTTCGTCATCCGGAAGAATTATCAATTTCAGCGCAAATACTGATGTTTTTTTTTACAGAAGGATAAATTGGATATAGGCAAACAAATTGCTGAATTCAAAAAAAACAAGAAATATGGATAATAATCAACTTTTCACCGAGTTAAGTTCTGAAGATTCAGCTTCTATAAAGGGCGGTTTCTGGCAATGGGCAGTTAGATGGGCAGTTAGAAAGGCAGCTTGGAATTCCTTTAAGGGTTGGTTAGCTTATGAAAGCCGCACCGCTCCATATAGAAATGCGAATGGTCGTATAACCACTAGCTACGATCCCTACGATAAACCCCGCTTAACAATTGTGTCAGGAGTTGGACAGTAGTTTAACTCATAATAAAACCATCTCACTTTTTTGAATTCAATCAGGAGACTGCAAATGAAATCTATAACAAATCAAGAACTTTTTACTGAAATTACAACTGAAGAAGCTGCTGCAATTAATGGTGGTGGCTGGGGCTGTATTGTAATGAAACTTGTCTTCATAGCTGGAAAGTGGGTTTGGACTCAGGTTCGTAAATAACATAAAGTACCTCAGAATCATCCCATCATGGATTTTTTTGTTTTCAGTTCTTTCTAATTACCGAGGGGACTAACACTTGATTACTTTAATAATTTTGCACTAAGTAAAAAATCAGCAACATGGAAGATAACAATTTACTTTTTACCGAAATTACGACCGAAGAAGCTGCTGCTGTCAATGGTGCATGGTTCTTTGTTGCCATAGGTACTGCTGCAACAGTTTATGGTGTTCTTCCTGATGCTCAAAAGCAAAAGGTAAATCGGGCTTTTATCAAGGCTGGACAATTCTTATTCGGGTCAGTCAAAGTCTATTAGTGGAGTAAAACTAGCTGATTTAATTGTAGGTTGGGTGGAACACAGTGAAACCCAACAACACCTTCTGTTATCTCGGCATTAATATAACAGTTTTAATTTATTACTTGACAATTTTGCAAGGAGCAAGAAATGAATAAGATCGAAGATAAAACATCTCTCTTTACCGAAATTACTGCTGAAGAAGCAGCAGATATTAACGGTGGTGGATGGGTTCGAGATGGCTGGAGGTGGGTTTGGAAAAAATCAAATGAATTTGCAGAATATATGGGAAAAGTAAATAAAACAATTTTAGGAAAAATGTTTGGATGGTGAAGTACAAGAAATATGCAATTACATATTTTATTGTCTTGCCATTAATCCAACAATTTCTAATTGATTACTTGAAAACTTTGCAAGGAGTAAGAAATGAATAACATCGAAGATAAAAACTCTCTGTTTACCGAAATTAATGCTGAAGAAGCTGCTGCTATTAATGGTGGCTTTTGGAAGAAACACGTAACACTAGAAATTACGTGAAGACTGTCTATCACGTAACTAAAGCTCCAGTTATGATACCTGTAGGTATAGCTATAAATATTGGTTCTATCGCTCCCTCTATGAATAATTAATATCAAAATGCCAAGTTAATAAACT
>JACYMD010000063.1 GCA_015272215.1 Rivularia sp. T60_A2020_040 | reverse complement strand
ATTTTTTGTGCGCCGTGACCGCGTAGCGGTCACGAGCTTTAGTCTAAACTCCAGTTATTAACTTAGTGGCTACAATTACACAACATTATTTGTTAAATTTGATGTGGTGAATAGAAAAAACTAAATTTGTCAATCTTCCGGAAGACATAAAGTGAAGGATGAACAGAATATCCAGCACAGCGGCTTTATAGTTTTTTTAACTGTCTGGCTAATCGCGAGATTTTGAGTATATATTACTGAGTTAAAATTCCTGTAGAAGTAAAATATAGTTATCAGGGAATGATCAAAACCAAATCGTAAAGTATACTGCAATTTACTAGAATTTGCTGAGTGACAAATTTTGCATTTATTTGATGCAATAAGGGTGTTGATTTATTGAATTTCGAGACTTTTGAATGTCAAACTTGAATTGTAATTGATTAGAATATGTATGTATCAACCATCAAAATTTGTCAAGTTTCTTAAGGCTGAAATTTCAATGGTGCGCTAAGGTGTATTTATAAATGAATTGGTTTAATCAACTGATTCCTAAGTGACAAAGAGTCTGATTGCAGCTTATCTGTAATTTCAGCGAAAAAATGTCTGTTGAAAGGTAAAATTTTCGTTAAGTAAGATTTTGTCTTGCCCAAAGCTGTTTCGAGATCAAGGTACTAAATTATTTGTAATAAATATTTCGTCCCTTAGCAAAAGAATATTTTTCTGCTCGATACATCTGTCTTGATTTGATCTTTGTCAAAATTATTTGTCGGTGAAGAGAAAATTCTCACCAATTGCGTATCATCCTAACCACTTAAATGCGACCCGAATTATAAAATAGAAGGTAATTGCAGGTGAATTAGGTTGTGCGTAACACCTTCAACTAAATAGATAAAGATATTTAGCCGGTGTATATGAGTGCTTTTGACTTGATCAAGGATTGGTGTAATTTCAAAAGTTTGGAAAAAAATTACACAATAAGCCTACAGTCTTTAATGTGTTTTTGCTAAAACAGACAATAAATCACTTTATTACTTTATGAACACCACAGTCAGGCATAGTACAATTTCTGTGAAACAGGCTACAATCGGAACAGTCTTTCTGGAAAATCTTACTCAAGACATATTACTTTATATGTACTAGTTGATTCATAACCAGAAAGTTGATTTTTATTTCATAGGAATCGAAAGTTTAAGTAACGACATTAATCATGGTGTTTACTTTTCACAACCTCAGAAGTGACCCACATCAAATCAAAAGGACTTTATTTACGCAAGGCAGTTTTCCCCTAAAGGGATAAATCGCTTGCTGTCTAATTGTGATGACTGGGGGCATTAGTTGAAACAGGAAACTGCGACCAATGCCAAAAATTCTGACCGGCGGTTGAAGAGTGGGCGATCGCCCTTTGATTTATTGTAAACGTTTAAGCTGCATAAAAAACAGCTTTCAGTACGGAAGACACCACCCGGAGTAATTGATTCTGCAAGGAGCATGAGGAACGCGGCATGAACCAGGCTAACAACGTACTCGAAAATATTTATCAACCGAACCTAGGAGTGATAAATCAGCCCGAGATGGAGTTAGAACTCTTAATCGAAGATGAAGAAGACGAAGAAGATTTACTTATTAATGAAGGCGAAGAAGAAGAATTTGCAGAACCGGCGGCTGCTGCTGACGTAGCCAAGGCTGGAAAAGCTGCTAAAGGTCGTCGTCGGACGCAAGCGAAGAAAAAGCACTACACCGAAGATTCTATTCGCCTGTATTTACAGGAAATTGGTAGAATTCGCCTTCTACGAGCAGATGAAGAAATTGAATTGGCACGTAAAATTGCTGATTTGCTCGAATTAGAAAGAGTGCGCGAAAGACTCTTGCAGCAGCTCGAACGCGAACCTAGAGACATCGAATGGGCAGAAGCCGTACAGCTACCTTTGCCGCAATTTCGCTATCGCCTTCATATAGGACGTAGGGCGAAAGATAAAATGGTTCAATCTAACCTGCGCCTTGTAGTTTCGATTGCTAAGAAATACATGAATCGTGGATTGTCTTTCCAAGATTTGATTCAGGAAGGTAGTCTCGGTTTGATTCGTGCTGCTGAAAAGTTCGACCATGAAAAAGGTTATAAGTTTTCTACCTACGCTACATGGTGGATTCGTCAGGCTATTACTCGGGCGATCGCCGATCAATCTCGGACGATTCGTCTACCAGTTCACCTGTATGAAACCATCTCTCGCATTAAGAAAACTACTAAGTTACTTTCTCAAGAAATGGGACGCAAACCCACTGAGGAAGAAATCGCTACTCGCATGGAGATGACTATTGAAAAGCTGAGATTTATCGCCAAATCCGCTCAGCTACCAATTTCTTTGGAAACTCCCATCGGTAAAGAAGAAGATTCCCGTTTGGGTGATTTTATTGAGTCAGATGGTGAAACACCAGAAGACCAAGTTTCTAAGAGTTTACTACGGGAAGACCTCGAAAAAGTCCTGGATAGTCTCAGCCCTCGCGAACGCGATGTTCTCAGACTACGCTATGGTTTAGATGATGGTCGGATGAAAACTCTCGAAGAAATCGGACAAATTTTTAACGTAACTCGCGAACGTATTCGTCAAATTGAGGCAAAAGCACTTCGTAAGTTACGTCACCCCAATCGTAATAGCGTGCTGAAAGAATATATTCGCTAGTAAATTATTTGCATTCAGTAGTTTGTCATGAGTAACTTTTGGCAAACTACCACAAAAAGACCTGGGATTACTAAGTATTTCCCAGGTTTTTATTTTGAATAAATTAAATTTACAATTTCGATAAACCGAATTTTAAAACTTAGAGAATACCCCAGAAATGCAAAAAGCCTTTACCGGAGAAAAGTTCAATTAAAGCAGCAGCGACAAAGCCAATCATCGCTAAACGACCGTTCCAAATTTCTGCTTGAGGGGTAAAGCCCCAACGCCAAGCATTACGGTCTTCAGTTGTTGCAACAGGTACTTTAGTTGAGTTTGCCATAATTACTACTCCGAGCTGAATTCCTAATTGTTGTTTGTAACCTTTTGTAACTTAAATATAGCAAATATTTTAACATTTGCAACATTTTTACACAAAATTGTTATAAAGCTAGACTTTAACAATGTTTGATGATAAAGAATTTTTATACAAGATAGAGGTAATTGATAAATTACCCCAACAATATCGTAAATCACGATTTTTCCCAATCAATCCGCAGCTAAAAACTAGGAATTATTTTCAATTGCCACTTCGTTAACAGTGACAACTGTTTCATCGCGGTTGAGTTCTACAACCTTTTTGCCCGGATCATTTTTATTCAGTACAGGAACACTTTCTCCATTCAGACGTATTACTCGCTGATTACTGGTGACGAGGGCGATTTCAGTTTCCGGTTTGACTAAAGCAATGCCCGCAAGATTGTCAGTTGGAACCGCAAATTTAACAACTTGAGCGCCTAAATCACCGCGATTGGCTAATTTTAATTTACTTACATCAAGTTGTTTAGCATATCCTTCTTGAGTAACTAGCAATAAATGAGAGTTTTTACTCAAAGTCACACAGCCAACCATTTGATGTTGTTTACCTACACGCAGGGCTTGTAAACCGACAGCAGTGCGTCCCATACAAGGAAGTTGTGCGTCATTGACTTCAAAATAGAGTATTCTTCCACCAGAACTGGCTAAAATTAAACGTTCGCCGCTGTTGACAAAGTGAGTTGATAACAGTTCGTCATCATCTTTGAGTTTGAGAATAGTAACTCCACGACGGCTGACATTAGTTAATTCTTCTATAGACAAACGTTTGATACGTCCTTGTTTGGTTAAAAGAACTACATCTGTATTAGTTGAATTTTCTGGAATGACAAGACGACCAACAATAGATTCAGCTTGGCTCTGAGCAGTGGATGTTAGCAAAGTTATCAGTGGTGTTCCCCGCGCTCCACGACCAGTTGTAGGCGGAATATCTCCTACTTGTAACGGGTACATTTTACCGCTACTAGTTACAACTAATAGGTCTTTGAGAGTATTAGTTTCCGAAGCTTGAAGAATAAAATCATAATCTGGAATTCCGCTCTCAGCTTTTGATCTTTTAGAAGATAAACTAGTTCGTCGCACGTAGCCGCGCTGAGAGAATTCTAATACTACATCTTCAACAGGTACCTGTATTGCTGGACTCTGACTTTTAGATTTAATACTTTTATCTTTTTCCTCACTTTTATTTTTCTGTTTGACAAATGCTTTATTATCGGGTTTTTCTATAAATTTGCTGCGTCGCTCATCGTTATAAGAGCGTTTCAAACTCCGCAAATCTTTTTTTAAACTTTTAAGTAATTCTTTCCTATCGTCGAGTAATTTACGTAACGTATTAATTTTTTCTTCAAGTTCCTCAAACTCTTGCTGTAATTTTTGCCGCTCCATACCAGTGAGTCGTCGCATTGGCATCGCTAAAATTTCATCTGCCTGTATCTCACTCAACCCCAAGGTAGTTACAAGAGCAACTTTAGCTGTGGAACCATCGGCAGCTTGTCGCAAAATCTCAATTACTTGATCGACTTGCGAAAGTGCTGCAAGCAAACCGGACACTATATGCAGCCGACTTTCTGCTTTACTTAATTCATAAGAATATCGACGATTGAGAGTTTGCTCGCGAAAATCCAAAAACTCTTGCAACAGTTGACGCAAACTTAATTGACGCGGTTGTCCATCAACTATCCCTAAAAGAATCGCCCCAAAAGTAGTTTGCAGAGCCGTTTGATGATACAAATGGTACAGGAGTTCTGCTGGAACAGCATCGCGCTTCAACTCGATTACTACCCGCATCCCATCGCGATCGCTTTCATCGCGAATATCACTAATTCCGTTGATTCGTCCTTGATTGACTAAATCAGCGACTTTTTCAATCCAACCCGCCTTATTCACTTGATAAGGCAATTCTGTAACTACAATTGCGGTGCGTCGTTTATTACCTCGTCCAGTAGGTACTTCTTCAATGTTGGCAACTCCGCGCAGTAAAATACCACCTTTACCAGTGGTGTATGCTTCGTGAATACCATCTTTGCCAACAATTTCTCCACCAGTCGGAAAGTCAGGTCCCGGTATAATTTTGAATAATTTTTCGTCAGACAGTTCGGGGTTATCGATCAAAGCAATCAACCCATCCACCACTTCTCCTAAATGATGCGGCGGAATATTGGTAGCCATCCCTACAGCAATTCCAGCACAACCATTAAGTAACAAAAACGGTAACTGGGCGGGTAAAACTGTTGGTTCCTGCTGAGAATTATCAAAATTACCGATAAATTCTACTGTTTCTTCGCCAATTTCAGCGAGCATTCCCTCATGGCTAATCGGTGCTAAACGTGTTTCAGTGTAGCGCATTGCCGCTGGGGGGTCGTTATCTACGCTACCAAAGTTACCGTGTCCCCCTAACAAAGGATAACGGCAAGAAAAGGACTGTACCAAACGCACTAAAGCATCATAAACCGATTGGTCTCCGTGGGGGTGATATTTACCCAACACGTCTCCAACTACACGAGCGCATTTTCGGTAAGGTCGATCGGGAGTTAAGCCCAGTTCGTGCATCGCGTACAAAATCCGCCGATGCACCGGCTTTAAACCATCGCGGACATCCGGTAATGCCCGCCCCACAATTACACTCATGGCATATTCGAGATAAGACCTTTGCATTTCCGTATGCAAGGCTGTGGTGATTACCTGTCCCGTGGAGAGAAGGTTTAACTGTTTTGCCATGAGTTTTTTCCCTGAACTTGAACTACACTTGGATTGCCGTAACGTTGGAGAGCAGTAATCTTACTTATAACGGATGAAATGCTCTTGGTCATAAAATTTTGATATTTATGTCTTGCTGCTTCGGTAGTATTATCCTTGTTGACAAGGATACAATTTGATTTTTTGAATGTAGACACGCCGTAAATCGTGCTATCTTCAATCGTCTATCCCCTTCACATCTTAAAAGTGCGATCGATTCTCATGAAAACTGTTTTGATTGTCGAAGACGATCTTGTTAATGCTCGTGTGTTTTCCAAAATTTTAACCAAACGCGGAGGTTTAGATGTTAAACACACTGAAAATGTAGACGAAGTAATCAAAATTGCTCAAGCCAAAGAAGCAGACATTATTTTAATGGATGTTTCTCTTTCTAGAAGCGTTTACCAAGGTAAATCTGTGGATGGGATCAAAATTACACAAATGTTAAAATCTGATCCTCAAACAGCAACATTACCGATTATTTTGGTGACTGCTCACGCGATGGAAGGCGATCGCGAAAGCTTTTTGCGGCAAAGTGGTGCAGATGGTTATATTTCCAAACCTGTGGTGGATCATCAACTGTTTGTTGACCAAATCATCGCTCTACTACCCAAAGACAATAACGCTTCTTAAAAACAACCCTACAACGGAACAGTCGCCCATTAAAGGGCTACTGCTTCCATTGATAATATAGGTGTACTATATAGGTGTACTTTTAAGCAATAGTCTGGGGAAAGATTAATAGCAAGCCAGCCCGTTAAAGATAAAAATAATACCTTGCTCGCTATTAAAATTATCCAAGTAAAAAACTATTGTCCGGCTGGTTGGGAGAGAGATTGTCCGTTCAATGCAGCTTGGATACTCGGTAATTCTAAGAATTTTTTGGTATCGGATAATAAACGATTACCCCAAAGATTTTCTTTAAGGAAATCTAAATTAGCATAGCGTTCATCGAGTTTGAGTGCAGCTTCTCCCATTGCTAAACCCCTTTGGCGATCGCTTTTGTCGCCTCTAGTATATAAGGCAACGGCTAATGCGAGTTGAGGTTCGGCGGCTGGTTGTTTGGCGGTGTTGGCTTTAGTAATAGCTTGTTGCCATTGATTTATCGCACCCCTAATATCGCCTTGTTCATAAAAAATTAATCCAATATTGTTAGTCGCAGGCCAAAAATCTTGCTTGTTAGCAATAGATTTTTTGTACTCTACAATCGCTTGGGGTAATTGACCCAGCATATAGTAAGCGTTGCCTAAATCAAATAACCCTTCTGGATCATTGGGTTTGATTTTTAAGCCTGCTTGATATTGAACAATTGCTGATTGATATTTTTCCTGTTGAAAATAAGCAGAACCTAAAGCGAAATAAGTCTCAGCATTTTTAGGATTAAGTCTTTGTGCCTTTTGTAAAGAAGTAATCGCTTGATCAAGTTCTTTGGATTGTAAATATAATCCCCCTAAAAGAAACCATACTTTGTCATTGTTGGGAGCTAGTTGAGTCGCTAGCCTTGCCCGGGGCATTGCCAAGTCGAACTGCTGAAATTGTGCAAGTTGTGCAGCTTCCTGGGCTAAAAGCAAACCCTGCTGTTCTAACTTGCCAGCATCAAGTTGCACAGTATGAGGTAATAATGCTTGGGCGTTAACTCTTTGAGGAGACACGCTCAAAAAGCTACAGAAAAATAGAACAGAAATTAATCCAACTCGTTTAGGCACACTACCGCCTTTTTGGCACAAATTAAGGAATCTTTCAGATAGCTTAAACCATCTGGGCTGTTGATGACAGCTAAATGTTTCAGTGATTTGTCTTTCTATAGGAGTCATTTGTTCCCCATCCCACATTTTGGTTACTTACAGAATAAAACTAATTAATCATGACTAAAGTTACCCCAAAAGGTAAAGTCATATGCAAGTTGAAAAGGCTACTATTAAAAAAGTTAAACAAATACAAGAGAACTGATTTTTAACTTTTTAATTTGGTATTAAACCCCTTGCGCGAAGGTAGATTGTTGGATATTGCTATACACCCTTTAAACAAAACATCTTAACGGTAAAATCCTGTCTGCTATCGGTTCTCTATTGCACGTTCCACTCTACCTTACCCAATCTATGAGACAATTTTTGTCGCTGCTGTTATGGCTACACCCATAGAAATTCCCCTAATCGGCAAAGTGAAAGGATTACCTCGCTGGCTTGTTGCTCTGTTGGCTGCGGGAATTGTAGTTGTGGGGGCAACTACTACCTATGTTTTTATTGATCGAGCAAAAAACAAACAAGACATCACTCAACTTACTACCTTAGTCGAAGAAAAAAATATCACTCTACTTCTGAATGCTAGTGGAAAAATTGTGCCAGTTCAAAACGTGAACATTAGCCCAAAAAACCCCGGCACAGTAACCCAATTATATGTAGAACAAGGCGACACCGTAAAACAAGGACAAATTCTCGCCACAATGGATAGTGCAGATATTCAGGCAAGAATTCTACAAGCTCGCGCTAACTTAACACAAGCTCAAGCAAAATTAGACCAACAAAAAGCTGGTTCTCGTCCCCAAGAAATTAGCCAAGCTAAAGCCCGTTTAGCACAAGCCCAAGCCCAATTAGCCGCAGCTCGTTCCGGAAATCGTCCCCAAGAAATTGCTGCTTCCCAAGCCCAGGTAGATGCTGCTATTGCCAGAGTTGATTTGACTAATGAAAGAGTCAGACGTTACCGCAGTTTGTACAGTCAAGGAGCAATCAAAAAAGACGATTTAGACCAATTTGTCAGCGAAGATAAAACCGCTCAGGCAAACTTACTTGAAGCCCAAAAAAGATTAGCTTTACTTGAAAGCGGTAGTCGGGCTGAAGAAATCACCCGACTTCAAGCAGCTGTCGCAGAAGCAAGCGCTCAATTACAATTGTTAGAAAGTGGCTCCCGCCCCGAAGAAATTGCTCAAGCAGCAGCAGGTGTTAGCGCAGCACAAGCACAACTCAAAACCGAGCAAGTAAATTTAGATAATACTATTATCCGCGCTCCATTTTCAGGTATTATCACGCAAAAATTTGCCAATGTCGGAGCATTTGTTACACCGACAACTTCCGCTTCGACTAGTGCATCAGCCACATCAAGTTCCGTAGTTGCCTTAGCGCGGGGATTAGAAGTATTAGCAAATGTCCCGGAAGCCGACATCGGTAAAATCAAAGTAGGGCAACAAGTAGACATCGTAGCCGACGCTTATCCCGACCAAGTTTTCACAGGAGAAGTGCGTTTGATTGCTCCGGAAGCTGTCAACGAACAAGGTGTAACATTATTTCAAGTACGAGTTGCAATTAACACAGGAAAAGACAAACTGCTTTCCGGTTTAAACGTAAACTTGACATTTTTAGGCGATGAAGTTAATGCCCTATGGGTGCCAACAGTTACTATCGTCACAGAGAAAGGGCAAACAGGCGTTTTAGCACCCGATAAAAACAACAAAGCACAATTTAAACAAGTCACAATCGGCTCCCAAGTTGGAAATGAAACTCAGGTATTAGAAGGATTACAAATTGGCGATCGCATTTTCATCAGCCCCCCGGATGATTACAAAATCCAGAAAAAGTTAGAGCAAGGGAGTGAGTAGATAGTGGATAGTGATTAATCGTTTATAAATTTAACAACTAACAACTAACAACCAATAAATGAACTTTGTAGAAAGTGTACAAATGGCGGGTACAACCCTGCTATCAAATAAATTGCGTAGCGCTCTGACTATGTTAGGCATTGTTATCGGTAATGCTTCGGTAATTGCGATGATTGGGATTGGTGAAGGAGGACAAAAATTTGTTAATAAACAGTTGGAATCTCTCGGACCTAATGTATTATTTGTAATTCCAGGAAATCAAGAAACTCAGCGGATTACCTTTGAGATTCCTAAAACCTTGGTATTGGAAGATGCTGAAGCTATTGCAACTCAAGTTCCAACAATTGCGGGAGTTGCACCAGAATTAAATCGTAGATATGTGGTGACTTATGGCAATAGAAATACCGATGTAAATATAATTGGCACTACTCCAGGTTTTCCGCTGGTACGAGATTTTCAAGTTGCCAAAGGACGCTTTTTTAATGAAATAGATATCAAACGTAGCAATCAAGTAGTTGTGCTGGGTGCCGATTTAACAGAAAAAATTTTTGGTGGCATTAATCCTTTAGGAAAACAACTGCGAATTAAAAATACTACTTTTCAAATTATTGGCACTTTAGAAGGAAAAGGTTCGGGATTGGGTGGTGCTAATTACGATGAAGCTGCATTAATACCAATCACAACTTCAGCAAACCGACTTGTAGGAAAAAATTCTCCCTACGGTATTGCCTTAGATTACCTTGTAGTCTCTGCAATTAATAACGATAGTGTAGACGCAGCCGAGTTTCAAATGAAAAATTTATTGCGTCTACGGCATAAAATAACTGGTGAAGATGATTTTACCGTGCGCTCTCAAAAAGATGCTCAACAAACAGTCGGACAAATAACCGGCGCATTGACAATTATGCTTGCTGCAATTGCAGGTATTTCTTTATTTGTCGGTGGCATTGGTATCATGAATATTATGCTGGTTTCTGTCACTGAACGTACTCAAGAAATCGGACTGCGAAAAGCAATTGGTGCAACTCAGCAAGATATTTTATTACAGTTCATCATTGAAGCAGTAATTGTTTCGGCGGCTGGTGGTTTAATTGGTACTGCGGTTGGTGTTAGTGGCATTTTTTTAGTCGCAGCTGTTACCCCCTTAGAAGCCGGAATCTCAACTGTTGCCATCCTTTCGGCTGTTGGAGTTTCTGGGACAATCGGTTTATTTTTCGGGGTAATTCCCGCACGTCGAGCCGCAAAACTCGATCCAATTGTTGCTTTGAGAAGCGCTTGAATGAGTTAGGAGTTATGAGTTAAGAGTTAGGAATTATGATGGGTAAAAAAATAGTAGTGGGAGCGTCTCGCTCCCTCGTGGTAAATAGCGAGCGTCTTGCTCTCTTGGAAGCTCTAGCGAGCAAGATGCTCGCACTACCCGTCATAATTTATGAAATCCACTATTAGTAACTAATAAATCCAAAATTTAAAATCTAAAATCTAAAATTGAAATGGCTAATATAATTCGCTTAGAAGATATTTTTAAAATTTATGGTAGTGGGGAAACGGAAGTCAAGGCGCTATGGAATGTCAATTTAATTATAGAAGAAGGCGAATATTGTTCGATTATGGGACCAAGTGGTTCTGGTAAATCTACAGCAATGAATATTATTGGTTGTTTAGATCGTCCCACATCAGGAAAGTATTATTTAGATAACGTAGATGTGGCACAAATGGATGATACCCAATTGGCACATATTCGCAATAAAAAACTCGGTTTTGTCTTTCAACAATTCCACTTATTACAGCAACTCACAGCCTTAGAAAACGTGATGCTACCGATGCTTTATGCGAATGTAGCCAATACTGAAAGACGAGATAGGGGAATTGAAGCTTTAAAACGAGTTGGTTTAGAAAATCGCTTGAATAATAAACCCAATCAACTATCGGGGGGACAACAGCAACGTGTGGCGATCGCTCGTGCTATAGTTAATCGTCCGGTTGTACTTTTAGCTGACGAACCTACCGGCGCTCTTGATTCTCGCACAACTCAAGAAGTATTAGATATTTTTACTGAACTTAATAGTACGGGAATCACAGTGGTAATGGTAACTCATGAACCAGAAGTTGCACGTCAAACAAGGCGGATTGTTTGGTTTCGCGATGGTGAAGTTATTCACTCAAATTTAACTGCTGATGATTTGAGTGTTGTTAGTTGACAGTTGACAGTTGACAGTGGACAGTGGACAGTGGGTAGTTATTTAATATACAAATATTTATCAGATATTAACTACCCGAAAATGTCTTCTCCACTAAAAGATAAGTCCTTTAGCTTTGCAGTCCGAATCATTAACCTGAATAAATATTTATGTTCAAATAAAAAAGAATATGTATTGTCAAAACAAATACTTCGATCTCGAACAGCTATTGGTGCATTAGTCAGAGAAGCAGAAGAAGCAGAAAGTAAACCCGATTTTATTCATAAATTGGCTCTAGCCCTCAAAAAAGCCAACGAAAGCGAATACTGGATATTTTTACTCCGTGAAACAAATTATCTCACCCCAAAAGAAAGCGAGTCAATATTAAGTGACCTAAAAGAAATCCTAAAATTACTAACGAGCATCATCAAAACAACCAAACAAAAACTCAATCCAAAACTCTAACCTTTTCGATCTCAACTGTCAACTGTCAACTGTCAACTGTCTAGCAAATATTTTTAATAACTTCGACTAATTCTTGGGGATGATGAATTAAAAAATCTGGATTCTGTTTTACTAATGCTTCTTCTGAATTAAAACCCCAAGTTACTCCAATTACTTTAATATTAGCTTTTTTTGAAGCTTCTATATCTCTAGTTTCATCTCCAACATATATAACTTCTTGAGTTTTTAGCTGTTTTTGCCTCAAAACGTTGTTGATTATCGTGGTTTTACCAAAAATTGTCACTCCGGTATGGATAAACTCAAATAAACTATCCATATTATTTATTTTGAGAAATTCTTTAACGTTGTCTTTAGAATTAGAAGTTATAATACCTAACCTATTCCCGTTGTCTTTAAGTTCTATCAAAGCGGATTGAATTCCTAGAATTGGTTTGAGTTCGGGAATTTTGTTTTTTAACTCTCTCTTAACCTTCTTAAGTAAAAAAGGTATCTTAAATAAAGAAACCCCAGAATACTTAAAAATTTCTCTAGAAGTTAAATTTCTCAGTATTGCAAGTTCTTCTGAAGTAATTTGTGCGTAACTAAACTCTACAGCTAAACCATTGGCAATAGTTACTAAGGCATCTACTGTATCGGCGATTGTACCATCAAAATCAAAAATAATTACTTTCTGGGTCATTCTCTAGGTTGACGGGATGCTTCAAGATTAGCACGGGCATTTCGTTGTAACATTTGTGGCTTAATTCGTCGTAACGCTGAAGCCGTAAATTGCTTGTCCCACTTTTCATTGGTGATTGTGGCTAATTCTATCAGCTTGGGAGCAATATTCCCAGGGTAGGGCTGAAATTCTTCTACGTCGGTTGTTGTGGCAAATCGTTGATTCCAAGGACATACATCTTGACAAATATCACAACCGGCAACCCAACCTTGCATATTTTCGGCGATATTTTCGGGTAATTTTTCATCCCGGTTTTCTATTGTATGATAAGCAATACACCGATTGGCATCTACTACAAATGGCTGTGTAATTGCATCGGTGGGACAACTTTCAATACACTTAGTACAGCTACCGCAATGTTCGGTGTGGGGAGTATCTGGAGTTAATTCCAGATTTGTGAGAATTTCTCCTAAAAATACCCAAGAACCATATTCTCTGGTAATTACATTGCCGTTTTTGGCAATCCAACCGATTCCGGCTTGTTGCGCCCAAACTTTATCTTGAATTGGCCCTGTATCTACATAGTATCTGCTTTCGATTCCTTCACCTAATGACTGCAACCAAATTGAGAGTGCTTTCAATTTTTTTTGCATGACTTTGTGATAATCTCTTCCCCATCCATAACGAGAAATTTTTCCGTGTTCGTTTCCTTGTGGTCTCTGATGTGGAGTGTAATAATTTAAAGCAACACAAATTAGCGATCGCACTTTTGGCATAACTAATTTTATATCTTGACGATTCGGATTTCCCATCCATTCCATATCGGCATGATATCCCAGCGCTAACCATGCTTGTAATCTCTGTACCTGAGTATCTGTAACGGTTGCAGCAGCTATTCCAATTTTATCAAACCCTAGCTCTAGCGCTTTTTCTTTAATTTGAACGCTGCCTATAGGGGTCAATTCATTCATTTATCTTATTTTAATATTTGCCCGAAAAGCGCACCCCTAACTTATACCACCATTATGATCCCCTGTTTTATATTTCTGAATCAACATATTTGTAAATTTTATTTGCAATTTATTAACTTTTTATGCAGAATGGCAAGTGGAAGGTAAAGCAACATACAAACAAAGCCTTCCTAGAATAGATATTTCGCTACGAAGTTTACAAAAGTTGGTGCTATCATGACTTTCTCTACAGATTCAATACGGAACGGTTTTTCTAACGCTTTCAACTACGATACTCAGTCAGTTGATGCAGTAAATTCCACTGTAAATGTGTTCAAAAGCCTCTCGGTGGACGATCAGTTAGCGGTGCTTTGGTTTGCATATACTGAAATGGGACGTTCTATAACTCCTGCTGCTACTGGTGCAGCACGTTTACAGCTAGCGGAAGGTTTGCTCTATCAAATCATTCAAATGTCTGCCAACGAACAGCTACAGGTAATGCGTGATTTAGCTACGAAAAATAATACCCAAGTTGCTCGCTCTTACGGTATTCTCAGCGCTAATACAAAGTTAGCTTTTTGGTATGAATTATCAGAGTTGATGGTTAAAGGTTTTGTTGTGGCAATGCCATCTAATTATCAATTGTCTCGTGATGGCTCGCAAGTTTTACAAGCTCTCAAAGAACTTGATTTTGGTCAACAAATTACTGTTCTTCGTAAAATTGTAACTGACATGGGTGTTGATCCTTTAGCTGATTAAGACGCTTTCGAGTCAAGCTATCTTTTTCAATTTTGCGACGATAACAGGCAATTTTTCAACCCTATGTCTGGATATCAAATTTATCTGTTTTAATCTAAAATAACCGTAGATTGTGGGGTGGAAATTATGATTATTTATTATCCACCTTGCAATAATTTTGTTTAAATAATCAGTAGTTACACAACTCAAAAGTAAATAATCAAGACTTAATTACTTGATTTATAGTACAATAACTTGTTAAGTAGGTGTCTGAGTAGCTTGTTTTTAGATTCAAATAATTTTGAACGACCAGTGATACAGCTAATTTTATGACTGCAATTCAATGGAAATCTAGCGAAATTACAGAAATCAGTGAAGTAACTATACAGCAATATTTTGCAAGTTTAAATGTAGGCAATTACGAAAAAACCGCTTCGTTATTTGCAGAAGACGGTGTAATGCATCCCCCCTTTGAATCGGGGATTACCGGGAGAGATGCAATTTTGAGATATTTACGCAAGGAAGCAATTGATATTAAAGCTTATCCTCGTGAAGGTGTAAGCGAAACTTTAGAAGACAACCGAAACCAAATTCAAGTTTTAGGTAAGGTAGAAACTCCTTGGTTTGGTGTCAATGTATCTTGGGTGTTTGCTTTAAATGAAAATCTGCAAATTTTGGATGTAAAAATCAAACTTTTGGCTTCTCCTCAAGAATTACTGTCTTTACGGCGGTAATACTTGAAAATTAGCAGATATTAAGCATATTAAACAGTTATTTTTGATAATTAACAGCCAAAAACCATTAATAACTAATAACTAACTTTTGTTTGCTGTTGCGCGCTCTAAGGAACGTACTAATAATCTCCGCCCTAATTCAATATCAGAAGCCGCACATTGCCAGTCTGGATGAGCGCTCATTAGTAGACTATCCAATGTCTCTTGGTCAAATAAATGCCAAACTAAAGCATTATTTGTTTCCGCTTCGATTGCGTAACAGTTGAGACTAATACAATAAATTTTACAACTACTGGCAGCTCTTACCAAAGTTACTTGTTCCCCTGGTTGAAGTGAGCGAAACTTTTTGATTGCCTGCTTCATTTCATCCATAGAAGAAGTCAGTAATCCGGGGATTGCCACTGTTAAATTATGATCGCTATTTACCTTAATCCAATAATGGCGGCTGGGATCTATTCCTTCTAACCAAGGTAACTCATCATCTAATCGGTAGCGCGGTGACAGACAAAACGAGGCTTGCATAGGCATCGTTAATAACTAAAGTAAGGTATTCAAATAATTTTCACTTTTAGATACTTTCAGATACTTGGTAGACAGCGAAAAATCCATTTATTAATATATCTATGAATCAACTTATCAACTAAATTTATAAATTAATTTATAAACTATGAATAAATTGCGATCGCGCATATTCTCCAGTACCTGATCTTGACTAATTGATTCCCGACATTTTATTTAATTGACCGGATTGAAGCAATTAATCAAGAGTAGAACCACATTTGTCCATTATTTAATAAGTCTTAGCTATTAATCAAATAAAGTTTGTAAAAGTTATTATCTTGATTAAGTATTGTGAATAACTTAACGTGAATTCGACGAATAGCTTCATAAGTCGGGTTTTGATGATGATTGTTAGTTAGAAGCCAGATTTATCTTAAAAACCCGACTCCTAACCCCACTGGTAAATCAGAAGCGGGTAACTATCACGAAACCCGACTTATGAAGCTTTGAGACTTGTGATTGTGAGACAGATGATTTTGTTAAAATACTTTATTAACCTGACGGATTGAAAGCGAACTATAGTTAAATTAAGTTAAATTAAGTTAAATTAATTTTGAACTTTTTGTTGAACTGGTTCGACTGTTTCTGGCAAACTAGCTTCTAACTTCAGACAATTACCGCCATTAACTTGTAATTCATACTCTACCTTGTCCATTAAACGGTTCATAATCAGCCAGCCATAACCACCTTCTTGTTTTTCCATAGGACTAGGAGGAGAATAATGAGACATATCATAACCCTCACCTTTGTCCCAAATTTCTAAAGCTAAATCTCTTTTTTTAAGTTCCAAACGAATCAAAACTGGGGCAGACGGTTTTTCTTTGTGAGCATGACGCACTACATTAGAGTAAGCTTCGACTAAAACTAAGCGTAAACGATTTGATTGGCGAGTCCAATCAACCGATTCTCCTAATTCGGCTTGTAAGCATCCAAGCAGCCAGCCTTCTACAATGCTTAAAAACTTCAAGTCACTTGGTACGTGAAGCTCGCTTTTCATAGTTTATAAAATCTCCAGTGAAAGTATAGTTTGATCATCTTCTTGAACTTCAGTATCAAGATGGATGCGATTGAGCAATTTGTTCAAACTAAGTGGTTTTTCTTGTTCAAGCAATAATTGCCAAAGTCCTTCTTGGTTAAGCATGGAACGTGTTGACGATTCTACATCAGATAATTCTTTATTCAAATTACTTGTGATTGAAACTTGAGCTTCAGTAATTCCATCGCTTGCAAGTAGCAAAGTATCTGACTGAGCAAGAATTAATTCCCCAAAATTTGCTTCCCAATTGGGTAATATACCCAAAGGAATTCCCCGTACTTTGAGAAAATTTGGTTCGTCTAAGTGAGAATCTTTTTGTGAGCAAACTATTGGGTAAATATGACCGGCATTAGCGTATACTAATTGCTTAGTAGCGCTGGTATATCGAGCCAATACCAAAGTAATAAAGTAATTGTTGCTTACAAGGTCATCACCTAAAGCCTGATTTAAATTTTTCATGACTATATTTGGCATTGGAGGCGTTTCTTGAGATAATTCTCGACGCAATACTGATATTGCACTAGCCATGAATAGTGCAGCAGGAACACCTTTACCAGAAACGTCACCTACAGCCAACCATAAATCGCCTTTGGGATGAACAAAAACTTCAAAAAAATCTCCCCCAACTTCCCGTGCTGGATAGCAGCAAGCTTGTACCTTGACTCCTTCCATTTCAGGTAAAGTTTGGCGTAACAAATTGTGCTGAATTTGCCGGGCAACTTCTAATTCGGCATGAATCTGTTTTTGCTTTTGCTGGAGATTCTGATAAAGTTTTGCTTGAGAAAGAGCTAATGCAGCTTGTTCGGCAACACCAGAAATTAATTCGATATCTTCATGTTGCCAATTGCCATAAGTTCCCAGAGTGGCTTTTTGGGTATCGCATCGCTGTTGATGCAGAGCCAGTACTGCTTGTAAATCTTGTTGATAAATCAGCGGTACAGCTAATTGCTGGCAAATTTCGCCATTATCAGAAGTAAGTTCTGCGAATTCGTAATTACGACTGACAAGAACTTTTTCTATTAAGGTACTGGGATTAAAGCAGCAATTTTCAGCAGCAGCGTTATGATCCTGGTACAAAAACTCCTCTGATGCTAATTGTTCTCCTTCAATCGGTTTAAGTACGCAACAAGTCGCTTCAAAAGTTTGCCCAATTGTTGTGACAATTTTTTGCAGCATACTAGGGTAATCTAGAGATTCTCGAATCGCTGTTGTGACTGCATTAACTAAAGATTCTCGCCTCAGAGAACGGCGTAAACTTAAAGTTCTTTTTTTTACTAACCGATAAATTTGGGTAGCTTGATCCACCAGCGAACGCAGTTGATCTGGTTTCCAAGGCTTGGTAATGTACCGAAATACCTGACCCGAGTTAATCGCATCAACTAAATCTTCGACATCAGTAAAGCCTGTAAGCAGAATCCTAATAGTATCCGGAAAACGCTCTACCGTAAGACCGAAAAATTCTGTACCATTCATCTCTGGCATTCTTTGATCAGAGATAATTACAGCCATTTCGCCTTCTTTCTCTAGAATCTCCAGAGCAGTACGAGCATCACTTGCCTTGTATACTTGAAATTCTCGCCTAAAAGTGCGGTAGAGTAAATCTAGGTTATCTAGCTCATCATCTACCACCATTAATTTGAGTTTGCCTGCCTCAATCTCAGTCATAATTGACTTTTATTTTCATATGTTTGTTTTTATAGGCAAGAATGTATAAATTTTATCTCGCCTCCCAATTTAGCCTGGAACAAAAAGGTAGTTATTAACATCCCCCCACATTCTTAACATAGAATGAACTGTGCGGGTAGTAAATTTATCTCTAATCTCCTTGAAAAATACTCAGAGAAACCTTAATTTCAACTTTATCCTACCAATCCCGAACGCAAAGCACGGACTGCTGCTTGAGTGCGATCGTCAGCGCATAACTTGTTCAAAATATTGCGGACGTGAGTTTTCACAGTTCCCACCGTAATGTAGAGTCTTTCGGCGATAATGGCGTTACTACAACCTTCTACAATTAACTGCAATACTTCTAATTCTCTGTCAGTAAGAGTATAGGGATCAATACTGTCTTCTTCTCTACCATTATTAAAGCCGAATTTTTCCGCAAATTTATTAGCATCCGAAACTTGTGAACCTGGTGGATTTTCTTGTGCTTGCTGCAAAACAATGCGGGCGATCGCCGGGTCAATCCAAGAGTTACCATTGTGAGTATGGCGCACTGCTTCGAGCAAGCTATCATATTTATCCTTCATGCAGTAGGAATCTGCACCCGCAGCGAAAGCAGCAAGTACGGCTTCTTTACTATCGCGCAAAGTTAAAATCAGGATTTTAGTTAGCAATCCAGGTACTGTGGACTTGGCTTCTCTAGTTAATTCAATCCCATCAATATCGGGTAAACCAATATCTACAATTGCCACATCCGGTTGCAGCGCTTTTAATATTTTGAGTCCATCGGTAGCATTATTTGCTTCTCCTACTACTTCAAAATCAACATTTCGCTGTAATGCAGTGCGAATACCCAAACGGGTAAGATCGTGATCTTCAATTAAAGCAACGCGAATTTTAGTCATGGTAACTTTCTGCCCGTTAAACTATTAACTGTAAAATTGAGTTTAATAAAAAGTCTATTAAGATACAGTTTCCTTTACATCTGTACTCTTAATGGCATAAAACTCACAAGGGATGGTTGATATCTGATCAATAAGGTATTCACAACCCATATAGCAAATGCTATAAATATACAATTTGAGTTAAGTACGCCTGATAAAAAGAATCTAATACGGTTAGAGTTGAAATATACGACTATATTAATTAGAGTTCGTCAACTAATCCCCATAAGTAGTTAATCTTACCCTATCAATCGTATTTGTGTTTGAAAAGGTATAGACTCCCAATTAGACTCAAGTGTATTTTGATTCCTCTTTCACCTCCGTTGTGAAAATTATACCGGCGTTTTGGAAGATGCTGTGAGTTTATTTGCAATGGTTTGTTTAATAGGGCATCTAAAAAGACTACTTAAAATACAAAGTTTTAAAATATATGATTATCTTAAATATTTAAGTATTTATAGTGACTTTTTACGACGATAAATATTTAGTAAGATAAACTACAAATTAAAATTAAAATTAAAATAATTAATTTTGTGATTAAAGCAATTAAACAAGCCATAACCATAAATGCAACACAAACAATTAAGGAACAAATTTGATAAACTAGCTTCGATAAAACTTGGTGTGAGGCGAATCTGGATTAGAGCATGATTAAACCGCCTAAAAAAATGTCGGTTTTGGGACTACCGATTCATTTAACGACAAATTACCCAGGCTACTTGTTAGAACGATTGCAGCAGAGAATGGGAACTCATGTAGTGACGCTGAATGCAGAAATGACCATGCAAGCGGAGCGAAATGAAACTCTCGCGACTATAATCAAAGCTGCTGAGTTAGTAATTCCCGACGGTGCTGGGATAGTTTTATATCTACGATTACTTTTAAAGCAAGATGTACGTCGAGTTCCAGGAATTGAATTAGCAGAAGCAGTGTTGCGGGAAATTGGACAAAACTCTCCTGATTCAGGAGTATTTTTCTACGGAGGAAAGCCGGGAACCGCAGCAGCCGCAGCACAATTCTGGCAAGAACAAATTCCCCGTTTAAATATAGTCGGAACTCATTCTGGCTATCATTCCCCAGAAGAAGAACAACAACTGCACTCTACTCTGTCTCAATTACAACCGCAACTTATTTATGTGGGTTTAGGAGTACCGCGTCAAGAACTATGGATCAAACAAAACCGTCATTTGTGTCCCCAAGCTATTTGGATTGGTGTCGGTGGTAGTTTTGATATTTGGTCAGGAGCCAAAACTCGCGCTCCGGCTTGGTTGGGTGATAATAATTTAGAATGGCTATATCGTCTTTATCAAGAACCTTGGCGATGGCGACGGATGTTAGCTTTACCTAAATTTGCTTGGAAAGCCTTGATTTACGGTGTAAAAACCAAAGGTGCTTGAGTTTTTCTTGACAGTGGACAGTGGACAGTTGACAGTTGACAGTTGATAGTAATTTTTGACCTTTAAATAAAGATTTTGATATTCCCAGGCTTGTTCTGGGAATACTTGTTTTGTATTGAATTTTTTATTTAATCCCAATAAACAGCAATGTCGGTTATTACTAATAACAGCACAATTGATAAATCTACCGATTTTCCTCAAGAAAACAAAGGTAAAAACAATAGCAGTAATTTTATGGTTCAGCTGCGTTCTGTAACAAAAAGCTATGTTAATGCAGCGGATGCTTTAGTAGATGCTAACTTAAACATTAAGAAAGGGGAATTTGTATTTATTACCGGACCGAGTGGTTCTGGTAAATCCACTCTGATCAAACTGCTGTATGGTGAAGAGTTAGCAACCCAAGGAGAAGTGATTGTTGACGATCGCAATGTGGCAAAGTTACGTGGTGATGGTTTGTCTTTATTGCGACGACGCATTGGTATTGTTTTCCAAGACTACAAATTAATCCCTCAGCGAACGGTAAAGGAAAATATTTCTGTGGTTTTGCAAGCTCAAGGCTACACCCGCAAGGAAATTCAAAGACGTTTGGAACCTACTTTAAAGTTAGTCGGTTTACTCAGTAAAGCTAATTGTTTTCCCGATCATCTTTCTGGAGGAGAGCAACAACGGGTAAGTATGGCACGAGCAATTGTTGCAACTCCACCCTTGCTTTTAGCAGATGAACCAACCGGAAATTTAGATCCAGATAATTCTTGGCAAATAATCCAAATATTAAGTAAGTTAAATTCCTTTGGGGCTACAGTAATTGTTACTACCCATGACGAACACTTGGTAAGACGTTGCGATCGCCGAGTAGTAAAAGTATGTAATGGAAAAGTATATGAATAGTTAGGAGTTAGGAGTTAGGAGTTAGGAGTTAGATTTTATTACTCATTAGACATCTCCGAAAAAGATGTAGAGACGGGGCGTATTGCTACGTCTCTACAAGGGTTCTGGGTAACGCATAATTAATTTTCGGAGATGTCTATTACCTATTACCCATTACCTATTACCTATTACCAATTTTAACTTTAACAGACAAAGGTACTAAAGTTTTCATGTTTTTTAATACAGCTTTTGGTGCTGGTTCCAATGCTTGTAAGCTATCAAAAGCTGTATCTCTAATTGCTGCAACTGATTCCTTTGTTAACAAAAGTGTTAAACACTCAATAATATATTGCTTAGTCTCTGACTCAAGCTGTTGACGAGTTGCTAATTTTGTTAACTTACGCAAACCAATCATACGTTTGAGGGGATCTATGTCTATCAAATATTCCAACAACTGTTCTAATTGCTGTTGTTCTTGATTTCCATATAAACTTATGGGCAACCATGCTAATAAAATTAAAATTGTTACAATTGCTAAACCTTGAGCGATCGCACCTGCAGCAATCCAAAGGTTGTTGGAGTTTACGCAAATTGTTACTGCGATATAGGTGCCTAAGCAAGCAAATAAACCACTAGTTACCGATAATACTAAACGTCCGCGAGTTGTTTGCAGAAAGTTACTTATTCGACACCAAAATTGTGACCAATCCCACTGCGGCATCGAATATACTAATAACATCACAAAACCGCCCGCACCACAAGAAAATAATAACTTAGGGTTCCACAAAACCATGGTAACGAGAATTGTCAGGAACCACAGAAACTGGGCTGGGTTTCTATGTTGCAATATTCGTCCTTTTGTGGCTTGTGTCTTTAACTGCGGAAGTTCCTTGAATGGGGTATTTTTGATCAATCGCTGCCAAGAAGACGAAGCCAATTGCGACACGTTACTTACCTACCAATATTTAAGATTTACTGTTGGCTATAGTTTTCGATTAAAAAACTAGAATCTACAATAGTATTTACCAGATTTATCAGAAAATTTATCAGTAAAATTTGCTATTGGCAAGGTTAATAACGAAAACCTAAATCGTCAATGGTAAATTGACCATCGAAAGCCCGGAAGCTAACAGAATGAATATTCTGAGCCGATACGGATAACAAAACATTCGGGGCTATCCCTGAGTCGGAATTAGCAAGATTACCGGAGGGTAATACCGCTTGATTTAACACTTGGCGATCGCGATCATAAGCGGATAATACCAATCGCTGGGAACTGGTAACAAAAGCACTAACGAAGTTGACGGGACGCACAAAAGTCGCTTCTAACAATCCGCTATGGGGCGAACCCATTAATACTACTACACCAGAATGGGGCGGAAATGCCGGATTTGAAGGTTCGATGGCGATACAATTATGAAAAATCACGCCTCGACTCTCGTATTGACGTTCCACCACTTCAAAACACTTTAAATTATCTAGCTCTAAAAGAACACAATCAGCTAGGAAGGAATCTATTGTCTCATTCTGCGGACATCTTACACTTGAATAAGTTGGTGTATAACTTTGAGAATAATCATTAAGGTTGTTAAACTTAAACAAAGGCTCCTCAAGCGTTGGTACACCCGGTCGAATATAAGCCTGTTTTACCATTGCTCAGATAAAAATTAAAATTACTAATCATACAGAGAATAATTGCGTCTTTCCGGACTGCATTGGATTTAATGGCTTGCAAGCGACTCAATCAACAAGCAGCATTCAGAACAATTACACTATCAGTAAGGAATGTTCTAAGCTTTGTTGACGTTCATATCTATCAGTGATGTTTCTGATAGACTATCATAAAATTTTCAACTATAACTTTCTATAATGGTTCTATTAGATACCCGTGATAAATACGGAAGTCTTGTATTTACAAGCTTAAAAATTTCATGTGGTGAAAAAATAAACACTAAATCTTTACAAGCAACACAGTAAATTTACATCTGCTTAATCTCTCTAAAGTAAGAAGTTATTATGTGAAGATTTAGCTGATAATTAAATTAAGGGTTAATAACTCTCACTCACCCCACGCATAACGGGACACAATTAAGAAAAATACTTATGTTTCAGCCACTGGGATTTGAACGTAACTCAGTAAATACATCATTAGGTAGGATGATTTACTATACCAATACAGGCTTTCCTTGGCAGGATAAGGCTGGGAATACAGACAAAGAAACTTTGGTATTTCTCCACGGATTTGGTGGTGGATCTTCTGCTTATGAATGGTCAAAAGTTTATCCAGCCTTTGCAGCAGAATATCGCATTATTGCCCCAGATTTGATTGGTTGGGGTGAGTCGGAACATCCAGAACGAAATTACCAAATTGACGATTACTTAACTACGATTGCGGAATTTTTGCAGCAAACCTGTGATGGTGCGGTTAAGGTAATTGCTTCTTCTTTAACTGCAGCATTTACAATTAGAGTTGCGATCGCTGATCCGGAATTATTCAAGTCTTTAATTCTAACTACTCCAGCAGGACTTTCTGATTTTGGTGAAAACTATTCCCGTAGCTTTTTCGCACAGTTAGTTAGTACACCAATTCTGGATAAATTGATTTATAGTACGGGGGTTGCTACTAGTGGTGGTATTCGTAGCTTTTTGGAACAACGGCAATTTGGTAGTTCCGATCGAGTTTATCAAGAAATTGTAGAAGCTTATTTAGAATCGGCAAAACAACCTAATGCAGAATATGCAGCTTTGTCTTTTGTACGTGGAGATTTGTGCTTTGATTTATCGCAATACATTCAACAATTAACAATTCCGACAGGGATTATTTGGGGACGAAAATCGCAATTTACCGGACCAAAAATCGGTCATCGTCTGGCAGAAATGAATCCTCAAGCAATTAAGATTTTTCAACAATTAGATTCGGTTGGGCTGACACCTCAATTGGAATTACCTGGAGTCACAATTGGTTTAATTAAAAAGTTTATACCTTTGCTCGATACATAGTAATAAGTCATCAGCCATATTCCTGAGACTGATGACTTATAAAATTATAGACATGGGAAAGCTCCCTATAGTAAACCCAAAATATTCTAAGTAAGAAGTAGAAGCACAAATAAAACTATCATTCAGGCAGGAATTTAGCTAAAGGATAGCAATTAAATTGATCAGAAACAATCAAAAGTAAAAAACAACTTAGCTAGCTTTTGTACGGGAATTTGTCACTACTAATTCAAACTCCCAGCCGGGAAGCTGCTGTACCGATCTACTAATCCTGCGTAAATCTTCAGAACCGTTACAACTGAGATTTTGTCGGGTTCTCACTTTCGCAGCAACAACCTTTTTATCGTTTACAGCTATCAAATCAAGCGAACAATCAGCCAATACCGTAGGTAGCTTTTCCGGGGATGGATTGATGGTAACTGAATAACCTTGCTCACGATATTCTTTAGCAAGCTTTAGAAGTCGCCGATATTCTAATGGATTTTGATTGTCCTGATAGCTCATATCTATTACTCAGAGTTGCTCCGGTGAAGTATCAATCGCTTTACTTATTATAGAGCAAACCCATGGGAATAGTAATGTTAAATATATTGCAATTGGTTACAGGTTTTCTAAAAATGTTCCCGAAATTCATGAAGTTTTAAGAATAGTTTTTTATTTCAAAAAAAGACTAAAAAATGCACTTTTTATAAGAAATAATCAGTGCATTTTCGTATTATTTTCTCACACTTATTTAAAATTAAATTCAAGGTAGATTACCCTCTGATTATCTTTATTAAGATAAATCTCCAGGGTCTGGTGCAGATTCTACTTTAATATGTAGAAATTCTTCACCATTGGAAAATCCTTCTGCTAAAGCTGGAGAGATGCCTTTGATTCTAAAAGAACCGTTGAGATTGCGACGACGACTAATGAAATCAGTAATCTGATAATCATCAACATAAATCAAACCATTTAGAGCATCCCTGACAGGCTTGACTATATTGTCGCTGTCGGGAACGGCTGATTCGTCGCAGGGATCTGCATCATAATAATGCGTAATAATTACTTGGACATAATCTCCTAAAGGAGTTTTTTGATTCCAGGAAGATTCAGCAGTTTCACGAACTAATTTCTTCCAATCATTAACGCGCTTGCGTTCTTTTGCTTGGTGAGAAACTGGTTTACCAATTACTACAAATTCAAATGGCAGCATTGAGAAAATCTCGTAGATAAGTGTAAGCGTCAATTTGCTCGCATTCGATTATCTCGCAGCAGTCGTAGATACAATATTTACTCACAACTTCGAGGTTTCTATCACCTTGACCTGAAAATACAGATTGGGATTATTTTTTGGAATTAATTTGAAGAATGTGAGGAACAATAATTGTATTGACTTTTCGGTATTCAAACTCTATGATTATTCTGTGCTATTTAAGGATGTAAGGATTAATAACTAGTAAGATATACCATTAAACTTCTCGATTCATTTATTTATGCTTTCTTCTATTCGCACCCTTTTTATTTTGTCGTAAATGCGACCTTTGAATGACTTGTTCACACTTATAAGTTAACATATCAAAATCTTAAATAACAACAGTTTTTGGTTACAGTGCAGTTAAAATTCGCTATAATAATTAAACTTTGTACTGATAAAAACAATTAATTTAATTGGATATAAATTAGATTGCATTGTGTCGTGAAAAACAATGTATTTTCGATTAACAAAATTCCAAAGAATAACCCTCAAAGTGTAAGTCTAAGGCTAAATAAAAATAGCCCACTGTTATGGGCTAATAATATACATCTTTCAATCGAAATTGTGTTAAGCTGTCGTACATTTAATTTGTATGTTTCTAGCGAGCAGGATGCCCGCACTACAAGATTTTAATAAGATTTCAATATACAAATTAAACGCTTTTTAGCTTAGCTCAACGGCTTAACACATCTTATTGACTATCCTTAACTTTTAGAACTTCAATTTATTTATTTTTGATCTTCAATTCTGACATCAATTACACTAGCATTGAAGTTGTAATTAAACCCTTCCAATTCAAATGGCATCCCAATTTTTACTTTACTATTACCTAAAACAGGTCCGCCGTCAGTGATTGTTGCTTTACCTGCTAAAGTTAAAAGCATATCTGTACTAAAAATATTTTCCCTAGGTTCCGGAATTAATTTAACGCTACCATCGGGTTGTGTAACGAGGATTTGTTTGGGCAATACTTGAATCGATTTAATGGGAATTTTACCGTAGGGTTGATTACGGATGATCACGTTTGTTTCACCCCCTTCTTTAAACCCTTTGCTGGCTAATCTCTCCATATCGCGTACTTTTAATCCCATGACAATCAAATCAACTTCCACAGGTTGTGTTGTGGTACCTACTTGAGCTACTGAACCAGTGGTACCTGGAAACAAAAATATACCTGCTATTACTAGTAAAATTACGAGTAAAGCACCGATATCTAAAATATTGAACTTGCCAAATAAGCGACCTTTAGAATCTAATATAGCCATAATTAATTTTTCCTATTTACAGAGAATAGAGGATTGATATTCACAAACTTAATACTAATGGTAGAAGAACCAGGTATTTTGTCTGGAGATATCAAGAAGTTTAAAACAACAAGACTCTCCATCGCTTTCATTAAATAATTTACGATTTGTTGCCATGTTTAACAGCAAAACTACTCTTAAGTCAAGCAGACTAGATAACCGATTGTGCTAGTACAAGATAAGTAAGATGTGCAACTTAATAAAGTTATTATTCGTCTGATAATTTGTGTTCTTGTACAAACCTCCTTGAATTTGATGATGGAAAATAAAAACTTTTATTTAAACTTTCGTTTTTTACAAAAACGATTCTTTTATCCGTTAATTTCCTTGGTTACGGCTATAACCCTGTGCTTAGTTACACCTACAATAGCGCGGGGTGTTTCGATATGGGACATAATCTTCCAAGGTGCCCAAATAATTCAACTTTCTAATATATCAGAACGGCAAGAAATTCAGCTTGGTAGACAAATAAATCAGCAATTGCTCAGAAGCGATATTAGACTTAACAGCAATTCTCAAATCAATAATTACATCACAAGAATTGGTAAGCGTTTAGAAGCACAGAATACCCGAAAGAATATTCCTTATACCTTTCAAGTAGTCAGAGATGACAGTATAAATGCCTTTGCTACTACTGGTGGATATGTTTATATCAATACTGGTCTAATTAAAGCTGCTGATAATGAAGCAGAATTAGCAAGTGTAATTGCCCATGAAATAGGTCATATTGAAGGTGAACACGTAATAGAGCAGATGAAGAAAACTGCGATCGCCAGAGGTTTAGCTACAGCAGCAGGTGTGGAAAACAGTAGATTAGTTCAGCTTGGTGTAGAACTAGGTTATCGTCGTCCCAACAGTCGTGGAGCCGAGAAAGAAGCAGACGAAATTGGATTAAAACTACTGACAGATGCTGGTTATGCACCTCAAGCGATGGTTTCCTTTATGAGGAAGTTGGAAAGTAAAAGCAGAGGTTCTGTTCCGACATTTTTAAGTACTCATCCTTCACCGGGTAATCGAGTACAATATCTTCAGAATTGGGTTAATGCTCAATCGAATAAAGGAAATGATGGCTTAAATGCAACTGCATACCGGCAAAATATTCGACCATTGTTATGACAGTTGACAGTTGACAGTAATTTTAACCTTTGACCTTCATGCCCATAACTTATTGCGATCGCGATCGACTTTAGGTGAAGACAAATTGACTTTAGCCGATGCTTCTTCTAAAGACAAGGTACGGAGGCTCTTTTTAAATATGTTGACTTGATGTATCAAACGATTTGTAACATCGAATGCACTCAACCAACCACTACGGGGATGATAAGCACCTGTATCTAAATCGAGCCAACCCGCACCTCGGGCAATTTTACCCGGTAAAATTCCAGGAAAGGTAAAGGTGATAGTGTGACCGACGATAATCACTTTATCTAAAAAATAAGGCTTTTGAATGCTGTGAAATTTATCTCTAATCCAACAAAATTCTTCTGCGCTTTGTTCTTCTATGGTTTTTGAAGGGTCAATTCCTGCATGAACTAAGAAAATATCACCTAAATCGAGATATAAAGGTAAATTCTGGAACCATTCAAGATGTTCTTGAGATATTTTACCGTTTTCATAACTTGCTAGAGTTGCTTGTCCCCCACCGTAAAGCCATCCTTGTACGCTTGTGCTGGAGGCATTTTTATCTGTAAGAATTTTCACCAGCATATGCTCGTGATTTCCCAACAAGCAGGGGTAGGAATTGTCTTTGACAAAATCCACTACTTGGGAACTCTGGGGACCTCTATCTATCAAATCACCGAGAAAATAAACTTGGTCTTCTGCTGTTGGGGCAATACTATCTAACAATTGCATCAAGCCTTGATAGTGACCATGTACATCCCCAATAACTATGCGACGGTGGCTAGTTGCACTCATGGGTATGAATTTAAATAAATTTGTTTTATATATCTGATTCCGTAGAAACTACTATGAATCAGAAAGAAAATGTAAAAAATTTCCCAGTCACAAGTTTAATTAAATTAATTTTTTAGATAAAGATAGAAATGTTACAAAGCTGTTCAAAGTTTATCCGGCGGTTAAAACCGCAGCTATACAAAGAAAACCCACCTCCGTGGGTTTAATATCCTTTAATTAGCCGCTACGGGGGACTTGCTTCCGGTTCTGTGTTTGTTGTGATTCGTCGGGTTTTTATCTAAAATCTAAAATTTGGTAAAATAAAGTTTATTTTGGGAGCTTCGAGAATGTCAGAGGAATTTTCTGTTCAAATTAGCGATCGCATTTGCAAGCACATGAATGAAGATCATGCAGAAGCGGTTGCACTTTATGCTAAAGCTTATGGAGATTTAGAAGATGCGACAGCAGCACAGATGCTTTCTATTGATGCTGAAGGGATGAATCTACAAGCAGAGGTAAACGGGGAATCTGTACCTGTCCGCATTGCATTCGACCATACTTTAGAAAATGCCGAAGATGCTCATCATACATTGATTGCGATGTTAAAACAGGTGAGAAAATAACTGTTAACAAACTCCGTGGTGTAAGAAGTCGGGTTTTTATGATCATTGGCTTTTCTCACAGATATTTAACCTAAAAACCCGACTTCTAAGTAGAACTCACCTCAGTTTAATTTTTCCTTTCAGATTTAAAGTTCGATTTGAGTGTGAAAGCAAAATAGCTTGTAAAAATTGTCAGCACACCTGTAATCCAAAAGGGGAATTTATAACCAAAACTGACTAATAAACCGGAAATTGGTGGTCCAATTGCATTAGAAATACTTAGATAAGATGCATTAATTCCTAAAACTTCACCTTGTTCGCGTTGTGTACTATTCAAAGATAAAATTGAATCTATCAACGGCATCGGGAAGGAATTAACAAAGCCAAAAATTGTAATAATAATCAAAAATGCGGTGAGATAAGGGAAAGTTGGAATTAATAAAAAAGTGACTCCACGGGCTAATAATGACAAAAATAGAATATCAATTAAATTGAATTTTTTTCTGAGCGGATCGACTGCAAATACTTGAGAAATGAATCCGACTATCCCCACAATAGCAAATACAATTGCTAATGTTTTTGCATCTTGATTGAGAACTTCTAACATAAACGGCTGAAATGCAAAAGTAAAAATTGTAAAAGTGGAACCGCTTAAAAAAGTCAGAATAAACAGTTTACCCAGTTTGGGATGAACTGCGGACTTCAAAATTTTGAGAAACCCGAAATCACTCCAACTCAAATGAAACTGTTGCGTTTGTGAAGTCGGTAAAGTTTCCGGTAAGAAAAAAATAGTTAAAACCGTCGCAAATAAAGCAATAACCGCACCGACAAGGAAACTCATTCCCAAGGAAGAAACACCCGCAAATGTGGGTAACTGCTGCGCTACAAAGCTTAATGCAGGCCCTGCAACAAAACCCAAACGGAACACCGCCCCAAAAATACCAAAAGCCTTCGCACGTTGCTCTACACTGGTAATATCGCTGACTACAGCCATGGCAATAGAAGTATTTCCACCAGTTAAACCATCAACCATACGCGCAAAGTATAATATCCAAGCTACAGGAGTTATTGCGGCGATGGCGCTAGCTAAAACTGTTCCCAGCAAACTTACTACCAATAAAGGTTTTCTTCCCAAACGATCTGAAAGTCTTCCTAAAATAGGTGTTGCGATAAATTGAGGTAAAGCATAAGCTGTAGTCAGCAAACTAGCTTGAAAATCACTTAGTCCGAACTGTTTCGCATAAGGATACAGTAACGGAATAACTATCGTGAAGCTCACCGAATTGATGAAGGCAACTAGGGTAACAATCCAAAATTGGAAAGGTAAATCAAATTGCTCCTTTAAATTTCTCAAGTTCATTTATTTAATTAGAGTTAATAATGCCAGAATCCGGTTTATTTTTGATTAACTTTTTTGCTGGTAGTTTCTTTTGTAGCTTACCTCAATAGCACTGCTTCAAACTTCTCTAATAAGTAAATAAGTCACTTTAAAAATAAATATATCGCTAAGTAGTTGACAAATTTGCTTAGTACTTAATATATAAATATTATTTTGGCATTCATTAGTGAATAAAAATCATCAAAACTAAATCAAAACCATAAGCTCTCTATACTTCTTGCAATAACCAAAAGCCTGTATAAGTCATACCAGAATCATCTGGTTGGACTAACAAAAAATGCAATCCTTGAGTTTGCTGTTTGCGTTGTTGGTAAAGCTTTGCGGCTGCTGCAACTTCCTCATCTTCAAAAGTCGCAACAATCCACCTATCTACTAAACCTGCTTCCAAAACCAACCCATCCGGCGCACCAGCAATGTAATTTAAAGCTACAGGACGATTGGACTGCAACCACCTTGCCAAACCCATAGATTTGCGTCCACCATAAATTACTATACCTGGAACCTGCACCGTTGAAGCCAAACCCAGATTTATCGGCAATAAAAAATCGGGTGTTTCTAAGATAGGAATTGGACGCTCAGAAAAAAACTCTGTAATATTACCAGCTTGTAAAGTAGCAAAACTCCATTTATCTCCCCACAGATTTTCTGGTAAAGGTGCCGGGGGTGGTTTATCCAAAGCCGTGAATTGCTGCTTTTCCTCCAACAATTTTTTCAAAGCAGCAGTACGACGAGTTGCTTCAACTTTAATACCCAAAATATTTGCCGCTTGTTCAATTAAACTCAAAGATTGGGGACGAAACACCTGAATAATATCTGGTAATTTATCTGCTGCTTGCCGAATTTGCGAAGCTACCCAAGCAGAATTAGCTTGTGACTGAAGACAACTCGCTTCATATTTAAAGTTAAGAGTTGAATCAATAATCAATAAATCCCAAAATACCTGTGCGGATGTATCTTGTTGTGGACGACGATAAAAATCAGCTTGCCAAATCATAATATAGGGAATGGGGAATAGGGAATGGGGAATAGGGAATAGGGAATAGGTTGATTATGCTTAAATAAATACATCACTTTGCTGTTAACTGCCAACTGTCAACTGTCAACTGTCAACTGTAAAGCATGATGACGAATATGGTCTTCTATAAATGTGGAAATGAAATAATAACTGTGGTCATAACCTTGTTGATAACGTAGATTTAAAGGCTGATTTACTTGTTTACAAGCTTGTTCAAACACATCTGGAAGTAGTTGCTGCTGTTGCAGAAATTTATCTTCCGTACCTTGATCGATTAAAATTTCACTGTGAAAACCAATTTTTTTGACTAATTCAGTTGCATCATATTCGCGCCAACTTTGTTTATTTTCACCCAAATAAGCGCTAAAACATTTTTTTCCCCAAGCACATTGCATCGGTGCGGCTATGGGTGCAAAAGCTGAAACCGATTTATACTTTTGAGGGTTTCGTATAGCACAAACTAAAGCCCCATGTCCCCCCATTGAATGACCAAATATACTTTGTTTATCTTGCTGTACTGGAAAGTTCACAGCAATTAATTCTGGTAATTCTTTAACTACATAACTATACATTTTGTAGCGAGATGACCAAGGTGTTTCGGTAGCATCAACATAAAAACCTGCACCCGTACCAAAGTCGTAGTCGTCATCCTCACCTTTGATTCCGGTGTTACGAGGGCTTGTATCTGGTGCTACTAAAATTAAACCATATGCGGCTGCATACCTTTGCGCTGCGGCTTTGATCATAAAGTTTTCTTCAGTACAGGTTAAACCGGAGAGAAAGTAAAGAACTGGTAAGCTTTGGGATACAGCTTGGGGTGGTTGGTAAATTGCAAAGCGCATTTCACCGTTACAGGTAGTTGATGGATGCGAGTAAAAGCCAACTTTTCCACCGAAGCTTTTATATTCGGAATTGAGAGTCAGAGACATCAAAGATTTACAAATAGATTTTGTGTACTGCCATTAATTATCTTACCGGGATAATTATAGAAAAAATCTATCTGAAATCAACCATTCGCAAACAATCATTACCCGATTTATCAACTAACTCTCGATCTCGCTTTTACTGTTTCGTGTCTTCGTTTGGATAATTCTTTGATTTCTACTTCTCTAATTTCTACATTTTCTAAATGTATTTGTTCTTCTTGTGGTCGTTCATGTTCTACAACAAATACATTTGAGTATAAGTTAGCAATGATCTGTTTTCCCTGCTGAGTTAAAGATAAGTAACGCAGTCCATCTTTAATATAAGGATAAACACCATTCCAATAAAATTTGGGATAATTATTGCGTAAATCCGCAGGGTTTTCATAACCGAGAATTTTATTCATTCCAGTCTCTTCAAACTCGTAAAATAAAGAAGTAATTTTCTTTAAATAACGAGGGTCACTTAATTGTCCAATTAAATCGGCAGCCCTGACTAAACCTGCATAAGTATTAGTTTCTTGATGGTCTTCTGCTGCTGGTACGGGAAAACGAGTTAATTCAATATTGCATTTTATGACTTCGGAATCGATTAATTTATGACCACCGAAACGTTCATCAATAAATAATTTTGCTCTATCAACATGATATGCTGTCAAACTCGCATCTGAAGCGCCTAGGGGTAAAGAAATCATTGCTTCATCTTTACCCGTAGCATACAAACTTGCTTCTTCTTTGTCTTGGCGACAAACTCCTTTTACATAACCAATATCATGACATAACAATGAGATAATACAATGCAGCCAATCTTCGCTAGAAACACCACCTTCTCGTATATGTTTGCCGCGTAAAACTTCTTGCCCTACTAATGTAACTAAGATTGAATGTTCGACGTTATGATATAAAGCATCGCTGTTGGCAATATTTTCTAAAGCCATACTTCCTACCCAAGCAATGATATCTTGATAATCAGTTTTTAAACTTCCATAACTACGACGATATCCTTCTCTAACTCGATTTACGAAAGCATCTATTAAAACTTCAGTGGCGCTAAACATATTTTTACCCTGTTGATAATTTAATAATCTAATAAGTTAATAATTTAATAGTTTATCTTGATTAAAGTTGATTGCAAAAGTTAAGGATTCATGATGATTAATAAGTAGTTAAGCTTTGATTAATTTGATTAATTATTTGATTAATTATATATTTGCTACTCAGTTATCTCACTATTTACTCTAACTCTAGTCTGATACCATATTAATTAAATTATTATTTTTGCACAAATTTTGCACAGGTATTTATAAATAGAGCTTACCCAAATTAAACTGAATATACGCATCGAATAAATGAAGAAATGTTTTTTATATGTAGAAACGATATCAACTTATTTTTATTTTTCCACATCCAGAGAACTTGTGGCGGTGATCTGAACACTCCAAAAGGTGTGATGCATGACCTATTAGATACTTCAAAAGCAGATAAAGGTTTTATTTGAGAGTAACCAATAAATATAGACTTACTGCCTTCTGCCTACTCCCTACTCCCTATTCCCTTTCAAAAATAAGTATATATCTCTAAGAAATCCTTTGAGACTGGGAATACATGACTTTTGTCATGGGTAAATTCAGTCTGAGACTACAGCCATTACACAGCAAAATGAGTGATAGTTAATATATAGTAATAATTTTCAACTTTTCTTAAGCAAAGCCGTGTTATCGCGGGTGGGTAGGAGATGGAGTAATGACAGCAGGAGATCAAAATTTTTCCGAGATTCCAGCGCAACAAGAACCAGCAATGGAAGAAGCGACTTTTAAAGAGAATTCCGAAACTGATAAGCAGCGTTCTTGGTGGACAATTATGCTGTTGGGTATGGCTTTGGGTGTTGGGATAGCTTTGGGAGGAATGCGGTTGTTGAGCAATCGTGTCGAAAGTGAGCCAACGGAAGCAAATCAATCGACTCAACCAGTTGCTTCAGCAATGACTGTTACTCTTGCGAGGGTAGAATCAACAACAGTTGCTCGTAATCTCAATGTTACTGGTACTGTTGGAGCTAATGAATTGACTCCAGTTTTACCCCAAGCTAACGGTTTACAAATTAAACAAATTTCCGTGAAACAGGGAGATTCTGTTAATCAAGGTCAAGTAATGGCGATTTTGGATGATTCCCTCTTACAAGACCAAATTCGTCAAGCAAAAGCAGAAATCGAATCCCAAGAAGCTGAGGTTGCTTCCAGACAAGCAGATTTAGCTTCTCAGCAAGCAGCTTTAGAATCAACTAGAGCAAATGTCATATCAAATCAGGCAACAGTTCAACAGAGACAAGCGGATTTAGCCCAAGCACAAGCCAGATTGAGAGAAGCAGAAAGAAATTACCAGCGTAATCAGCAACTTTCCAATCAAGGAGCAATTAGTAAACAATTATTTGAAACTGCCGAAACTAACCTCGCAACCGCAAGAGAAGCGGTACGGATTGCCGAAGCAAACATTCGTAGCGCTCAAGCGGGAGTTACTAGCGCTCAAGCAAGTATCGGTAGCGCTCAAGCGGGAGTTAGCAGCGCCATCGCCAGAGTTAACAGCGCTAAAGCAGGAGTCAAGAGCGCTACAGCCAGAATGCAACAGTTGAAAACTCAGTTAGGACAAACTATAGTCCGCGCTCCCGTTTCCGGAACAGTTGCACAAAAACTTGCCAGAGTCGGAGATATAACTGGTGTACCACCCCAAACCCAAGTCGGAACGGTAGTTGGTGGAAGTCAAAAGCTATTTTCAATTATTCGTAACGGTAATTTAGAACTACAAGCAGAAGTTCCTACAGTTCAACTATCCCAAATACAAGTCGGTGCATCAGCGAAAATTACAACGGATGCAGATAATCGCGTTCAATTGCAAGGACAAGTTAGAGCCATAGAACCAATAGTTAATCAACAACGTCGTGAAGCAATGGTCAAAATTGACTTACCAGCAACAGATTTACTTAAACCAGGTATGTTTGCTCGTGCAGCAATTGTTACTGACACCAATACGGGTATAGCTGTACCACAAAAAGCAGTACTTCCTCAAACCGACGGCACCGCAATTGTATTTGTTTTAGGTAAAGACGATATTGTTAGCAGTCAAAAAGTCGAAACTGGAGAAATTCTCAAAGGTGGGAAAATCGAAATTAAAAGTGGTTTACAACCCGGAGTAAATGTTGTTGTTGACGGTGCCGGATATCTCAAGGATGGCGATAAAGTTCGAGTTGCGGAATCAGGTTAAAGGTTTAAGGGAAGAGGGAAGAGGGAAGAGGGAAGAGGGAAGAGGGAACTGTCCACTGTCAACTATCAACTAACAACCATCAACTATCAACCATTAACTATCAACTAACAACTAACAACTAACAACTAACTTCTATCTATCTATGAATTTTAACATTTCTGCTTGGTCTATAAATAAACCAATTCCGACAATAGTTTTATTTCTAGTTCTAACTGTAGTTGGTTGGTTTTGCTTCAATACTTTAGGAATTGATACCAACCCCAATATTGATATTCCTGCGGTTCAGGTGCGGGTAAGTCAACCTGGTGCGGGACCTACTGAACTTGAATCTCAGGTGACTAAAAAAATTGAAGATGCGGTTGCTGGTTTGGGTAACATTGATGAATTACGTTCGGTTGTTACTGATGGTGTTTCTACTACCACAATTAACTTTGAATTAGGAACCGATAGCGATCGCGCTACTAATGATGTTCGGAATGCAATCGCGCAAATTCGTCAGAGTCTTCCTCAAGATATTAATGACCCAATTGTCCAGCGTTTGGAGTTTTCCGGCAGCTCAATTATGACCTATGTGGTCAGTTCGGATAAACGTTCTGTGGAAGAGTTGAGTAATCTGGTTGATCAAACTATTAGTCGGGCTTTATTATCAGTAAGAGGTGTGGCTGAAATCCGCCGTGTAGGTGGGGTTGACCGAGAAATTCGTGTTAATCTCGACCCCGACCGTTTACAGTCTTTAGGTATCACTGCTACTCAAGTAAATGACCAATTACGAGCTTTTAATATCAATTTACCTGGTGGTCGTGCGGAAATTGGTGGTAGCGAACAAACTATCCGGACTTTGGGTAGTGCTGAAAGTGTAGATGTTTTGACAAATTATGAAATTATTCTTCCTAATGGTGGTTCTGTTCCTTTATCTACTTTAGGAAATGTTGATGATAGCTTTGGTGAAGTGCGTCAATCTGCACGGTTGAATAACGAGCCGGTGGTTGCTTTAGAGGTATTGCGTAGTACTGGTAGCGTCACGGTGACGGTGGAAGAAGGTATCAAAAAGGAAGTTGAAAAATTAGCAGAAATTCTTCCTCAAGATGTAAAAATGGAATTAATTTTTACCAGAGCTACTTTTGTTCGCAATTCTTACGAAAGTACGATGAACGAGCTATTAATTGCATCTGTTTTAGCTGTGGTGGTAATTTTACTGTTTTTGCGCGATTGGCGAGCAACTTTAATTACAGCGGTAACTCTACCTTTATCTATTATTCCTACTTTCGGTGTAATGTTTGCTTTGGGTTACACTCTCAACAATATGACACTGTTAGGTTTGGGATTAGCAGTAGGTAATTTAGTAGATGATGCCGTTGTCGAAATTGAAAATATGGAGCGGCATTTGGGGATGGGTAAAGAACCCAAACAAGCCGCTTTGGACTCTTCAGCAGAGATGGGTTTAGCGGTAATTGCAACATCGGCGACAATCATTGCCGTATTTTTACCAGTAGCTTTCATGGGGGGAATCCCCGGTCAATTTTTCCAACCTTTTGCAATGACAGTTACCGCTGCTACCGTATTTTCCACATCAGTAGCGCGGATGGTAACACCGATGATGGGAGCGCATTTGTTAAAGGCAAAGGTTAAGGGTGAAAGTTCAGGGGGTGAAGGTTTTACTACGTCTTCCCGTCGTCGTTTTCAGCCTTATGCTTCTACACTCAGATGGGCGTTACGCCATCGCATGACAACTGTACTGCTGGCTTTGGCTTTCTTTATTGGTAGCTTAATGTTGGTGCCTTTGATTCCCAAAGGTTTGGTTGATGCTGCTGATATTGGTATTTCTACGTTATCAGTGGAACTAGCTCCTGGTTCAACTTTGGCTGATACCAAGCGCGTAGTAACCCAAGCGACAAATTTAATTCAACAAAATCCTGGGGTTGAAAGTGTTTTATCCACAGAAAATGTTGGTTCAGCAAGTCTTACTATTAGATTAAAACCCAAGGAAGAACGAGAACTTTCTCAAACTGAGCTAGAAGAACAAATACGTCCGCAGTTTGCTCAAATTCCCGGAGCGAGAATTAGTTTTCAAAGTACTGGTACAGTTGGTGGTAGAAAGGATTTAACGATAGTTTTACAAAGTGAAAATCCCCAAGCTTTGAAACAAGCTGCTGATGATTTAGAAAAACAAATGCGAACTGTACCGGGATTGGTAGAAGCATCTTCTAGCGCTAGTTTGGTGAAACCGGAAATTTTGGTAGTACCAGATCCCCAACGTGCCGCAGATTTAGGAGTTACTGTACAATCAATTGCACGTACCGCAACTCTCGCTACTATCGGTGATAATGATGCTAATTTAGCAAAATATAATCTTAGCGATCGCCAAATTCCGATTCGCGTCCAAATCGATCCCCAAGCACGAGAAGATATTACTAATATTAAGAATCTCCAAGTTCCCAGTCAAAATGGTGGTTTAGTTCCATTACTTGCGGTTGCAGATATTCGTTTTGGTAGCGGTGCTGCGACTATCAACCGTTTTGATCGAATGCGTCAAGTTTCGGTGGAAGCTAATCTACAGGGCATCTCTTTAGGAGACGGCTTGACAGCGGTAAACGAGTTACCAGCGATGAAAAATTTACCTGCGGAAGTAACCCAACGTTCGGCTGGGGATGCGGAAATTATGGAGGAAATTTTCGGACGTTTCGGTACTGCATTAGGTTTAGCGATTATGATGATTTACGCAATCTTAGTTTTGCTATATAATAATTTTCTCCATCCAATTACTATTATGGTGGCGCTACCTTTATGTTTGGGTGGGACTCTTTTAGCATTAATGATTGCTCAAAAAGCTTTGGGATTATATGCCTTAATCGGTATTGTATTATTAATCGGAATTGTTACTAAAAACTCAATTCTCTTAGTAGACTATACAATCATGGGCTTAGAACAAGGTAAAAAACAACGTCAAGCCCTAATTGACGCTGGTTTATCCCGTTTACGTCCAATTTTGATGACTTCCCTTTCTACAATCGCTGGTACTTTTCCCTTAGCATTAGGATTAGGTGCTGGTGCAGAAGTCCGTCAATCAATGGGTGTGGCAGTTATCGGTGGTTTTAGCACTTCTACATTATTAACTTTAGTAGTAGTTCCAGTATTGTTTACCTACATTGATAATTTTCAATATTGGATTCTCAATACTGTAAAATATGGTTTTGGCAAGAAACCCCGTCGTCAAGTTATTCAAGAAGATCAAACAGTTAAATTACCACCAGCAAGTTAAATCGAATTTTGGATTTTAAATTTTGGATTTTGGATTGAATACCAGGAGTATTGAATTTTAGATTTGAAATTTTGGATTTTAAATTCAATACCAGGAGTATCGAATTTTGGATTTGAGATTTTGGATTTTAGATTGAATACCAGGAGTATCGAATTTTAGATTTGAAATTTTGGATTTTAGATTGAATACCAGGAGTTAGAATTTATTTTTCTGCCCATCCCCCCATCCCCTATGTCACAAATTACCGAAATTCCCAAAATGGGAGAAAAAGCACCATCATTTAGCGCAACAAACCAAAATGGAGATTTGGTGAAGTTAGAAGATTTCCAACCGAATTGGCTTGTTCTCTATTTTTATCCCAAAGACGATACACCAGGTTGTACTGTGGAAGCAAAAGACTTCAGCGAATATTCTCAACAATTTACCGATTTGGGAGCGACAATTGTGGGAATAAGTCCCGATTCAGAAGAATCTCACTGCAAATTTATCAACAAACATAATTTATCAATTCAACTTTTGAGTGACCCGGAACACCAAGTATGTGAAACTTATGGTGTATGGCAGTTAAAAAGGTTTATGGGTAAGGAATATATGGGAGTTGTACGATCAACTTTTTTAATTTCACCCGATGGTAATATAGTTTATGTATGGTCGAATGTCAGAACTAAAGGTCATGCCCAGAAGGTTTTAAACAAGTTTCAGGAATTGCGTGTGGATTAAGTAAAGTCCTCATCAGAGGACTTTCGCTATTAGATAGGGACTTATAGTCCCTGGTGAGTTAGGTATTTACGCCGAACGATACTAGTCTTGGCGAATGAAATATTTCCTGCGGACATCCTCTTAAAATACCAAGTTTATTTAACTTTATTTAATTAATTGTCAAAAAATTTTCCAAAAATGTTTGTAGTCGCACTTGCTCATTAAAATTTTATGCTGAAGCACAACTACAAACTTTGTACATATCTTTAATTTACAAATCTTTTAGGAATAGGAATATACTCCCGTAATATCTCCTAATTCTAAAGAAGAAGAGGTCGGTTGAGGTACTTGAGGAGTACGATAGGGATGGTTAATTTCCAATTCACCGGGATCAGAACAGCCAGTTTCAGACATACAAGTTTGGACAATTTCGCGGTACACAAACCACTGTTTGTGAAGATGCCGAATTAATTCCGGCTCCATTCTAAAAACATCAGAATTCTTAAATCCAGCTCTAGATAACCATTCGTAAATAGAAAGAGTTTCGCCATTTTGATCGTGAAGCATAGTTTCTCCTAATTGTGCTTTAATTTGGGTTAGAATACGCTTCCAAGATGCAACCTGAAGCGTAGATGGGTGGTTTCAAACAATAATTCGAGATGGGAACTCACTTTTTATAAGGATTGACTGGATTACTTTCCTATATAAGTCTAGACAAGGGTCTAAAGTGGAAAAAAATTTATAACCAATGTTCTTTTTGGTTCAACCCAGGTATTAATAATCTATCCGAGTCTAACTTAGAGATACTGCAAATAAAATCCGAAATATCACCCTATTAAGCAGTTGATACTTTTGACATAAACATCCTGTCTGATCAAACTTTCTGCTGCCATAAAGAAAAATACATCTGTAATCTCAGTATTAACTTTAAGCAAACATAAATTTATTTTCCTCAAAACGTAAAAAACAATCTATCCTTCTAAAGTAGTAAATTTATTTACTGTTTGACCTACACCATGAATTGATTTGAAACTTAACAATCTTTTGTTTGAGTTACTTTTATAGATTTTTAATCATACAGCATTAGAGGATGCATTTTTGAAAAAGTTAGGGATTACCTTGGCTTTTCTTTGTTTACCCTATACTAGATAGTCTTGATGCTACTAGTTTTGCAAATATTTGATTTTATTAGCTGAGGGGAATTACCCCCGAATATTGTGTGTTTAACAGATAAACAAATTAAAATTTTATTAGTTTATGTTTTCTTAATTATTTTTACCGATAATGTAGAAAAGTAAATATGTTAAAACTTACTTATATCAATAATCAGTTAAGCATAAGACTGCTTAAAATAAATTTACATGGTTAAGTAAATACAAGGTTATTTATAAGTATAGAAAGTGCTATGGCTAGTTGTATAAAATATAGCAATATTACTTTTTTAATATTACAAATTATTTCCAGTCTTACTGTTCGCAAAACTATAGTACGACTTGCGAATCACATATAAAACAAATGTCAGAGATTTGATTTCTCTGACAAATTGATTTATTCCCCTATACTTAGGAGAAACAGAAACATAATTGTTAACCTTTGAGGGCTTTTGTAAAATTTTGACGATAGGATTTACTACCAACAAAACAAGCTGGCCATAACAATGATAAAACAAGACGATTCGTTAAGCTGTTACTGAAATTAGTTCTCCTAAATCCAGTCCAAAACTTCCAAGCACCAGCGACATAAGCGACTATTAGTAAGCCTGTAATGAACCCACCCATTTCAATCTACTCCCAAAAGAAAAAAGGATATTGAGATATCACGATTAGGTACAAGAGTCAACTGTTACACTCCTATACTCTAGTTTAAGCTAGTCAATGGGTATCTTCAAATCTGTAATGTATTTGATGAAATTTTATGAAAAATTAATTTTTCAAGGCATTTGTAACTCTTAATAATTAAATACGTATCTATCTAAGTAAAAACTATGCTTACACGCAGGTTTGTACAATTTGGGTTTTTAATATTACTTGCACTATTAAGTATAGGATGCGATTCGGAGAACACATCTCCAGAAAAAGTGAGTATAGGTGTAGTCAGCTATGGAGAAGAAGACCTTTCACTTGATAAATACGATCGCTTTAAAAATTATATAGCAGCAACAACAAAGTCCATTGTAGAATTAGAACCGACTTACAACGAATTACAAGCTATTGACCAAATTAACCGCAAACAATGGGATATCGTTTTTGCTCCCCCTGGTTTAGCTGCGGGAGCCATCAATGAACAACTCTACGAACCTTTATTTCCCATGGATGAAGTTAGTAGCAAACAGCGTTCATTGCTGATAGTTCGAGATGATAGCCCAATTAAAAAAATCCCAGATTTGACGAATAAAACGGTTGCTTTAGGTCAAAAAGGTTCTGCTGCTGGTTATTATACACCTTTGTACGACCTTTACGGTTTAACCCTTGCTGAGATCCGTTTTGCTCCAACTCCGAAAACAGTACTCGAATGGCTAAAAGAAGGTAGCGTTGATGCCGGTGCTTTGTCTGAAAATAACTTTGAAATTCATCAACGGCAATTTAGAGAAACTAAGTTTAGGATTATACATACTAGTCGGTGGATTCCCCCTGGTTTAGTACTGCTATCACCAAATATTGATCGAAATCGCGAACAACAAATCCGAAAAGTTATGAGTGAAGCCCCAGCAAGTATTACAGCAGATGCAGGTTATGTTCCTAGCGTCAAAGTTCCTGAATATCAGCAATTTATTCAGTTAATCAAAAAAGTTAAACCTTTAGAAACACAGCTTCAACAAAAACCCGCAGTATTATTACCTCAACCATCTACTAGTAAGTAGGTGGGTGGAAAAATTTACGGTGATGACAAGGGAGTAGGAATAAGCTATGAAGCAGGGCTTAGGTTTTGTTATGTAGTAACCTGTATTTGTACTCACCTACTTAATACAAAATAATACAATAAACACTAATTAATCAGTCCTTAGCTAAAAAATCAAGTCTTCTAAAGATTTCTAAAGATTTCTAAAATTTTATAAATTTTTATGAACTTTTATCGAAACACCTAAAATTTGTGGTGATAGATAATTGAAATAGTTAATAAATCATCAATCTTAACCAAAAAGAAATTATCTTACCTAAAAATTCCCTTTTTTATGGAAAACTAGTGATATTGGGAACGTATCTATATTTCCGAACCGGACTTTAGGACGAAGAATTTAATATTTAACATCTAAATATCATCTAAATATATAGCTTTATATAACCATATAACTTTTAGGAGTGAGAAATAAATGTCTATACCCCCTAGTAAACCAGAAATAGCTTCTGGTACTTTAATTGATAGTCGTTATATTATCCAAAGGATGCTAGGACAAGGGGGACTTGGACGGACTTACCTAGCATATGATACACGTCGTTTCAACGAAGCTTGTGTGCTTAAGGAATTTGCTCCTTTTGGTACTGGTAGTGATGGAATCGAAAAATGTCGCGATTTGTTCAAAAGAGAGGCAAAAATTCTTCATAAATTGCAACATCCCCAAATCCCACGTTTTTTAGCTTGCTTTGAAGGAGAAGGTAGGCTGTTCTTAGTACAAGAATATGTTAATGGTAAAACCTATTCAATGCTACTACAAGAACGGCAACATCAAGGACAAACTTTTTTAGAAGATGAAGTGATATTTTGGCTGAAAAAACTATTACCAGTTTTGGAATATGTCCATAAACATCAAGTAATTCATCGAGATATTTCTCCCGATAATATCATGTTGCCCGAAGGTGGAGATTTACCCGTACTAATTGATTTTGGTGTGGGAAAACAAATAGCTGAAATTAATGAAGCTACCAAAATTAATCAAATTGCCTTTGCTGGTAATATGTCCCTTGTGGGAAAAGTTGGATACGCTCCCCGTGAACAAATTAGTTTAGGTTTATGTTCTCCAAGCAGTGATATTTATGCATTGGGAGTAACAGCAATAGTATTGCTCACGGGTAAAAATCCGTCATACTTGATGGATAGATATTCCCTCGATTGGAATTGGCGAATATATACTAATATCAGCGATGGTTTTGCGCGGATACTCGATAAAATGTTGGCAGATACGCCTAAAGCACGATACCAAAGTACTAAGGAAGTCCTTAGATATCTCGAACAACTTGAACAGTCGCAAACATTTTCATCTTCTTTAGAAAATTTTGATGAACTTCCCACATTAGCTTTACCTGACTCAAAATTAAATCCTACCATACCGCCATCTTATAGCCAAGTCGAGCCAACATTAGTTAATTCAACTGAAAATTGTGAAAGCAGCTATAATCAACAAAATTTATATTTACTCAGTCCTTCTTTTATCAAAAGATGTCAGCAACAATTGGCCTATTATATCGGGCCAATGGCAAGTTTAATTGTAGAAGATGTATTAGAAGAAAATCCCCAAGCAACACCCCATCAATTTGTGGAATTATTAGCTAGAGAAATTCCCGATTCTCACATAGCAATTGAATTTACAAAACGGATATTTTCTTAAAATTATTATTATTGATTATCAAATAAGTCGGGTTTTTAGGAAAAATATTTGTAAAAAAATCAAAAATTCACAAAAAAACGACTTCTCAGCTTAGGGATTATTTGGGTTATTAATAATGAATTATATTGAAACTTTATCTAGTGTAAAAAATTAGAAAAAAATAAAACTATTACCAATTACCAATTCCCTACCCTGACAATATAATAAACTCTATCAACCAGTATTCTTGTGAGTATTTCCCGAATTTTTAAGCCTTTTCATCGCCATTTCTAAACTTAATTTCATCCTTTTAAAGGCTCTAGCAAGATTACCAATTTCGTCATTAGAAACCTGATCAAAATCAACTTCCATATGCCCGGTACTAACTTCTTCAGCTACGCGGGTAATTTTTTTCAGAGGAAGTATAACTTGCCTATTCAAAAATACATTTACTGAAATAATAACTGCCGCAAAAACCATCGATACAATACCGATAATTACAACAGATGATTTATTTGCCTTTTGAATAACTCTATCCGCAGGAACTGAAATCATTTGAGCGCCGATTATTTCATTTAATTTCCACCCAAATCCGTGAGCCGTACCGTAACGTTGTATCATGCTTGGAGGTGCAACATCAACTGTACTGTGACATTGTAAACAACTTTGTTCTGTTACCGCTAAGGGACGAGCAATATAGAAAATATCTCCACCAGGAAGCGAACGAAAACCGCTCAATTCTGATTTTTTTTGACTTTTGAAATCCTCGACTATTTTCGTTTCAAAAACATCAGCTTTATCTCGAAGATTGGTAGGATTAAGGGTTGCTTCTTTATAAAAAAAGTCTTTATATTCCCCTTTCTTTCTTAAATTATCAAATACCTCTCTAGCCGAATAAGCAGGTACAGTTTGCGGTAAAAAAGTTATTTCTAATTTATCCGTTAATTCTGGATTGATTTGAGTACTAGTATAATCGCGAACCGAACTCATTGTTTCCATCAAAATTAAAGCAGTATTCGCAACTTCGCGCTTAGCATTTTGTGTGAGTACGAAAGATAAAGCTAATCCACTCACGCTCACACCTACAATCAAGATGATTAACAGTAATATTGTAAATTTTTGTTTTAAACGTAAATTTTTTAACATATTCTGAACCATTTTATTCTCATGCAAAAGCTTCAAGATTATAATGAATTAGCTCTCAAATAAATTAAGCTATAAATAATATTTATTACTACAAAGATAAATCAAACTATTTCGGCAGGTAACTGAATTTACGAACTATTAAGCTTTTTGAATAGAGGTTGAAACTTTTCTTAACCAAACCTTTCTAATTCAACAACATAATTATCTAATGAATTGTAATACATAACTAACTAATCAAGTATTTTTTTTATATTTAAGTAAGATTTTTACACCTAAAATCAGGGTTCTAAAAATTCTCATGAACATTTCTTAACTGGACTGAAAAAGTATGCAACAATAAATACCAGAAAATCATCGTGTTCACTAATGGTTTGGCAGAGTGGGAAAAAGTTAAATAGCGATCGCTACATAATTGAAAATATTCTCGGTGAAGGTGGAATGGGTATAACCTATCTCGCGAGAAATCAACGTAGGGAATTGCGAGTTATCAAGACTATAAAAGAAGAGATTCTTGACAATCCCGCTTGGAAACCATATCTAAATAAAATGCAGCGAGACTTTCATGATGAAGCAGTAAGGTTAGCTGTATGTCGGCATCCTCATATAGTTGAAATAGAAAAGATTTTTAACGAAGAAAATTTGCCTTGTATAGCGATGGAGTACATCGCAGGTGAAGATTTAGCCAAATATTTACGAAGAATGGGAGTATTATCTGAAACAGAAGCCCTGCAATACATTCAGCAAATAGGTAATGCGTTAAAAGTTATTCATCGTCGAGGTTTGTTACACAGAGACATCAAACCCAGTAACATTATTATTCGTCAAGGTAAATCGGAAGCCGTATTAATTGACTTTGGTATAGCCAGAGAATTTATTGCCAACGAAGTGCAAAAACATACAACTTATCATACTCCTGGTTTTGCTCCACCAGAACAATATCAAAGCTCAGCATCACGGGGAGAATTTATTGATGTTTACGCTTTAGCCGCCACTTTATACACCTTGCTGACGGGATTTATTCCTACAAGTGCCGATAATAGAAGCAAAAACACCTTACTTAAACCACCACAAGATTTAAATCCCCACATCAGCGATAGAACAAACCAAGCGATAATGCACGGAATGGCATTAAATGCAAATTATCGCCCGCAATCTGTACAGCAATGGCTGCAATTACTCGAAAAACCGATAGTCGGAGCGATACCACCAACACAAATCATCACACCTCGTGCCAAGTCCCTACTTGCCCACAAATGGAAATGCGTAAATACCCTGAAAGCACATAATAGTATGGTTCATTCTGTTACTATAAGTCCCGATGGTCAACTGCTTGCTAGTGGTAGTAGCGACAAAACAATCAAATTATGGGAACTTAAGACAGGAAAACTGTTACGTCAATTAGGAGGTTGGTTTTCGGGTCATTCAGGTATAATTGACAGCCTTGTTTTTAGCCACAATGGAGAAATCCTGGCTAGTGGCAGTTGGGATGAGACTATCAAATTATGGTCTGTAAGTACTGGTAGAGAAATTCGTACTTACAAAGGTCATAGTAGCTGCGTAAATACCCTTAATTTTAGTCCAAATAATCAACTTCTCGCCAGCGGTAGCGTCGATCGCACTATCAAACTTTGGCAAGTCAACAGGGGTCGAGAAATTGCTAATTTTACAGGACATTGCGATTCAGTTTGTTCAGTTGCATGGAGTCCAGATGGGCAGTTTTTAGCTAGTGCTAGTGCTGACTACACAATTAAAATATGGCAAACGGATACAGGTAAAGAAATTCGCACTTTGAGAGGACATTCTTTATTTGTCAACTCCCTAACCTACAGTCAAGATGGGAAAATTTTAGTTACTGGTAGTTCCGATAATACTATTAAAGTGTGGTCTATAAGTACTGGTAGAGAAATTCGTACTTTGATCGGTCACTCAGATGCAGTGTGGACAGTAGCACTAAGTCCAGATCAAAAATTTCTAGCTAGTGGTAGTTGGGATAATACCATCAAAATTTGGCAAACAAGTACGGGTAATGAAATTTGTACTTTAAAAGGTCACTCTAATTATGTTCGATCAGTCGCTATCAGCCCCAACGGGAAGACTATAGTTAGCGGTAGCGATGACAATACGATAAAAATTTGGCAACAGCACAGTTGACAGTTGACAGTTGACAGTTATCTATTAATATGCGTACTATCTGATCTCCGACCATAAACCGTCGCAACTGATAACTGATAACTGGTAAATCCGGTGGTAGTAACTCCATGTCCTTACGGACACGCTACGCGCTTCACTCCTAATTTGTAATCCAAAATCCAAAATCTAAAATCCAAAATTCTTTAATTCCTGATAACTGTCTTTAGATAGACATCCAATTTACCAAAAGTTGTGAGAATGTAGGACGTAAACCGTTAAATTTGAACAATTTGTTTTATGAGTTTTGGTATTTTTGAGATATTTGGGATTTTTCTGCTGCTTTCTTCATTGCAACCGATTTGGCAACGTCGTCAAATGGAATATCGTCGCTTCCGTAGTATCGATGAGTTTCAACAAAGTCGTAAAAGTCGGGTAATTTTGCTGATTCACCGTCAAGAGTCTATTAGTTTTCTGGGTATACCAATTTCGAGCTATATTACCATCGAAGATTCCGAAAAAATTCTCCGAGCAATTCGTCTGACTCCACCAGATGTTCCTATAGACTTGATTTTGCACACTCCCGGTGGCTTGGTTTTAGCAACCGAACAAATTGCCAGAGCTTTAATTCGTCATCAAGCTAAAGTAAGCGTTTTCGTGCCTCACTATGCCATGAGTGGTGGTACAATGCTTGCTCTGGCAGCTGATGAAATTGTGATGGATGCAAATGCCGTTCTCGGACCTGTAGATCCTCAACTTGGTAATTTACCTGCTGCGAGTATCATTAAAGTTGTTGAAGATAAACCTATTAGTGAAGTTGACGACCAGACTTTGATTATGGCTGACCTATCCCGCAAAGCCATGAATCAAGTACAGCGCTTCGTCAGAACTTTACTTAAAGATTCTATCCCCCAGCAAAAAGTTAAACCAGAAGATATTGAAAAAATTATTGAAGCTTTGACAACTGGACAAGTTACTCACGATTATCCCATAACAGTTGAAGAAGCAACGGAAATGGGGCTACCCGTCACAGCCGGATTGCCCCGAATCGTCTACGACCTGATGGAGTTGTACCCGCAACCACAAGGCGGAAGACCTTCGGTACAGTACATCCCAATGCCTTATGATGACCGCCGTCCCCTTCTTCCAGTTCCCAAAGGTAGACCGATGGAAGAACAAAACTGAAAGGAGTTGTAGAGACGTAGCATTACTACGTCTGTACCTTTTAACCTTAGACCTTTAACCTTTAAGGCGTTTCTGTAGGTATTGGATTTACAGTGGGTATTACAGGAGTTGGGGTTACTTCTGGTGTTGCTGTTGGTGATGGGGTTGGTTGCGGTATTCCTTCCTCATCATCGTCGTCGGGTGATTCTGTAGGTGTTGGGGTTGCTTCCGGAAATACGGGAGTTGGGGTTACTTCTGGTGTTGTGGTTGGAGTTGGGGTTACTTCTGGAAATACCGGAGTTGGAGTTACTTCTGGTGTTGCTGTTGGAGATGGGGTTGGCGATGGTGTTGCCTCCGGTTCAGATTCCGGAGTCTCCTGTTTCGCTTGTTGATTAAGTCTTTGCCGCAAAGCCAAATCAGCGATTCCAGTTTGTTCAAGCTGTAACTGTTCTTGATATTTTTTAACTACTTCTTGGGTTGTTGGTCCGTAAAATTGATCGAGAGGTAATTGAGGATCGGGATTAGCGACCAAATTCAAGTTGTATTTGAGGCTTCTAACAATGTCGGCAGCAAGATTTTGAGTATTTGGTCCTGCTATCCCGTCAACTCCTATGTTGTAGCCTTGTTGAAATTCGCGGATTGCTTTTGTTGTTTGAGCATCCGTCAAAGGTGCATCCGATACTGCCACGTTGTATCCCAATCCGTACAAGACAGAACGGAATTCCCGTGGAGTATAATTGCGTTCACGAGCGGCTAAAACTGTACTTGAAACAGCTACACTACCTACAATTACACAGGCAGTTACTACACTAATACTTTTATTACTAAACTCACACCACATGATTAAAACTCCGAGTCATTAGCTGCATTTTAAGTTTATTTAAGGTATTTTTATCAATATTTTTGATTATTCTTAGTGATTTTTTGATTAATCTAAATTTTTTTTAACTATTCAAAACATTTTGCCACAAATAATTTTGTCATCTTCCTATAGATGTATTTTAAAAATATTGTATAAATAGTCGAAAAATTTAGAAGTGAGTAAACATTTGATGTGATGCAAAATATACTCTCAAAATTTTATTTACTTGGTAACAAACATTATAGAATCCCTTATGATGAGTGAATAAAATACGCTATGTCGAGTAAAAAATATGTAATACCACTGAAAAATAATGAAAAAGAAAAAACTTATCAACAAGCGAAATCTTTGGTTTGAAAGATTCATGGCTCTGATCGCCACGGTAAACTTAGGATTAGTATTATTTAATTTAACTTATATTGGGTGGCGGGATTTTTATTTACGTAACTTACCTCAAATTCAAACAATATACGACCCAATTAAAGGAATTGAACCTCATCGAGAAACTGAAAATTATTTAAAAACTGTAGAAGAATTGGAACAACAAATCGCTCAAACAGGATTAACTTCAACTCTATCAACAAGCAAATTAGAAGAATTAAGTGATTTGAGCGTAGAAATGATTGAAAACAATCCATTTGCAGGAGTTTCAAAAAGCGGCACTTTGGAAAAAATCAAAAATCGGATGCGCGAACGTCTTGATAATGAATCTTCAAAACGCGCATTTATTAGTTTTTGGAGTCAAGAATATTTACTAAAACAAGGTTGGAATCAAGAAATAAGTTTTTTTAACAGTAAAATTAAACCGTTAATTGCGACTAATTACTATCGACAAATTGGCGAAAATGGAGAATTTATCGATAAATTTTGGATAATTGACTTACCATTTGTACTTTTATTCACAATTGAATTATTAGCCCGTAGTTACTATATAAAACGTCGTCATCCTGGGTTTAGCTGGTTCAATGCAGTGTTATGGCGTTGGTACGATATCTTTCTAGTATTACCTTTTTGGCGTTGGTTGCGAATCATACCTGTTTTATTTCGTATAGAGAAAGCAAAAATATTAAATTTATACAGTTTACGACATCAAATTCAACAAGGCATTGTAGCTAATTTTGCTGAAGAGATAACACAAATCGTAGTGGTAAGAGTTATAAATCAAACTCAAAATTCTATTAAACAAGGAGACTTAACACGTTGGTTACAACAAAGTCAAACATTGCGTCCTTATGTGGACATTAATAATATTAATGAAATAGAAGCCTTGGCAGGAATTTTCGTACAAACAGTTATTTACCAAGTACTACCAAAAATTCAACCGGAAATCATTGCTCTGCTCCAGCACAATATAAATAGTGCATTTAGCCAATCTCCGATCTACAGCAATTTTCGTAACCTGCCAGGAATAGGACAAATGCAGCATCAATTAAGCGAACAATTGGCGACTCAAATTGCCACCAACCTCTATCATGCTTTAGTATCTGCAACAGAAGATCCAGTTTCCGCCAAACTCTCCAGCCAGCTATTAAAACGCTTCTCAGAAGCAATGACCTCCGAAATTCAAAAAAAACAAGTCATCTCAGAAATACAAAGCTTATTAATCGACTTCTTGGAAGAAATGAAAATTAATTACGTTCAACGTCTTTCCGAAGAAGATGTAGAGCAAATCCTTGAACAAACTAGGAATCTCCAAACAGAAGTATCCCTTCCCTTATTGACAGATACAAACCACCCTACCAGAACTTATCTTTGATAGATATACCGCATCAAAATACAGATGAGTAATCGAACATTTTTTGCTGCAAGCATTTTGAAAAAATGCGCTAAACTCAAATTAGAGACGAGCTATCTTAGAGTTCGTTGCAAGACTTCTTGGAAGATATCCTTATCGCAGGGAGTGGGTACTAGCCCACTTTTTTTGTTGGAATTGCCACATGACTCATCCTTTAGTTCCCCAAATAATTGATTTAGCAACACCAGTAGCAGAAGACCTTGGACTAGAGGTCGTGAAAGTGGTTTTTCATACCAATCAAAGCCCACCAGTATTGCGAATTGATATCCGTAATCCCACACAGGATACTGGGTTAAATGATTGCGAACGCATGAGCCGTAATTTAGAAGCAAATTTGGATGCAGCTGCAATTATCACCGATGCCTATGTATTAGAAGTGTCTAGTCCTGGTATTTCCCAGGAATTGAAGACCGACCGAGAATTCATCTCTTTTAAAGGGTTTCCGGTTAAGGTTTACACTTCTTCACCCCATCAAGGACATTCTGAGTGGAATGGTAAACTGGTTAGCCGAGATGAAAACAACGTTTACTTAAATAAAAAAGGTCGTGTAATCGAAATTAAGCGCTCGAATATACAGAGCGTGCAGTTAGACGAAGAACGCGATTAAGTCGGGGAAGACTATCTACCAAGACTGCTTTTACGCTCGGTGAAGAAGAACGGTTTTTTGCGAAAAGAATGAGCATCTAATGGTTCTATTAGTTGTTTATTTGTAGCAAAATATCTGTTTTGTGAACACACCGATTATTTATCGTCTTGAATTCCGGTGTTCCCGGTAGCGATTTTTTAAAGGAGAACGAACGATATATGTCAATGCTTAAATTACTTGGATTAAAAGAATTGATTGAAAGTATAAGTAAGGAGCGAAACCTACCGCGTCTTGCAGTACAATCGGCAATTAGAGAAGCTCTGCTTAAGGGTTATGAACGTTATCGTCGCGCTCAAAATTTAGACCGCAAACAGTTTGACGAAGATTACTTTGACAATTTTGAAGTAGAATTAGATATTGAAGATGAAGGATTTCGCGTTGTTTCCACAAAAATTATAGTTGAAGAAGTTGCCAATTCCGACCATCAAATTGCGCTGAAAGACGTGATCAAAGAAGTCGAAGAATTTGGCGATGATGCGGCGCAATTGGTAGGACAAGAAGTAGTTGTAGATGTAACACCCGATAAAAAAGAATTTGGTCGCATGGCAGCGATGCAAACCAAGCAAGTCTTATCGCAAAAATTACGTGACCAGCAGCGACAATTAATTCAAGAAGAATTTCAAGATTTAGAAGGAACGGTACTACAAACAAGAGTACTGCGATTTGAAAGACAATCGGTAATCATGGCTGTTACCAGTGGTTTTGGTCAGCCGGAAGTAGAAGCCGAATTACCCAAACGCGAACAACTACCCAACGATAATTACCGAATTGGGGCAAACTTTCGAGTGTATCTCAAAAAAGTCTCAAAAGGTCAACAGCGAGGGCCACAATTACTGGTTTCTCGTGCTGACGCGGGTTTGGTAGTGTATCTTTTTGCCAACGAAGTTCCAGAAATTGAAGATGAAGTTGTGCGAATTGTCGCCGTAGCTCGCGAAGCCAATCCTCCATCTTCTTATGTTGGACCGAGAACAAAAATAGCTGTAGATACTTTAGACCGAGATGTAGACCCAGTTGGTGCTTGTATTGGAGCGCGGGGTTCTCGAATTCAAGTAGTAGTTAATGAATTACGCGGCGAAAAAATTGACGTGATTCGTTGGTCTCCAGATCCGGCAACTTATATTGCCAACGCCTTGAGTCCAGCACGAGTCGATGATGTCCGACTTATGGACCCAGAAAGCCGCCAAACTCACGTACTTGTAGCTGAAGATCAATTAAGTTTAGCCATCGGCAAGGAAGGACAAAACGTTCGTTTAGCTGCTAGACTTACAGGCTGGAAAATAGATATCAAAGACAAAGCCAAGTATGATTTTGAAGGAGAAGATGCCAAATTCTCAGATGTAAGAGCGCAACACGCAGCAGAACTTGATCAGCTTGAAGAACTTGAAAGACTTGAACAGCAGAAACTGGAATCTGACAAATTAGAACATGACGATCGCGAATTTTTATCCGAAGAATTTGATAGTGAGTTAGATGAAGCTGAGGAAGAATTTGAGTCCGAGAATCAAAGTATTTATTAATCGTAATAATCCAGCACAATAGCTAAAGCCGAATAGTCAGTTAAAATGAAACCGAATTGGAGGCGTTGTATTAGTTGTCGAAAAGTCAGTTTAAAACAAGAGTTTTGGCGGATTGTCCGCGTGTTTCCTTCAGGAAAGGTACAATTAGATGAGGGCATGGGGCGTTCAGCCTATATTTGTCCAAATCCGAGTTGCCTTAGTGTTGCTCAAAAAAAGAATAGATTAGGACGAGCCTTGCGTACATCAGTGCCAGAAACACTGTATACAACATTGTGGCAGCGCTTACCTTAAAGCTATACCCTAGAATAATCGTTTTTCACAAAGCAATTTAAATAGGGGGTTACTTTCCAGAATAATATTAATGAATGCGACTATGCTCGATAGTACTGTTGATTAAATTATCTTTTAGTAACATTGGGTCAGTGCCAAAATTATAAATTAGTATTGACCCATGGTCTGTTATATGATAAACACTTGCAAAACTTAGTTATTGTAGGCTTTCATGTGTTAAACCCAACAGAAACATCAACCAAAGAAAAAACTAAATATCGGCACTTACTTGCTGATGCTTGGGCGCAATCAGGCGTTAACCAATATTGTGCAAGCGTAGAGATGCCAGCTTTCCAACGGTCACATCTCTCTTTCCTAATGGTAAAAACTCTTTTCAAACCGAAAATGGTAGCCATTACACAGTAACTCAAGGATGGAGATGTCGCAAAAGCTGGCAACCATCCGTTAAAACTGTAAATTATAGGGGAAGAGTGGATGAACAACGGCAAAGTCAGAATTTACGAATTATCAAAGGAATTGAATTTGGAAAACAAAGAGCTACTAGTAATTTGCGATCAGCTCAATATTGCGGTCAAAAGTCATAGCAGCACGATTTCAGAATCTGATGCCGAACGTATTCGTTCGCAAGCAGTAAAATTAACGTCTACTTTAGCTTTGTCGAAAGAGCATGGTACAAATAAGCATAACCATGCTTCTGCACCTAGTAAACCACAAATCTTGGAAATTCGTAGCAAACCGAAACCACCAAATAATTCTAGTAATTTACCAAACCAAGACAGCGCATCAAATCCGGCTGCGCCCCCCCGACCTTTTACATCTCCTGTCTCGCCGATGGAACCAGTGGCACCAACAGCACACGCTTCTCAAAATCAGTCTCAGAAACCGAATAACTCTTTATTCGTTGAAAATACGGATAATTTACCATCCACTTCCTCCTCAGAATCAGATAAAACTGCTTTGAGCAAACCAGAAAAATTAGTTTCACCCAAATCTAAACCGGAAATGCCAAGCGCGCCCGAATTGACTGCTCCACCTAGTAGACCCGTGGCAGCAAAACCCAATTCCGGTTTGCATAATAGCGTCGCCGAAAAACCAGTTCTCAAGCGCGATCGCGATCAAGACAAAGACAAAGACAAAGACAAAGTAAAACGACAACAGAACAAGCCGACTACCGATAAAGTAGAACAACCGAACCAGTCGAACGCACCAGTATCAAAAACTGCGCGTCCGACGATTTCGCCAGTATCAAAAACGGAAAAACCTCAAAAGCCGAGGAAAGTATCGCCGGGTGGCAGTTCGGATGACGTACAACGTCCGAGGAAGACAGTAGTACGCCAAGACTCATCAGCTCCTCCGAGCATATCGGCTCCACTAAGACCGCCACTAAGACCGGCGGCGAAATCAGAAAATGTCGAATCAGATGATGACGACAAAGACAATGATGTTGGCGATGATATCGTTGAACTCAAGCGTCCAACACCGCCTCGTTTGCCTAGAGGTCAGAAAAAACGCTCTAAGCAAGAGGAAGCACTCGACGAAATCAAAGAAGCCGCCAAAGCCGGTAAGGTTGTTAAGAATAAGCGTCTGAAACCAATGGTTGAAGACGATTTTGATGAAGACCTAACTAGTGAAGATGAAGCAGCCGATAGCATCGCAGCAGCAGTTAGTAATGCCATAGTTCGTCCTGCCAAACCAAAAAGTTCCAGACCAGCAGCAGCAGCACCAACTCCAGCGGCACCAAGCAAAATCAAAAAATCTGGGTCTCGCGATCAAAATCGTCGGCGCGGCGGTAGCGGTGGCAACAATACAGAAACGGAAATCAAAGAGCTGCGTCCGGAAAAAATAACGGTTAGCGGTCCGATGACCGTACAAGAACTCGCAGATGCTTTAGCAACGCCCGACACAGAAATTGTCAAAATCTTGTTCATGAAGGCGATCGCGGTTAGCATCACCCAAAGTCTTGATACCTCGACAGTAATCATGGTGGCAAAAGAGTTGGAAGTAGAAGTTGAGATTCCAGAACCAGAAGCCGAAGCTCGTAAAGTCACCGAGATGCTCGACTTTGAAGATATGGAATTTCTCCATCGTCGTCCGCCTGTAGTAACTATTATGGGTCACGTAGACCACGGTAAAACTACCCTACTCGACTCGATTCGCAAAACGAAGGTCGCTTCCGGAGAAGCCGGAGGTATTACTCAACATATTGGGGCTTACCACGTAGACATAGAACATGACGGCAAACAGCAGCAAATTGTCTTTTTAGATACTCCTGGTCACGAAGCATTCACAGCGATGCGGGCAAGGGGAGCGCGAGTCACAGATATTGCCATATTGGTAGTAGCTGCGGATGATGGCGTTCGTCCTCAGACGATTGAAGCTATTAGTCACGCTAAAGCTGCCGGAGTGCCGATTATTGTTGCCATCAACAAAATTGACAAAGAAGCTGCACAGCCAGATCGAGTTAAGCAAGAGCTAGGTCAGTATTCTTTAGTCCCAGAAGAATGGGGCGGCGATACAATTATGGTTCCCGTGAGCGCCATCAAAGCAGAAAACTTGGATACGCTCTTAGAAATGATTGTCCTGGTTTCAGAAGTAGAAGAACTGCAAGCGAATCCAGATCGATCAGCAAAAGGAACCGTGATTGAAGCCCATTTGGACAAAGCAAAAGGCGCGGTGGCAACCTTATTAATTCAGAACGGAACCTTACACGTAGGAGATATCCTCGTAGCCGGTTCTGTGTTCGGAAAAGTCCGGGCAATGGTTGATGATAGAGGTCACCGAGTAGAAGCTGCAACTCCTTCCTTTGCTGTAGAGGTATTAGGCTTAAATGATGTACCGTTTGCAGGAGACGAGTTTGAAGTCTTTAAGAACGAGAAAGAAGCACGCTTACTTGCTAACGAACGAGCTGAGAAAATACGTCAATCCCGCTTGATGCAGGGAGGACGTGTAACTTTAACAAGTATTTCAGCACAAGCACAAGAAGGGGAGTTAAAAGAACTCAACTTAATCTTGAAAGCAGACGTGCAGGGTTCCCTCGAAGCTATTTTGGGTGCGCTCAAACAAATTCCGCAAAACGAAGTACACATTCGGATGTTGTTATCTGCCCCAGGGGAGATTACCCAGACAGATATTGACCTTGCAGCAGCCAGTGGTGCCGTAATTATCGGCTTCAACACCACATTTGCCAGCGGTGCAAGACAAGCCGCAGACGAAGCTGGAGTAGATGTACGAGAATACAACATCATCTACAAACTCTTAGAAGATATCCAAGATGCATTGGAAGGTCTACTGGAGCCAGAATTAGTAGAGGAACCTTTAGGACAAGCAGAAGTACGTGCAGTCTTCCCTGTGGGGCGCGGTGCTGTTGCTGGTTGCTACGTTCAATCCGGTAAACTGGTTCGTAACTGCAAAGTCCGAGTACGTCGCGGGAATAACATGATATTTGAGGGTGTCCTTGATTCCCTCAAGCGGATGAAAGAAGATGCTCGTGAAGTCAACTCTGGTTACGAATGTGGTATCGGCGTTGATAAATTCAGTACTTGGGAAGAAGGTGACATCATTGAAGGTTATCAAATGGTGACTAAACGTCGCACTCTGACAATGACAAGATAGTGAGTAGACAACGGTGTAATAGCAATTGTCGAGCTTGGCAACTTAGGAATCTTAATTTCCTAGTTGCTATAGCCTATCAAAATTCCCAAGTCACAACAAAACTATTAATTTTTATATTATGTAGAGATTTTAGGTTTTCCCTTGATGTCTCTACATATTTTTATTGGTAGATTAACTAAGTTGTTCCAACACAAAGTCAAGGAAGTCAACATGAAAAAACTTTTTTCATCGCCATGAATGTAAGCCTTTTTCTCACTACTCCCTTATAAGTCAGTGCAAGAAAAAAGTACTACCTAAACTAAAAACCTGAAAATTTCTCTGATTTTTTGAGATATTTTAGTAGCAACGGTAACAGAAACATCCGTAACTTAAGCATTACCTTGAAAAGTATTCAATAATTTAATCATTCAATAAAATTATATTTTATATTTTGATTTTTAATTAATTTATTTATACCCCAGTTAAAGAACACTGCAAAATATTTGTTTGTTCAGAAGCTTATATTTTTATACCGACACCGAGTACTACAAGTATATTCAAAGATAGAATAGGTGTAATTAATTAAACAAAAAGTAATCATCAAAAATGTTGTACTAATTAACAAAGTTAAATAGAGGTTCAAATAATCATGAGTAGTTTCACAGTTAAAAATAATGACGACTTGAAAGGTGATACTGAAATTTGGAACAATCTCAAGCAGGCGATCGCAATTAGTTCTGGTTTTCAACGCTGGCAGCTAGAGCAAGTGCAATCTGGCTCGCAAATTGAGCAATTGAGTTTAGATGAGCAGGTACAGCGGTATTTACGAGAAACGTTAGAAAATTTAGCTTATTAAGTAATTGATGGTTGATAGTTGACAGTGTTGACTAAGATTCTTCCTTGGGAGTAGAAAACAAACTTGGATCTAAATAATTAATCCGGGCAAGGGGGCTGAGGGCTGCAAGAACTTGAGCGCCGTAACTGCGATAAATGACTCGACTATCAAGTAAAGCTACAATTCCGCTGGAATCTCTTACAGGAGCAACAGCCCGTTGTAGTTCATTTAAAGCTGTAGGTAATAAATATAAGCGGAACCAATCTTGATGGGAATGCTTGTAGTAAGAGACTCTACCGGCTACTAAAGGATTTTCTAAAGATGGTAGGGGTAAAGTCGCAATAATTAACATTTGTGCAGAAGGTAAAACTGTTTGATGTTCGCGCCAAAATTCCCAACCGCAAACTAAAATACCATTTTCATCCAAACAAGTTTTATCTACCTGCACCCGCGAACCAAATTCTGAAGCCAAGATTGCCCCTAACTGAGATTTTAGGGGTACATCTCCCACCAGAATCACTGTTAAACCAGGTGATGTTGCACTCAAACATACCAAAGTACGAACTTGATGAATAAAAACAGCTTTGAATTCTGGGGTATTAGGTAAGGGTAATTTGTTGGGTATGTAAAGTTGAATAGCTTGATTTTGATTGTCGTGAGAGAACTTCAAGCAAGTCAAATCTCCCAACCCCAAACGCTGACGAAATAATGTAGCTTCAGTTTCCGGTTCTAAAGCAGAACCAATCAACACTACAGGTTGTCGCTGCCAAATCGGCGAGAGAATTTTTGCCAATTCAATGGGAGCGCAATGTAAAGAGAATAAGCCTTGACGGCGGCTAATAGTAAGCCAAAGTAAAGGAGGAGAAACCGAAGATTTAGCGGCAATTTCATGCCTGCTTTTAAACAATTGCCAAAACTTTTTCCAAGGTTCGGGAAGAATATTTAAATCTAAACTGGAATAAAGACGGCATAAAATTTCTTCTTCTTGTTCCGATATTAAATAACATTCGTAGGGATTCGCGGGATGCTGAAAAACTTCCTTTGTTAACTGCACCCGATGAGTGCGAATTATCGAAGCAAAGGAAGGACAAGCCAACATTAGCTGTTCCCAATCGGCGGGTTGAATACTCACCGTAAGTTGTTCTCGTATCCAATCTTCCAAATCATCCACACCGTCAATAATTGTGGGAATATCGGGAGGAAATTGATTGCTAGAACTCAACTGTTGTGCTAGCCAAGCTTGGGGAGACACGATGAGAATTCCCTTAAAATCGCCAACAGGTAAACTATCGCCTACTATTATCGGTTTATTGACTTTTAACCAGTTTTGTAGTCTAGGAATTTCTACTTGTAATAACCGTTGCTGTACAGCTTGAGTCGCCACAATAATCACAGCCCCACGCCACATTAGAGCCGAAGCGACAAAACTAGTGCGATACTGACCTTGATAACCGCAAGCAGCCCCTACTTGAATTAAAGCGCTACGTCCTACCCTCAAGGCGCGTGCTACCAACCGTGCCATCGTCAAATGATGCGGCCAAGAAGGAAAACCTTGTTGCGATCGCAAAAAGTTATGTAGTGATAAATGAACTTCTGCTTCAATCACGCGCTTTGAATCCCATACATAGTGAGTTGCTAGTTAAACATGAAAATTAAGTCTTTCTTTAAAATTGGTTTTAAATAGTTCTTATCCTCTTTTATATTACGTTGCTGGTTTTTAAGCCGCAGTGTTTCATACCCAATTGTTACACTACAAACGATTAAACATTTTTCTTGTACAGGTTAATGGACTATTACAAATTATGTAACCTAGCCAGAGAGCAGATGCACTATCCACTAGAATCGCACTTGACTTATACACCTATTGCTAACAAATAACTTACTATCTTAACCATAATGCCAACTTATAAAGGAATTTCCAGCGAAGCTTTTAAACATCCACTAGATCGACAAGCGGAAGAAACCCTCAGAGGTTTACCAGGGTTTGATTTCATTGCCCGTAAATTTGTGGAATTTATCTACGAACGTCCGCAACTAGTATATTTAATGGGTAACACCATTGAAGTTGGACCGCGACAATATTCCACTATTTATCAAATATTTCGGGAATGTGTGCGAGATTTGGATATTTATCCAGAACCGAAACTTTTTGTCGAGCAGAATCCCGTTGCAAATAGTTATGCTTTGGGACAGCAGCATCCTTACATCGTCATCAACACAGGGATTTTAGATTTGCTCAATGAAGCCGAAATTAGGTCTGTATTAGCTCACGAACTAGGACATATTAAATGTGGTCATACTATTTTAATTCAAATGGCGATGTGGGCGATGAATGCCGCCTCTATTGTCGGGGAATTAACTTTTGGTATTGGTAACATAGTTAGCAGCGGTTTGATTTATGCTTTTTTTGAATGGCGACGTAAAGCCGAATTATCCGCTGATAGAGCTGCATTATTAGTTACAGATGACCTCAATACGGTGATGTCCTCGATGATGAAAATTTCTGGAGGTAGTAATAAATATGCTAATGAATGCAGTTTACCAGAATTTATTCGTCAGTCGGAAAATTATCAAGCCCTTGATGAAGATGGACTCAATCAAGTGTATAAATTTTTGATGTATAACGGCGCTCAAGGGGTAATGCTTAGTCATCCTTTTGCAGTAGAACGCATACATTTTCTTAGGGAATGGGCAGTATCTCCAGAATATCAGCAAATTAAGCAAGGTAATTATCAGAAAGAAGCTGCATCAGGTGCAGTTAATGTTAAACCGCAAACCAACCAAAACCAAGAAGTTGATAAATTACGACGACAAATTGAAGAGTTACAGCAAGAAATTAATCAAATTAAACGTGAGTAGTAATAAAGGGAGTAGGGAGTGAGAATTCGGGTTTCTTATAGAAACCCGACTTCTTGATCTACAGTCAAAATTCCAATTATACTACTTTTGCAAAATCTTAAATATAGTCTTTGGAGAAGCAACAGAATTATCTTTGATTTGACTACTTTTTATCAAAGGGTAAGATATTTCCTTCAACCGCTTCATTCTTTCCATTGTCTGAAGAAACTGATTCTTGCGTAACTCTTTCCCGATTTGGGTGATTTCTCTCTGAATTTTCTGCATATTCTTCGTTGAGTTTTTCTAGATTCAAAATTATTTCTTGAGATGAAGGTTTTCGTACCAAAGGCAATATCATTTCTTCCAATTCATATTCTAAATCCATTGGTTCTCTGACATCATCAAATAATTTTTTGGCTTCTTCATAGTCGATCACAAAACTATGAGAAGGATAGTTATAAATAAGATTTTTGATCACTTCAATACTTTCCGGCTTTAATCTTTGACCGTAAGCTAAAGCAATATTCATCAATCTATTCATTTCACCTAATCTTAGCGGGTCAATTTGACTGGAAATGGGAGATAATAAATTCACAGCCATAGAACTGGCAATATCTGCTGCTGTTCTTGTAGTTATTAGGGCTTGAGTCCCAGAAATTAACTTTAACAAATAACTCTCAAACATTTCAAAAGCTTGGGAGCCAATTACAGATAATGCTTGTTGGATATCTAATACAGACTCACTTCTAAAATCATCATCTTTGGTAACTTGGACATCAAGAGGACCTAATTCACCAAAGTCGGACATGACTATTTCATCTGCTCCCAATGCTAATAAAGTACCAGCACTTTTACAAGAACCAAATACAAATAAAGTAAATTTCTGATATTTTCTCTTTATATAGCGAGCAATTCTAAAAGCTGCATCTGGGTCACCACCGTAAGTAGTTAATATCAAGATAACATTATCTCTTTTTGGTGATGTTTCTTTGATTTCATTAATTAATGTATCAGCATTTAAATCTGTAATTTCAGCACTATATAAAAACGCATCTGCATCAAGTTCCTCTGAAATAAACTCAATGCATCTGATTAATTGCTTTTTGTTTTCCATAGTAATAATTTATATTTGTAACTTAGCTTGCATAGTTTGTCCGCATAAGTTATCGAATTATTACTTAATTGTTTTTGATTTTAAAGATATAAAAAATACAATGTTGCGATTGAGTAGAATTGGAAAATATCACACACAGTTAGTTAGTCAGAATACACACCTGATACCAGAGAATAATTTCCGCAATACAATTTTTCCCTCGGTGAAAATAAACAGAGCGGTTAAGAATTATCAAACACTTAAGGTAGCGGACGCTGGCGTATCTGGGTGGGTTCATAAACGGTAAAAAGCCCTTCTAAAGATATTTTTTCAATAGTTAACAGGCGAATTAAATCCTCTGATGGTTTATCGGGTGTCGCAGGAAAATAACGAAAATAAACAATACCAATTGGTGAAGGCATTCTCAGACGGTAAATTAATTCACCATAATCTCGGTCAAATGTCAAAATTATTCGTTTTTCATCAACTGCACGTGCGAGTACTTCATAATCCTTTGCTCCAGGAGCATCTTCGCTGCCATATGCTACATCGTAATTAGCACAGCGTAATTTGATTACACTTGCCTTTGGAAAATTTTCATTTGCTAAAAACTGCATTAACCAGCCTCAAAGAATAAGGGAAGAGTATATAAAGATTCTTCACGCATACACTCAGCAGTAAAAGCAAATACGGCTCGCAATGCTTCGGGGGTAAGAGTAGGATAGTTTTCTAATATTTGTTCTTCCGTCCAGCCTACAGCAAGCAACCCCAACAAAAACTCAACTGATATCCTAGTTCCCTTCACTGTGGGTTTTCCCAGTAAAACTTCAGAATCTGAATGAATATAATTTTGCCACTTCATAATTTACAATCCCATTAAAAAAGCCTATCCCAATTATTCTCAATGTACAATTTGCGAAGAGAATTATAATGAAAGCTTGCCGTTCGTAAGTTCGTAAACCATGTCGGAAGAAGATATCCGTGCCACTAGGCTAGAAAAAGTAGAACAGTTACGACAGCAGGGAATGAATCCCTATGCTTATAGTTGGGAACTAACCCATCATGCTGCTGAATTACAAGAAAAATTCGCCGATTTAGCTAACGGTGAAGAAGTTGCTGACATTGAAGTGGCTATCGCCGGACGAATTATGGCTCGTCGTGTCATGGGTAAGTTGGCTTTTTTCACTTTACAGGATGAAACTGGGACTATTCAGCTTTATTTAGAAAAAAAGCGTATTTCTGAAAGTATGGCTGATGTTGATGAATCGGCGTTCCAAAATTTGAAGCAGCTGACTGATATCGGCGATATTCTCGGAGCTAAAGGAACTATTAAACGGACTGAAAAGGGCGAATTATCGGTTTACGTTCGGCAATATGCTGTGCTGACTAAATCCCTATTGCCTTTACCCGACAAATGGCATGGATTAACTGATATTACTAAACGTTATCGTCAGCGTTATGTGGATTTGATTGTTAATCCGGAGGTGCGACAAACTTTTCGTCGTCGGGCTTTGATTACTGCTGGGATTCGTCGTTATTTAGACGAGCGGGGATTTATTGAAATTGAAACTCCGGTAATGCAAAGTGAAGCGGGGGGGGCGGATGCACGTCCGTTTATTACTTATCACAATACGCTGGAAATGCAGCTGTATTTACGCATTGCTACCGAACTTCATTTGAAGCGGTTAATTGTCGGTGGGTTTGAAAAAGTTTTTGAATTAGGACGAATTTTCCGCAATGAGGGAATTTCCACTCGTCACAATCCGGAGTTTACTTCTATCGAACTTTACCAAGCTTATGCCGATTACAACGATATGATGGATTTGACGGAAGGTATTATTACTACTGTCAGTGAAGAAGTTATCGGCACGCTGAAAATTAATTACCAAGGAACTGAAGTTGATTTAACTCCTCCTTGGAAGCGAGCAACGATGCATGATTTAGTTAAAGAATATTCTGGTGTTGATTTTGAGAAATGCCAAAATTTAGATGAAGCTAAATCTGCCTGTAAAAATGCTGGCATTGAAGGTATAGATGATTGCCCTTCTATGGGTAAACTTCTCAATGCAGCCTTTGAACAAAAAGTAGAAGAAAATCTAATTCAACCGATATTCGTAACTGATTTCCCCGTTGAAATTTCACCTTTAGCAAAACCTCATCGTTCTAAGCCCGGTTTAGTGGAACGATTTGAATTATATATGGTCGGCAGAGAAACTGCTAATAGTTTTTCCGAACTTACCGATCCCATCGATCAACGTCAGCGGTTAGAAGCACAAGCAGTTAAAAAAGCCGCTGGTGACTTAGAAGCCCAAGGTGTTGATGAAGATTTCCTCACCGCTTTAGAATACGGGATGCCTCCTACTGGTGGTTTGGGTATTGGTATCGATCGATTGGTGATGTTATTGACTGATTCGGCAAGTATTCGGGATGTTATAGCCTTTCCCCTACTCAAGCCAGAAAAACCGGAATCAGCAAACCCTACTCCATAATATTTTCGGTGCGTTTGGTATTGCCTAACGCACCATTTTTACTTTATCTTTATATAAGCACTTCTACCAACATTTGGTTTAAGTAGGGAGTAGGGAGTAGGGAGTAGCGAATATATAAATAAATAAATAAATCATTAAATAAACAATCAAATAAATACTCAAGGCTTGACTACTTGTATAATTAATAGAATCGGAAAGCTAAATTTAATTTTATGATGCGAGGGATATGATTTTTTGCAAGCAAAAGATATCAAAAATAGGTTAAAATATTTGATAACGGAAGCATCTACAGTAGAACCAAATTTAGCAAGCAGATTAGATGAAATAAACCGTTGGGTAAAAGACTTAAAACCTGGTTCCTTAACTGCTAAGAAATTTGTAATTTTGTTTTTAGAACAAGTAATAAGAGATGCTGAAGCTTGGCTAAGAGTCAAATCTTTACCCACCTACGAAGAACAGCAAGAAGCTTTTAATTCTCTCAAACCGAGTTTGAAATTTTGGTACAGCTACCTATTCCCTAAATGGCTCAACGAAAATGACTCTAAATTTTACATTTGGAGACAAAAGTTAATGTCTGGTGAATTTTCTGCCCAAGACGCTGATTTAATTGCATCGATTGTAAATAATATTGAACGTCGTGGAGGTACTGTTGTAAAAAGATATATTGCCGACCTTTCAATGGCGACTGATATAATTGTAAGTAGTAAGTATGATAAATCTCTTTGCGTTCAACTCACTAGCTTAAGTGAAGAATTTTTTCAAGATAAATCTCACAATTGGGAATCCACCTTGCGCTTCTGGAATATAGATAAAGGATTACTATTAAGTTACAATCCGGGTGTGACTGATTTTGTAGACAGAATAGTTAATGTAACGCTGTATAACAGCGATAATCTTGAAACGGGTATTTATTTAACATTTAATTTTTAGCGAATTGTTTAACAGTAAACAGTAAACAGTGGACAGTGGACAGTGTAGCGCAGCGCGGCACGTAGTGACATACACTCAACAATAATCTAATAATATGCTTTCTACCTGATCTCTGAACATACGCCGTCGCAACTGATAACTGTTTGAAAGCAAGATTTCTTAGTACTTTGAGTCAGAATGGTTAAACAAATGTCAATTGACACTCAAAAAAGATTAGATAAGTTTATAGAATCTGTAGAAGCAGCTCAAAAATTACAAAATGACATAGTTAGATATGGGTTAGAAGCAGCTTATTTATATGCTGAGGATGTTGATGGAGATTGGTTAGAAAAGTGGGATGAAGATGAAGTTACTCAAACCAATTTTGTAGAATCCGTTACTACTTTTCTAGAAAGTGATGATTGGCTAGCTGTCACCGTCAGAAAGCAGTCAGAAGGTAAATCACTACAAGAAATAGCGACTCAGTTAGAAGATTGTCTCAGGCTTTCTAAAGCAGAAAATCGAGTATTTGCGATTAAAACTATGTTAGTAGAAAGCGCTAGTTATGCTCATAATCGGGGTTTTGGTTCAGAAAGCGATGCTGTAGATTTATTGGATTTAGCGGAGCAATTGGTTAAGAGGTTGGAATGTATTTTTGAAATTAGTCGGTAATGGGTTGTTGAATCGAAATAAGCTAATGTGCAGCTAGATTGTATAAGACGAGAATATCAAACTCTTGTAGTGCGGGCATCTTGCCCGCCACTCAAATACAAATTAAATGCGTAGCAGCTTAACAAGTCGTGATTTGGGATTGCTGGAGACGTAGCAATACGCCCCGTCTCTACATTAGTTGAATTCAATTCGCTACTTCAGCCATTTCCACAACACGCCCTTCGTAATCTTTGAGTAAAAAATTCAACGGTTTGCGATTACGAATTTTAAATTTTAAACCCCGCGTTTCTACTCGTAGTAAAATCATTTCCAGACACTCACGGTCAAAGCATACGTGACGCTGTTGATTTTTGCTGCCTAAATTAGCCCCAGTAATCACGTGTAATTGAGTATTTTTCTTCAATTGATACCACAGTCCTTCAGTAGCTGCATTCATCCTAGTTGCATAAGTAGGGCTGCTACCTAAATACATCGGATCAATCCCTGTAGCACCTATTGTTTGTTCATAATTGTAATAATAGTGCAAAGGTACTTCCGCTGCCGGTAAATCTAATAATCCTTCGTACAAATCCCTAGCAATTTCCAAATCCGACACCATCACAGTATGTACCTTGGGAGCGCTGGTAAGAAACATCCACATTGCACCAGCATAAGCTGCTAGCAGCATCACCATAATGCCTTGAGTGGAGAACAAACTGTCCAATGGCAGAAAAGAACCTAGAGTAGTCGGAGTAAACAGGTAAGCTATCAAGTCAATTGGTATAACCATGAACAAATTAATAAATATATAAGAAAATTGTTTTTCGTTTTTGTCAATTCGGACTTAAATAAAAATCGTGCTTATCTTATATTGTATGAAAACTTTTAATCAAACATTTCGTACTAAATCAATCAACACCAAGATATTATGCCATTAAGAAAAAATATACATTTCTGAAATAATTCTAGCAACATAGACCAAAAAAGACTGTGCAAATTCCTCATTTCCCAGAATCTAACCATCCCTTAGTCAAGTCACTGTTCCATAAAAGTGACCAAGAATTGATCGCTTTGTTTTGTCAGCATCCAGACGCTGGAAGGTATTTTACAGCAATTTTTTGCCGATACAGTCCAATAGTCTACACCTTGATTATGCATTCAGCGCGATCGCCAGTACAAGCCGATTATTTATTTGCGATGACTTGGCGGCATATTTACTACCAAATCGGAGCAGTTAATCTAGAAAGTACAGAACCAGGTACTCCAGCTCTGACTTTACAAAACTGGCTGATTAATATGACTGCTTATTGTATCAATGAAACGGAACTACCACCCACCGAAAGCATTCATTATTCCTTGAAGACGACTTCTCCACCGCTGTGGTGCTACGTAGAGCAAGCATTAGATCAATTACCACCAATGTTACGATTGATGGTGTTAATGGCTCAAACTTTCCACTGGAGTGAAACCAGAATTGCGGCTTATTTACAAGCTGAAGGTGAAGCAATTTCTCCAAATCAAGTAGCAAATTTTCTCCAACAAGGTTATCGTATGCTAGAAGAAAAATTACCAGCAGATGTCCGTGCTATATATTTGGGTGAAAATTTCCTTCAGCCCGTACCTGCGTAAAAATACTTATACTCATTGATTATTGCTGGTAATTATTTCCTTTTCTGTAAATTCTTTTACTTAAAATTTATTTTCACGGAAAATTTAGATGAATATGAAACTGTGGAATCTACTAGCAAAAGCTAAATTTCAATCATCAATATCCCATAATGTTGGCAAGCGATTGCCTTGGAAACTGCATCATAGTTTTTATTTTTTACTCTTTTGTTTCTTGTTAAGTCCTACAGTTGTCAGTGCTACTGATATTACTGAACAACTGCATCGTCCGTCGATTAATGGAAAAGTCTTGCTCCAATCGAGAGATGAAGCAGATACTTTATTACGTTTGGCTGAAAGACAAAATATCGAGGGAAATCCCGATAAAGCAGTTAAGTCTTTGTTACAAGCATTAGAAATTTATCATTCAATTGGTGATTTGAATGCACTTGGTTTAACTTATGAATTTTTAGGTAAAGGTTATGTACAGTTAAAGCAGTATAAAAAAGCTGAAGATGCAATTCGTAGACGTTTGGCGATCGCTCGCGACACCAAGGACTTTCAAAGTCAAATTTTCGCGCTAAATAATATCGGTACCCTGCTGCTACAAAAAGGCGAATTTAGAACTGCTTCCCAAACTTTTGAACAAGCGTTTATAATTGCTCAAAACCTTAAGAGTAATGAAGGTTACGGACTATCTTTGAGTAATTTAGGATTAGCCGCAGCAAGATTAGGAGATTATAATAAAGCAGTTAAATTTTACAAAAATGCTCTTAATTACCGCCGACAAGTTGATGACCCTATCGGTGAAGCAAACACCCTTAATAATCTAGGTGAAGCTTACAGTGCTGTTAGTACTTATCAAGACACTATTGGTACTTATGGAGCCGCTCTCAGAATTGCCAAAACAGCACGAGATAATCTTAATCAACTACGAGCAATTGATGGATTAGTAACTGCTCATAGTTCGGTAGGACGGTACAATCGTGCTTTTGACTTATTAGAAAAACGTCTGGCGCTTGCCAAAGAATTACGCAACCCCCAGGAAGAATTAAATACCTTTGAATCCTATGCTCAACTATACGAGAAAGTAGGTAATTACTCTACCGCTGGTAATTTTTATGAAAGAGCAATTACCTTAGCTAAAACCCTAGAAGATACTAGAAAAGAAGTGTTACTAAGGGATAGAGTTACTCAAATGATGAAAAAAGCCCCAATGTCGAAAAAATAAGTTTTAAATTAACGAAAGTCGGGTTTTTATCATAGTTATGATTGTGTTCGAGATATTTCCAAAAAACCCGACTTCTGATTGAGGATTCCTAACTTCTAACTTTTTAATCCAAAATCTAAAATCTAAAATCTCTTAACATTAAGCCTCTTGCCACAATTGAAGAATTTTATCCGGTAGCCATTTAGCTATTTCTTGAATTCTTTCTTGTGATAACTCATCTTTTGTGGCAGAAAAAACAGCCTTGACAACTTGCTCACGGTCTGCATCTATTGGCATTCCACCTTCATTTGCAACTCGGAATAAGAAACGGTCAGAGTCTATTTTAAAGATACCAGGACCTTGCCAAGGTGGACGAACCCGACTCAAAAATCCGACTATCGGATTTGTATCTTTCCAAAGCTCTACAATTTCCATTTGTAGGGATTTATCTTTGGTAGGTTCTATTGGTTCGTGTAATTCTTCAGCAACGCGATCAGCTGCTTCCGTAGTCATCAAGTCACGCATCACACGAAATACCATTTCTGTCATATCTCTAGCATCAAAGATATCATTTAAACCGCTCTTTAGCATTACCTTTTCTAAGAAAGGCATATCTTTGGTTGCAATTTGAGTACTTGGTCCTTTATCTAAATCTTGAGGAGGATTTTGCTCCATTTTTTCTAATAACTTTTGTCCTTTTTCAGTCAATTCTGCTTTTTCAAAAGCAATTAAATGAGGAAGAGGCCCATCTTCAGCACCGAAAGTATTGGCGACTCTTAAATCAAACTCTTTTGGATTAACTGCACTGGGAACATCTTCCTGATTTGCATATGCATTACCTGAAAATTCAGCTTTAATATACTGCTTTTGATTGAGATAATCTAAATGACCTAAAAAGTCACTTTCCGTTAATCCTCTACCAGTAAAATCGGTTTCTGTGAAGCCTATTTTGTGCATTCCCGAACCGCTATCCTTGATTTTTTTGAGTATAATAAATGCAACATCTTCTCTTAAATTAATCGGCATTGAACCCTCCTGAAATTATGATTTTTATACATAGATTATTGCTGAAGAAATTATCATCAAAAGTAAACTAGTAGTCCTTTTCATTAATGATTAGGGGCATTAATTTTTAACAATTGATTATTTTCTTCAAGCTTTGTTAACCACATTAATAGGTACAGTTACTCATGTACATCTGTCACGAGAAATAATTTATATAGGCTACTTGAAACATTTTCACTGTGAATAATTAAGTCTCTAGAGCAATTGGCAAAGTGACAGTAACTGTTGTACCTTTACCAAAAATACTTTCAATTTGTACAACTCCTTGATGATTTTCAATAATTGCCCGACAGATAGCTAATCCTAAACCCGAACCAGCAGTATTTTTAGTAAAAGTATTTTCTGAAACGTGACTACGTGCTGGATCTACTCGATAAAAACGGTCAAATAAACGCGGTAGCGCTTCAGATGGAATACCAATACCGTTATCTTTTACCTTTATTTGCAGTAGGGAGCGGTTTGTAATTTCCACACGCATTAATTCAACTTCTACTTTGCCGTTTTGTTGGGTGTAGCGTAAAGCATTACTAATCAAATTAGTAAATAAACGTACTAATTGTTCCCAATTACCCATTAAAGAAAACCAATCATCAAGCAATTCGGGATTAGTTTCAGTTTGAGGAGATTCAATTAATTTCAAACAAAGGGTAATATTTTTTTCCGCAGCTAATAATTGTTGTTCTTCAACTACTTCCATTAGCAAAGCATCTATAGGACAATCAGAAAATTCGTAAGCAGTAATTCCACTATCCTGACGTGCTAAAAATAGTAAATCATTGACTAATTTACCAAGACGCTGCGTTAATCGTTCTACTATTCTTAACTGTTGTTGATAATGTTCTACATTAGTTCCTTGTGCTTGAGTTACTTCCAACTCATTCAGAGCAACTTGGACATTAGTTTGAATTAATGCTATCGGGCTTCTGAGTTCGTGAGAAGCATCAGCGGTAAACTGCTTGAGATGTTGATAAGATTCTCGTACAGGTTGCATTGCTAACCCCGCAAGAAACCAGCCGCTAGCAGCCACAGAAAGCAGCATCCAACCAATACCGAAAGCCAAATCAACAATTAACTGACGACTCGGTTTTGTCACTTCAAACCAAGGATGACTCACCCGCAAATATCCTAAAACTTCTCGTCCAACTTGTACTCTTTGAGTAACTTGTCGCAATACTATCGGAGAAACAGTTTCCATCTCCCCATCCCCTTCTCTCCCCATCTCCTTATCCCTTCTATCTACCCGCACAGTTTCACCCATAGGATTGGGATGAATCGGAATATTCAAAGGTTCGGATAAAGTTGACCAAAGTAATTTACCAGTGGGGCTAAACCATTCTAAATCAATGCGATCGTCTTCTGTACTGTCGGTATTATCGCGAAAACTTGCTTCCACATTTACATGAAATTGAGCTTGATTCGAGTTTACAGCTTCAAAAACTAGCGATCGCTCTACAACTTCCACAACATGGTTTAAAGTATCATCAATCCGCTCAATCAAAGTATTGCGAAAATAAAGATACACACCGCTAGCAAACACCAGCAATAACACAGCCGTTACAGCAGTATACCAAATAGCAAGACGGCGACGAGTTGTTTGAAACATGGTACAAAGGTCATTCAATTTTAGATTTTGGATTTTGGATTTTGGATTGAACCACGGATCAATTGGAGGACTTGTAGCATCAAGGAATCATTGATCAACTGTCAACTGTCAACTACCAAATTACTTAAATCATCTTTTACATAATAATCACGTATTATTACTGAAAATATTTTTATCTATTCGCTGCGTAATTCCATAATCTCACTGAAGTTGTCTTTTAGGGGTAAAGGTTACATTCTTGATGTAAACCTGTTACGAAGCAATGAATAAATTAATGTGAATTGGACAACAATAACAGAAGTCGGGTTTTTATGACTGTTTTCTGATGTTACCGATATTTATAGTAAAAACCCGACTTTTTAGAGGATCTTTTAAAGGTATCCGGCGGTTTAAACCGCTACTACACAAGCAAAGTTCGCTAAGGCGGACTAACACCTGCATCAAGGTTAAACTCAGGTCGTCGGGTTTTGACTGTGTAGACGCGGTAACAAAGCGCCAGGTAAATTTCAAAACGGCTGCTAATAAACATCTTTCCCAAGTCTTGTTTATGAATTGTCGCGTCAAAGTTAATTACTTACGTAAACGAGATGAATTTACAAATTTTTAAATTAATCAGTAAAGGAGGTGATGTGTAAAAAAAATCAAATATTTTAATTAATCTGATTGTCTTGATAACCAAATTTCGTTTTTCCTTACTCTCGGACTTATCAGGGAATATCTATCAAACCGCTTAATTCAAGCATGAAGCTAAAGTTATGGTTTTTAAAAACCTTTGATTAAAAGTACTATACCGGAATATTGGCTCCATAAATAAATTCAGGTATCTGTATTTTTATACTACTGATAACTTCATTCTTCAGGTTTTATTCATCCCTTTAACAAATTAATTTGGATAAGTCATAAACAGAGAGTTTATCAAAATTTCAAAATTGACATTACTTACTCCGAGGAGATTTTAAATGAAGAAGATTCTAGGCATTTTTGCAGCTAGTGCAGCAGCTTTGGGTAGTGCGATGATTGCAGCACCTGTTCATGCACAATCCGCAATTTTACCAGTAGAGGTACAAATAACTCCAGCAATTTTTCTACGTACATATTCCGACTTGAAATTTATTGTTAGCCAACAAGATTTACAAGGAGGAAGGTCTGTAGATCAAGATGCAGGAAGTTACGATGAAAGAGCAGGTATTACACCTTTGTCAACAGAAACCCCGACTGGATCGGAAAATCTAACAGTGACCAAAACAGTTCCTGTTTTATACCAAATTTGGGGTGGTTCAACTAACCCAGATGTTGAAGTTACTGCGAGCAAAGATACTCTTACAGGCCCAGGTTCAACTGGTATTGGAGGGGGAAGTAGTACTCCGGTCAGAATGACTGTGATTGAAGGAGATATTGAAAGTGCGACAAATGGTACTGGTACAAATTACAAACAAGCTTCAGCAGGTTTTGAATTTACTTTCCCCACTTCTAATATTGCTCAGGGTACAACATTTACTGGTGGTGAAGTAACTATCCGAATTGTAAATCCGTAATCAGATTTACGATTAAGATTTCTGGTGCAGGCAAATGCCTGCTTCCAGTATCTTACTAGAAGATAATTTATGTAATTAGTTATGAATATTATTGCTGACTATTATTTGAAAATAAAATAAAAATCACAGATTAGATTAGTTTTTAAATAATCATAATTGATGACATAAAAAGAATTTGATGAATTAAGGCTAATAGTTCATATTTATAGCTTTCTTTCCTTAACAAAAAAATTATTTTATTGAGAAATGAACTGCCGCAATTTTGTTAAATGCTACTTCAGCGTACTTATAGCAATTACATTAACACCACAGCCAAAAGTGTTTGCACAATCAAATTCAATTGGATGCCAAGCAAACCTTGATAAACCATTTGTTATTCAATTAACAGATACTCCCAAGCTAACAGTAATGGACATTATTGGTGCTGATGTAGAACAAATTGGTAATAATAAACAACAAACATTATCAACGAATTCACCTTATAAATCGAGTACCACTAAAGATATAGCAAGTTATTGGCAAATGAGGGTTAGAAATTCAGATTTACCGATTAATGCTAACGATGTTAAATACACATTAAGACCAAGTACTTTTGACCAAAATAGTCCTTTCCAAAGAAATAAGTTTGAACCAAAACCTTTCGGGACTATTGACGTAATAGAAAATTGCCCCGATGAAACTACTGTAATTTCAGGTGGAGTTACCTTGGAATTCAGAGAATTATCAAGCTTAGTACCAGGTAAATTTCGAGGAGAAATTGAGATTTGTGTACCAATAAATGGTACTCAATGCAAGTAAAAGATATTTAAAGATATTTATTGTGTGAGGAAGTGAAATTCGTAATGTTGCAGAAAACAGTAAAAGCAATAGGACTAAGTTTAATTGGGTTAATGGCTTGGGGAATACCAAGCGTGACAGCATTAGAAATGAGTGTTAGTCCTCCCCGGATGGAGTTAGATATTAATTCTCGAAAGGGACGTACTAATACAATTAAAATTACTAATTTTGATGACAAACCAGTACAAATTAGAGCTTATGTCCAAAACTGGACGATGGATGAAAAAAATCAATTTCAAGAGATACCATCCACTGAACAATCTTTAGATCAATGGATTCTTTTTACTCCTTCTAAATTTACAATTCCAGCAAAGGGAACTCAAACTTTACGCTTTGCGATTCGTCCTAAAATTCAACCTAATTCTGGCGAACATCGTGCGGTAATCTATTTTGAAGAAATTGTTGCGAATACTGAATCAAATACAGTTGGGACTAAAGCCCGTATTGGTGTTGTTGTCTATGCTTATTCGGGAGAAATAAAGCGAATTGGTAATGTTAATTCGGTGAGTGTGGATGCTAAATCTAATGGAATTAATGCAGTATTTGATATTTCCAACAAAGGTAATGCTCATATCCGCATGGAAGGACAATATGCTATTTGGCAAGCTGCTAAATATCCAGGAGCAAAAGCGACACAATTTATCAAAAATGTTGGCAATTCCAATCAAAAATTACCGGCAAATGTTGTTAAAGTTGGAAGTCTCAAATTACCGCCAATTTTACCAAACCAAAATCCTAAAATATTGCAAACTTTAACCGATAAACTACCTCCAGGTAACTACGTTTTAGATATAAATGCTGAGTTAAGTGGAATTCCCATTCAAAAAGGTATTCCTTTTACTGTTAAAGCTACAGCGAATACTTCTAAACCAACAAAATTACCTACGACTTCTTTAAAAGGGAATAGGGAATAGGGAATAGGGAATAGGGAGGAGAGAGGGATGGGGATACGCTATCTCAATCGAAACTACTCCTATCCCGCTCTAAGATTACCTTTCACCCGCAGGGTGCGGTTCATCTCTTTTTACCTCTTTCCTCTGCGTACTCTGTGTCTCTGCGGTTTTTTTAATCGGTAATCTTCCTCGCTAGTAAGACTCTTAACTGTTCCCTCTTCCCTATAAAAAATAACTACAATTCATAGTCCATAGCCTATATCAGGCTAAATATTGATAACTTTGTCCTAAGTATGCTCTACCTAGCTTTACCACCTACACAGCCCCCAATTGTCAGTATATTGACTCCGCAATCTGCAACTCAAAATAATGGTTGTGAATTGCTACAAAATAAGTCGCAAAAATCTGACCTTGTAAATAACTTACTAGGTAAAATACTGGCTAATTCTGTTTCCACAAAGCCTTGTAATGTTGAAAATAAAAAGTCTGAAATTTCGGAAAATAATCCGCAAAAAAGTCATAAAGATAACACTTTTACCACAATTCCACCAGTTTCTACATCGGTGAAACAGGTAGAGCAAAAATCTGTTATTGCTCTGCCGCTAGAAGATTACCAAGATAAAAACCGCAGAGACGCAGAGTACGCAGAGGAAAGAGGTAGAGAGAGATTAGTCATTTTAGATCGGAATAGGAATAAGCAAACAGTAGTTGAAAATCACTCTGTGGAAAAGAATGCTATTGAAAAAATTCTGGCGACTGTACAGCAATTAATCAATGTTTCTTTATACGCTTCAATTAACAATACTATTGACAATACAGTTGAGCCGCAAATAGAAAGTTCTTCTGAATTGGAATCCTCTACCAAATCAGCAGAAACCAGCAATAACCAAAATTTAGAAGCAAATACCAGTAATAATAACAATAATAATAAAATTGCGGGTAATACAAACATCAATACAGCAAAAATTCTCGCAGTGATTCAAGAATTAATTACTGCTTCTATATCTGCTTCTTTAAATAATACTATTGGCAATTCTGTTAATATTGATATTAAAAAGTCTGGAGAAATTGCTCTTTCTAATCTAGAAAAAGAAAATCAAGAAAATAATAATATTCCAAATTTAAATCAACAACCAAATCCAAATATAGCCGCTAAAAATAATCATAATCAAAATACTAATTCCTTACGCGATTCTTTAATAGATAAGCTACGAGATAATAACTTAATTAATTTAGCACAAATACCAGGAGAACCTTTCCTTGTTGGCGTTGTCATTAACGGTCGAGAAGTGGGAGTTATAGATATTATTGAAGAAAACAATACTCTGTTAATCCCTTTAGAAACTTTTAGTGAAATTAGTGGATTTTCTGTTAATAAATCTAGTGCTGGAATTGAAACTCAAACTCCTTTAGGAACAATCAATTTTCCACCCAACGTACTAAAAACAATCAATGATTTAAATTACGTTAGCAAAGAAATACTTCAAGAAAAATTAGGAATAACTTTAGAATTAAATACAGCCGATTTAACCTTACTCGCTGATTTACCTTGGCGTGGAGGTAGTAGACAACCTCTAACTAATGCTCAACTAAAACCAGAATTTTTTGCACCTAGTACCGGCATTTCTAGACTACGACAAGAATTAAATATTGTTGGTACTCCGAGAAATACAAACTTGCAAAGTTATACACTTTTAGATGGAAGACTTGCAGGTGGAACTTGGCGGGTACAAATGAATAATAATTTTCGCAATCAGCCAAATTTAACTGAATATTTCTTTTATAAACGTAGCGGTCAATTTCGCTATCAATTAGGTCGTCAAAGAGTCGGTTTACATCCACTTGTAAATGGACTTGACCTTACAGGTTTACAATTTGGTTATAGTAATTTACCAACAGAATATTTTCGTTCTAGTTACAGCGCCAACGAACTTTTACCCAGACGTTCTCAATCCACACAAACATTTAGCGGTAGAGTTCCACCAACAAGTGTTGTACAGTTAAGAGTAAGTGGAATTACAGTTGCAGAACAACAGGTAGGATTTGATGGAATATACGAATTTGTTAATGTCAGATTACCTGTTGGTCAAAGTAGTGAAATTGAAGTTTTAGTTTTTGAACGCAATAATTTACGCGCTCCTATTGATATTCGCACTGTAAGAATAAACGCTTCTGATTTACTATTACCAGCAGGAGGTAATGTCCAATTAGGTGGATTAGGTTTTAGTGGTAATTTAATTCAAGATAGTTTATTCAGTGATTTTAATTCCACAGATGAAGGTAAACTTGTTGGTTTTTACCAATTACGTCAAGGACTTTCCAATAATTTAACCTTTGAAGGTTCTCTACAAACAATTCCTAATTCTTTTCAAGGACAAGCAGGGTTAATTTGGCGTTTAGCAAATCCCGTTATTTTATCAGCAAGTGTAGGAAATTCTTTTGATAAAGTTGGTTATTCAGCAGATTTAGATATTGACTTGGATAAATTAGAAATAAATGCGAATTCTCAGTCACTACCTCAAAATTATCGACGAGGTAGAGCAAGCAATGAAATCTTTAACGGGGAACAATATAATCATAGTTTAGAAGCAAGATATCGCTTTAATAATAAACTAAATATCGGATTTGTTGCTCGCAGTCGTAAAGACGATAACGATTCTGATGAATATATTTTACCTACTTTTTATGCTCGTCCTTTTTCTAACTTATCTTTGAGTGGTAGACCAGATATTTTTGGTGATTATCTATTCAATGCTTTCTTTACACCGAATCGTTCGACTCGATTATCTTTTAACAGTTATGGAGATGCCTATATTTCAGATTTAAGATATGATTTGAATCGTAATTATCAATTATCTTTCGGTTCTGAATTTGGTCGAAGCGCTCCTCCTCGTTATTCCCTAGGTGTTGGTCATAATCCGAATAATCTTAAAGACTTAAGTTGGAATGTGGGATTAGCAATCAGCGATGGAGAAATCGGACCGATCGCAGGGGCAAGTATGCAAGTACTACCCGGTCTATTTGCTAGACTTAATTATGAAGCTATACCTTCTAGAGGAATTAGTTTCGGTGGATTAGATGATGGTCGTCTTAGTTTATCTTTAACTTCCGATATGTCCGTTGCTGGGGGTAAAATGACTCCAGCGAGATACAGCGGCATTAGCAAGGAACGTGGAGCAATTGCCGGTAAATTGGCAGTGGAAGAAGGAAGCAAAGGCTTTGATTTAAGTGGTTCTATTGTCCGCATTTACGATACTCGCAATAAAAATCTTGGTTCTGCTAGAACTGACTCTAAAGGTAATTTCTTTGTCGGTAATTTACCAGAAGGTGTCTATGTTGTGGAACTTGAACCCGAAGAATTACCCATCGAACTAGCAATATCTAAAACTAGTTTAGTCGCCGAGGTGGCTTCTTCAGGAGTCACTCGTGTAGATTTCCCCGTCAGGGCTGAATATGGAGTTGCAGGGAAAGTTACAGATACATCTGGGCAACCTTTAACAGAAGTCCGTGTAGAACTAGTAACTAATACTGGCAAACGAGTATTATCTAGTACGACTGACAGCTTTGGTCTTTATCGTCTTGATGGAGTTCCTGTTGGTAAATATATCTTACAAGTTTCCAACTCAGATCCACTAAATTCTCGAAATAATCTTCCCAAACGACAAGTAGAAATTAACAATCAGTTTGTTTATAACCAGAATTTACAGTTACCTATTTCCGCAGCAGCGAAGAAGAAATAGAGGTGATGTGCAGCTAAATTGTATAAATGAAAAGCATCAAGCTATTGTAGTGCGGGACGAAAAGCCCGCGTCTAATATAGCAAAGTTCAGTTGAGTCCAATACACTAAGACCTCACCCCCATCCCCTCTCCTTAACAAGGAGAGGGGTGCCCGGAGGGCGGGGTGAGGTAATAATTTGTATTGCACCCAAGTGAAAACCGCTATATTTTGACGACAGCTTTTTATGGTGCAAGATATGAATTAACAAATATTTAACCTAAAAACCCGACTTCTGATTGGTGATTTTTCGTGGGGTAAGAAGTCGGGTTTTTACAATCATTGTCTTGTTTAACAAATATTTAACCTAAAAACCCGACTTCTGAAATTATCAATTTATCCAATCTACTGAGTGTCGTTTTTTCAAATTTAGATAATTTTATTGAAAAACTTTAAAACAGTTTAGGGAAGTTCAAAATAACTTTTTACTGTATGGCGCTAGGCTAAAATAATAATTTTTCTTCAGATAGAAGCAAAAGCTACATTTAATCTAATATTATATTTATATTTAGTTAGAGTCGAATTTCCGTTGTCTCAGTCGCACCTGCCAAATCTAAGGTCATCATGGCGAAATCCAAGAAAACTGCCAATTCAAAGAATTTATCAGATCCAAAATACTATCTCAACCGAGAATTAAGCTGGCTAGAATTTAATAATAGAGTATTACATGAAGCAATTGATACCCGAACTCCCTTATTAGAACGTTTAAAATTTTTAGCTATTTTCTGTAATAATCTTGATGAATTTTTCATGGTGCGAGTTGCAGGATTAAGTCAACAGGTAGAAGCTAAATTTAGCGGTACAAGTTTTGATGGTCGTACTCCCCAACAACAATTAGAAGAAATTAGCTTTGTATTGCGTCCTTTAGTCGCTCAGCAGCATCAACATTTTGAAAAAAACCTCCGACCCGAATTAGCGTCTCATGGGATTCATCTTGTTGATTATATTAATTTAACTGAGAAACAGCGCAAATATTTAGATAATTATTTTGAAGAACAAATTTTTCCCGTTATTACTCCCCTGGGTGTAGATCCAAGCCATCCCTTTCCCTACATCTCTAATCTCAGTTTGAATTTGGCAGTTATAATTAAAAATCCGGAAACTGAAGAAGAACTTTTTGCCAGAATTAAGGTTCCGAAAGTACTACCACGATTTTTGTCTTTACCACCAGACTTAAGAATTGAAGAAAATGGCAAACCTTGCATCTGGACTGGTGTACCCATCGAACAAGCCATTGCTCACAATTTAGACTCTTTATTCCCCGGAATGAATATCCAGGAATATTATACCTTCCGCATTACTCGCGATGCTGACTTGGCTTTAGAAGAAGATGAAGCAGATGATTTGTTACTCGCGATCGAACAAGAACTGAGAAAACGTCGTGCTGGAGGTAATCCAGTTAGAATCGAATTGCAATCTCAGACACCAAGTGAAGTCCGAACCAAGCTGTTAGAAGTTCTGGATTTATCCGAAAATGATGCCTACGAAATAGATGGTATTTTAGGATTGCGGGACTTAATGTACTTTTTATCATTGCCAGTTCCAGAATTAAAAGACCCACCCTGGAAAGCTGTAGTACCTGCGAGATTGCAACGGCTCAAAGGAGCAAGTTTAAATCCGAATATGCAATCTACAGAAGAAGGAAAAGACTTTTTCTCTGTGATTAGAGAGGGGGATTTGTTAGTACATCATCCTTATGAATCCTTTAGTGCCTCAGTAGTCAATTTTATTATTAATTCTGCCCAAGATCCGGATGTATTGGCAATCAAGATGAGCCTTTATCGGACTTCGGGTGATTCACCAATAGTAGATGCTTTAATCAGTGCTGTGGAAAACGGTAAGCAAGTGTCCGTACTTGTGGAACTCAAAGCCCGCTTTGATGAAGAGAACAATATTTACTGGGCTAGACGTTTAGAAAGTATGGGTGTTCACGTAGTTTATGGAATTGTCGGTCTAAAAACTCACAGTAAAATTGTCATGGTTGTGCGTCAGGAACAAAAGCGTATCCGTCGTTACGTACATATTGGCACTGGTAATTATAACCCGAAGACAGCAAAACTTTATACAGATATCGGGCTATTCAGTTGTCGAGAAGAATTAGGGGCTGATGTCACCGATGTATTCAATTATTTAACTGGCTATTCTCGGCAAAAAGCTTATCGACAGTTGTTAGTTGCACCAGTGAATATCCGGGAACGTTTTATGATGCTGATTAATCGGGAAATCGAAAACGTTCAAAATGGTTCTTCCGGGCGCATTGTTGCTAAAATGAACTCTTTGGTAGACCCGCAAATTATTGCTGCTTTATATGAAGCTTCTCGTGCAGGAGTACAAATTGACTTAATTGTACGGGGAATTTGTTGTTTGCGCCCCGGATTAGAAGACGTGAGCGAAAATATTCGCGTCATTAGTATCATCGGTCGCTTTTTAGAACACTCCCGGATTTTTTACTTTTATAATAATGGTGATGAGCAAATTTTTATTGGCAGTGCTGACTGGATGCCGCGTAATTTAGACCGTAGGGTAGAAGTCATAACCCCAATTCAGGACTCGGATATTGCTAAGGACATACAAGAAATCTTAGGGATTATGCTTGCTGATAACCGTCAAGCTTGGGAACTACAACCAGATGGTAGTTACATTCAAAGAAAGCCTTCGGAAGAATCAACTGAAGCTGCTTCGCAGAAAGCGTTAATGCAAATTGCTGCAAATAAAAGTACAAATGTTTCACATTTTATCGGTCCGAAAAGAAATTCCTTGCAGATGGTAGACTTGCCTTAGCCTCATCATAAACACGCCTTTAATAGTTTTTAAGCAGAATAATTAGAGATTTGTCATTAATGCATGAAGATTATTCAACCATAGGATAGAGTTACTTGCCCTATCTGATCCCATAAACTATAAAGGTTAGTGTCCATTCTATTATATTTGTTTAGATGTTAATGTTGTCCTGTGAGCCTTCAACTTTAAGGGTTCTAGTAGTTGATGACCATGAACTCACTCGTTTAACTCTCCAACTAGCTTTTTCTTCTCAAGAAAATATTCAAGTAGTAGGTTTAGCTAGTAATGGTAAAGAAGCGGTAGAGATGGTCAAAACCTGCCATCCTGATGTGATTGTGCTAGATTTGCAAATGCCGGTAATGGATGGCTGGAGCGCTTCGTGCAAAATTAAAGACATATCTCCCAATACTCAAATTATTGCTTATTCTTCTGTAGAAGAGAAATATTTTCAAGAAACAAAAGCAATGAGTAATGTGGATGCTTTTTGTCGCAAAGATGCACCGACGAATCAACTAGTTGGCTTAATTAAACAATTGGGAGAAGATGCAAGGAACTTTTAGTCTAGAGGATAAATGCTATTGAGTAAATATCAGTTAATATATGTAAAGCGTTAGTAAAGCTATCAATCAAGGCTTATACTAACGCGATTTGACTTGGAATTTAACCTGTTAGATATTAGATTTAATAAACAATTAATACTTAGTAATAATAGAAATTAAGCAATTAACTGTAACAAGCAGGGTATTGTAATTCTTCATTTATGCATATAAAACCCCTAAGATCAGCTATAGGGGTGATTTTTTCATGGGCTTTTATATTCAAATTGACACTTTTGTTAGTTGACTGTACTTAAGGGAAGGTACGCTTGTACTCATCAAGCAGTTCATCCATTTCTTCAATCGCTTGATTGACATCAATTCTTAAAGTCCCCAGGTTTGGTTGTTCGAGCAAGCTGAGTAAATATTCGCGTTTGCTTTCAACTAGAGCAATTCTTTCCTTTATCGTTTGTACATCCATATTGTTTGTAAGAATATTTGGCTAAATCAACTAAATCAATTAAATAATACTTTTTTTAAGTTAAACCAAAACAAGCAATTATTCGGTTTTATTTTATCAAATTATTACCTATTGTCGGCGATAATGAAACAATCGTTACAGTTGAATTGAAAATACAATCACGCAGTATGCTAGGGAAACTTTCTTTGGGAACGCTGGGTTTAACTATTGGTGGAATTTTAACCCTAACAGGCTTTGTAGCTTACGCTGCCCACAATGCTACGCTTAATCTGATTGGTTTTTTTTACGGGATTCCCGTATTGTTGGGAGGACTTGCACTCAAAGCGAACGAACTCAAGCCTGTACCGTTTGTTCCTCCGACACCAGAATCTGTTTTATCGCTAAGAAAGCAGAAAGCAACTCAGACTCAAAATCAAGTCCGTGAAGATGTAACTCGATATCGCTATGGACAAGATGCTCATCTAGATAAAGCCTTAACTCATCTTGGCTTAGAACAGTTAGGAGAGGACTTTCCAGAAGTTGTAGCATTGCGAGAAATGGAAATCAACGGTAATTATGCTTTAATTTTAGAATTCGATTCTCCCCAAGCACCCTTAGATGTTTGGCAGCAAAAACAGCAAAAAATGATTGCTTTTTTCGGTCCAGGGGTAGATGTCAAAATCGCACAGATAGGAGAAGAAAAAATTGAATTAGCATTGATTACTACTTCAGAAACACAATCATAATTTTGCTTTTAAAGGTTGGGGTGAATAGGGAATAGGGAATAGGGAATAGGGAAAAGACAAATTATTTTTGGTTATTTTTCCAAACGCACCGCATACCACTGTAAATATTGTCCCGGACCAATATCGAGTTCGCAACTAGTGTTAATTAAGTATTCTGCTCTTTTTTGCAGAGAATCAATTTTTTTTAAATCCTGTGGTAATTCTTCTTCCTCAAGTTGTTGCAAAGTCTCTTTGAGCTTTTCCAACAACTCTGAAGAAGTCAGAAACTGTTCCGGTTGGTTAGTTTCCAAGACGACGTAATCATCCTGTTGATACATTAATGAATCTGGCATGGGATTTTAATTTTAATCAGAACTTGAAATCTTTCAGAATCACAGCATTATATCGATCATTTTAGCTACCGCTGAGTTGCTACTAAATTGACAATGTAATAGACAAACATATACAGATTCTCAGAGGAATGATTCAATATTTATAAAACTTTCCTGACCACTGAGTATGTTTAGGATAGTTAATTTTTCTTAAGTACGTAACTGCTAACCGATTATTTTTGGTAATTTTCCTAAAAAATTGTAATTGCAAATCAATATTTGGGAACTATAGATAGTAAGATTTTCTTTCTAGCCTATTGTGGGCAGATGCTTATATTATAGTTAACAGGGTCATAGTCAGATATGCAATTAAGTCGTCTACCAAAGATTTTGCTCATAGCCGCAAAACACACGAAACAGAATTATTGTTTACCTTCTCCACATTCAGTAAGACAGCAAAGCAATATTTCCCCATTTAATACTTCATTTCCACCTTAAAATATCTTCAAAATTGCGATACCGCAACTGAATTATAAGTCATAATTAGTTTCCAAAATAAATATAAAATCATACTTTTATTCGTGTACTCTTGTCCTTTTTAAGACAAAGTTTCAACATATTTTGTGAACAATTTTATTTTCGTTCCATAGGGTTGTCATTAAGCTTTAACTAGTAATGATAATTGGGGATGAAAAAGACTTTTTAATGCGTTAAAACAATACGTACAGTAACTAAATTTAACAATAGCGTGAAAAATCTAGAAGTAGGCTAAGCATAGTTATCCCATTTTTTATAACGCGATCGCGAATTTACTTTTAGCTTTACCACCTTAGTATTCTGTGGAATGCAACTCATGTCAGGCATAAGCCCAACTGCTATCTCTAGCAAACCGCCCTTAATTTTGGTGGCTGACGACGATAAAGCCATACGGACTCTTCTGCGTGAATATATGGATAATGAAGGATATCGCGTAGTAGATGTTGCTAATGGTCGAGAGTGCTTAAATGCGTATATTGCTTTAAAACCGGATTTGGTTCTACTAGATGCATTAATGCCGGTGATGGACGGTTTTACCTGCTGTAATGAACTAATGCAGATTGCGAGAAACAATTTGGCAGTAGCGTTAGCAAATTTTGATACTGAATCTTATGCAAGTACCAGCGTCATTTCAAAACTATGGGAACGTACTCCAATATTAATGATTACAGGTTTGGATGATCCAGAGTCAGTAAATCGTGCTTTCGGGGCAGGGGCTAGCGATTACGTTACTAAACCGATTCATTGGGCAGTTTTACGTCAGCGGGTGCGACGACTTTTACAACAAGCACAATTATATAAACAACTAGAAGCCGCAAACCAAGCTTTACAACAATTAGCTAATATGGATGGCTTAACTGGGTTAGCTAATCGTCGGCGGTTTGATCAGTATTTAAATAATCAATGGATGAATTTAGCCGGTTCAGATAAACCACTGTCATTAATTTTATGCGATATCGATTTTTTTAAACCTTTTAATGATAAATACGGACATCCCGCAGGAGACTTGTGTTTGCAAAAAGTGGCTGCTGTTTTAAATGGTGCGGCACAAAAAAATCAAGATTTGGTAGCGCGTTACGGTGGCGAAGAGTTTGCTGTAATTATGCCACATACCAATGCTCCTGGTGCGGTTCATGTTGCAGCTTTAATGCAATCGGGAGTTAGGGAATTACAAGTAGAACACCTGGAATCTGGGGTTAGTAATTATGTAACTCTGAGTTTGGGTGTGGCAACCACCATTCCCGATTTTAAATCCTCGCCAAGTAATTTAATTTTGGCAGCAGATAAAGCTCTTTACCAAGCTAAACAAGAAGGTCGCAATCGTATAATCCTCAAACAGGTAAACTATTAATTACAGCTAAACAAAGCCGACGGCGGGATTTGAACCCGCGACCTATTGATTACGAATCAATTGCTCTACCACTGAGCCACGTCGGCATAAACAATCTCGAATTATATCATTAAAAACTTTATGGTACAACCAAATTCTAAAAATAGCACTAATAAACGTCAACTAAACCCAGAGCAATACGCTCGTCTCAAAGCAGAAGCAGCATCTCCTTATCGGGGTTTACGAAAATTTGTTTACTTATCTTTTGGTGCCTCTGGCTTAATCGGCGCATTTATTTTTGTTTTACAGCTACTAGCCCAAAAGACTACTTTTGAAGTTGGTTTACCATCCTTAGCGCTTCAGTTAGGAGTGGTTGCTTTAATGGTGTTTCTCTGGCGTTGGGAAGATAGTCGTCAAGAACCGAAAAAACCTTGAAGTTGATTGAAGTCGGGTTTTTACGGTGATTGTTTTATCTAAGAGACATGTAACCGAGCGGGTAAGAAGTCGGGTTTTTAGAATGATTGTCTGATCTAAGAGATATAGCAAATTTCAGTTGAGTCTAATACACTAGAACCTCACCCCCTTCCCCTCTCCTTATTAAGGAGAGGGGTGCCCGGAGGGCGGGGTGAGGTAAAATTTGTATTCCACTCAAGTGAAAACCGCTATATTTAACCTAAAAACCCGACTTCTGATTGTTGTATTTAAGAGTTAGTAGTTTTATTGCTGAACCGTTACTACATAAGGTGAGGGAATTGCTTGGGCTTTTCCGGCGTTGACTAGGGCTTGATAAACAAAAGCTGCAACTTCTGCTCTAGTGGCTTGACGATTGGGACTTAATTGTGTAGCAGTTGGATAGTTAACTACTAGCTGTTTTGTAGTTGCTGCTGCAACTGGTGCTTGAGCCCAATTAGGAATTTGGGAAGCATCGCTATAAACAGAAAGAACATTTTGATTGTTTGCAGTTAAACCTAAACCGTTAGCCAAGGAAACTAAAACCTGTACTCTGGGAATTTCTAGCTGTGCTCTAAATGTATTATTGGGATAACCTGCAAGAAAACCACCTCTGGTAGCTGTTTGAATCGCACTATAAGCCCAAAAATTGCTCCTGACATCGCCAAAATTAACCGCTTGTCGTTGAGGGGTTGGTGCAAATGCTTTGTTAATAATGGCAGCGAATTGAGCGCGGGTAACGGGTTCGTTGGGTTTGAAAGTACCATCGGGGAAGCCAGCAATCACACCTTTGGAGGCTAAAGCTTCGATGTAACTTTTTGCCCAATAATTTGGTGCGACATCTCGGAAAGCCGTAGCTCCACCAGGTAGGGGTTCTACAGCAGCTGCCACAAATTCCACTTGTCCGGAAATTTTACTTTGATCGATATCGTTACCAATAGCCAAAATTTGACCTTGAGTGGCATTGTTTAGGTCAAAACGTTTGTTATTGCGGATTAAGTTACCACCCGCTTCTTCAGAGGTTCCCAAGTTAGGCTGAGCTTGAGAAATAGAGACAATACCATCCCGTGTATTGTTTTGGATGACGTTTTTACGTAATACCGGCTTAGCTGAATTGGAGATAAAGATTCCGTCTACGTTTTGCAAAATTTGGTTTTCAATTACCAAAGGTGTAGAGTCTCCACCAATCGCTAAACCGAATCCTGTATCTTGAAATAAGTTACCGCGAATCTCTCCGGTAGCAGATTTTGCCACAGAAACGCCATTACCTGTATTTTTAATAAAAATGTTACCGGCAATTACCGGATTACCTGTACCAGTAACAAAAACACCTTCTCGTTTATTATTCGTAAAAGTACTGTTTGTAACTTTAGGATTAGTTGATTCTATCCATACACCAGTTCCGCGAGACTCTGGATTTGTAACGGTAACACCAGTAATAACAGAGTTATTTTGAGGAAGAATAGTCACGTTTTGAGCGGCAAATGTACGGCTAGTGTATTTACCGCTTCCTGTAATTAATACCGCTTGTCCTTTACCAGCTTCGTCTCCTCGTAATGTTACTCCTTGTGGAATTGTCAGAGGAAATTGTTCTCCTGTTTCGCTGCTATAGGTACCGGGTACGAGTTGAATAACTGTACCCGATTGTGCTTGTTGCAGAGCGAAAGTAATAGTTTTATATGGTGCAGCTTCAGTAGTACCGGCTCCAGCAGCATCCGTACCACTCTGTGGATTTACGTAAATTATGCTGCTTGCTACGGGATTTTGTCCGATCAAAGTTTGAGCGATAGTTTGTTTTGTACCACTCGCGTCAACTTCTACGGGTAGTAGCATCGAACCACCAGACACTATAACCAAAGCAGCAATAGATAAAGGTAATTTTAAGTTAAAACGGGAATTATTACCTAAAGAAATGGAAAAGCCCTTATATTTCATCTTTAATTTGCGCGTATAATGTACTATGCAGTGCAGTAGGTCGATTAGCCTACGTGTCTTAAAACCCATGCAAAACTATACCTGATGAACAGAACAGAATCAGCATAGTTCCAACACTTATGAAAATATTCTTCTCGCTATCAGATTAACAGCTAAATCAAAAATAATTTCCAATACTTGTGAATACAGTATTCTTTAAGTCTATATTTTTATCGAGGTTTTCAGGCTTAGAGTTGACAAAAAACCCAATTTTTTGGTGTTGTTGAGTTCGAGGTGTATTTTCGTGAATTTTAAGCAACAAAAATTCATCATTGCTTATCTTCAAGCAATACTATCAATATTAATTAATTTAAAGCCTAAAATGAAAACGAAAATTTATTTAGAGTTATTTAGAGTTCCAGCATATCCATTGAAATATAGAAATATATCGGGATAAATCACAAAAAATTCTCTATGTAGTTAACAATATAAACAAAATACTTACAAGAGTTTACATTCAATAATATTTTTTTATAAAATATCTAGTTAATTATGGTTTTATAAGCGCTACGATGAGTAGTAGTAGATATTTGGTACGATGTATCTTAATCTCAATTATGGGCGAAGCAAAACGACGTAAAGCTTCACTAGGGACAGATTACGGTCAGTCTCCTCGTATTTTACCCTGGGTTCCGATAACTAAAAAACAATCAGAACAGTTCGTTAGTTGGACTACTCGCGGTGCCTGGATTGGTATTTTTTTAATGATTGCCATTTGGGTAACTGTTCGTTTTATCGGTCCCGCTTTCGGTTGGTGGCAAGTAGTATAAAGTATTGTAGTTACTAGTTTTCACTCAAAACTAGTAACTACTGTTAATTTATCAAAACCCTGTGGCAACTAGTTGAAATAATAGTGTTTATTTATTTGTCTATTTGTTGTGTCTTTAAATAAGTAAATAAAATATTTCTAATAATTAAATTTATTTATTTGTTTATTTATTTAGTTTTCAGATGAATCACTCTGAAATTTTAACTGCTAGATAATTTAATTTGTTGATTTTTATTTTGCATTGTTCATTTATCAATTTTCTCCAATTTAGCTGAGTACAAATTTTTTCCGTAACTGCATAAAGTAGCTAAATACACATTTTAACCAAATTTTAAGAATAATTATGCCAATTAGGCACCACTGTTTTTAATTATTTAGTTATCCTCAAGTTTTAGTTTTGACATTGAGGTAATTAGATGTACTACTTAAGGCAGTTGTAGCGAGCTATTGAATCTTTGCTAAATCTTAAGTTTTATGTAAAGAAAATTTTTTACATCTGCCACAAAAAGCAAGTAATTTGATTTATTTACCTTTTGTACCAAGGAGAACAGTCTCTTCTCGTTAAATTACATAAATTAGCTGGAGTATAAGTGGTAATAAAATCAAGCAAAATGCCAATAAAACAATTAAATCTAGCTTTTTTGACAGATAATGACTCTTGAAGATACTATTCGTCGCTTTTTACCAGTTGACTTGTACTTAATATGAGTTAATGTAAGAGCGGATTTATATTCTCAGTATCTATCTTAAACTCGATTATTTAAATACTAAGTAAAATTTAACCAACAATAATCGGGAATTTTTTAGTTGCAAAGTGAATATTATGATACGGTACGACTTGTCTAGATGAACTACCATTTCCTAGGTAGCGGTTTTCGAGATTTTCTGAATTGAAGACAATTGTAATATATAGTTTACAATACCATTTGATGAGAAAATCTAAAAAAAATATAAAAGAGATTAAAATGATTGTGGTGTTTGGAGGATAAAAGTGTTTCTAAGATTAGCGCAACAACACCGACAATTTGTTCAAGACTTGGTTATGAACTTACAAGCCTTAGCAATTGTCCTTGAGAGACGGGGATATCCTGCGTCTTGTTATACTTGCGGCGACCAAATGAACAGTGCGTCATTTATGGTTAGTTTGGGAGAAAATCATCTGATTCGATTTTTAGTGTCCGATTATGGTATTACTTGGACTGAGATGCGTGATGATCGCGAATTAATGAAGTTGGAAGGTGCCGAAGCTGTCAACCAGCTACAGGAATTAGCGGATTTAATCAAGCATCCACCAATGGAAGCGAATACTGGCGCTAAAACTCTTGTAAAGCCCTACTAAGTATTGCTCGAACAAGGTAGCCTCTATCAAGATAATTTGAGAGTGACTTATTCAGACCAAAAAAAGGCGATATTTTAAGTTCATAGTTAATTTGAGCCAACCGTTAACTAAATATTTGTTCTAGTTCGCGTAGCAGCTTAAAATCAAGTGATGACACGGACATTGGTTGCTGAATTTGTTGCTATATCCATAGTTTGTCAAATTAAAATTGACAAAGTAGAAGATTAGTGTTTCCTAAATGGCAGGATTTTTGTAGAAAATAGCAAACAGAGCTATTATACTTTTTATTCGGGCAAATGTAATTGAGGCTACCAACTCCAATACTCAAAATCTGGGGCATCTTGCCTGTATGAATGGGCTTCTAATTTTATTAGTATAATTACAAGTTATTTATTTTTAAAGATAAAAATATATTACTTATCTTTATCCTTATTCACAATGTTCTAATTTTGAAGTAATCATTAAAGAAAATAAGTCGGCATAAAACAAGTTTACGAGCTTTATATGTCAAATTGCGATCGCATCTCAACAGATGCTTGTTGGTGAAGCTTTTCGGGCAATGTTAGGTGTTAATTTTTTGATCCGAATAACTACAGATACAATTAGTCATTGAAAGTAAATAGTACTAAGTATAACGGTGCTGTGTAATTGGATTTACACAATCTTATTGTATTCTATAATACTGTTGAAATCAAACATTTTCAACAGAATACTTTGATTTTCCCTTCCAAATTCATGCTTGTAGAGTTTGCTAGCACTATTTTGATTAAAATATAAGTTTAAAATTTAAGAAAATATTAAGTTTGAAAAAATTATCGTACTTTAGTTTTAAAGCTGCAACAAATAATTAATCAATTGGATATCTTGCCAATCGGTCACAGAGTATTGTAATTATAATCATGAGAAAATAAGGAAAAATCCTGTCAAACTCAGCAGGATTAATTCTCGTGTTATTGCCAACTAGTAAAGAAAGTCCTGCCAGTATCTGCAAAGAAACCTTAAGATGTCCGAAGAAAAATCAGATAAACCACAACTACCTCCGACTGGAGCCATTGACAATCAATATTTACACGCATCTGAAAACTGGTTTGAATATCCTGTGAGAGTTCAACCTCATCACACCGATTATGCTGGTGTTGTGTGGCATGGTAATTATCTTGCTTGGATGGAAGAAGCCAGAATAGAGTGCTTACGCTCAATTGGGATTGAATATACCGATTTAGTAAGTTTAGGCTGCGAGTTACCCGTAGTAGAAATGTCCATACGCTATCATCGAGCGCTTCAGTTGGGTAAGACTGCTGTAGTCAAAACTCGTATGGAAGAAGTCACAGGGGTTCGCATCAATTGGGATTATGCGATTCAATCAACCGATAAGCAAGAATTATATGTTAGTGCTAAAGTTACCTTGGTAGCAATGGATAGGGAAAAAGGTAAAATAATGCGTCAGCTACCTCCTGGAATGAAAGAAGTTTTTGCAAGGCTTTCTGCATCGAAGAAGAGTTAGGAACACCAGGAATTTTGGATTTTAGATTTTAGATTTTGGATTTTGGATTCAAAGAGTGAGTACCACCAGGAATTTTGGATTTTAGATTTTAGATTTTGGATTTTGGATTCAAAGAGTTAGTACCACCGGAGTTAGTACCACCGGAGTTAATTAACAGCCAACAACCAACAACTAACCACTAACAACCAACCACTAACAACCAACAACTGTCAAATTTATCGCATAGAAATTACTGTCGGTGCATTTTGTAAAGTTTCAGCAGCTTTGATTACTTCTTGTCTTGCCCATTTATCGGCTGTCAAAATATCATCTAAATTAGGATGTAAATGATTGTTTTGAGAATGGCGATCGCAAACTGTTTCGATACAGCGAGGAATATCTAAAAAGTGAATTTTCTCTTCTAGGAATAAAGCTACGGCTTGTTCGTTAGCAGCATTTAAAACTGCTGGCATTGAGCCGCTAGCCCTACCAGCAGCGTAAGCTAACTGCATACAGGGATACTTTTGATGATTGGGTTCGCGGAATGTTAAGGAACCTGCTTTAACTAAATCTAAACGTTCCCAGTCAGTGTAAATACGTTCTGGATAAGATAAAGCATACAGCAAAGGTAAACGCATATCAGCCCAACCCAACTGAGCTAAAACAGAAGTATCTTGTAACTCAATTAAAGAATGAATAATGCTTTGGGGATGAATGACAATTTCAATGTCATCGTAATCTAAACTAAATAAGTAGTGCGCTTCAATTACTTCCAATCCCTTGTTCATCAAAGTTGCCGAATCTACAGTAATTTTACGTCCCATTGACCAATTAGGATGTTTAGTTGCATCAGCCACTGTAACTTCTGTTAATTTTTCTACATCCCAATCACGGAAAGCACCACCGGAAGCAGTCAGAATAATTTTGCGTAAGCCTCCTTCTGGAATGCCTTGTAGACATTGAAATATTGCTGAATGTTCGGAATCTGCGGGTAATAATTTTACGCCATGTTTTTTTATTAAAGGTAAAACTACTGGTGCGCCAGCAATTAAAGTTTCTTTATTTGCCAAAGCGATATCTTTACCCGCTTCAATCGCAGCGATAGTAGGTAACAATCCAGCACAGCCGACAATACCAGTAACTACAGTGTCAGCTTCTGCACAACGAGCAACTTCAATCACACCCGCTTCCCCCGCGAGTAAAGTTGGCTGGGGTTGAATATCTTTTATTGCCTCTTTGAGTTGTGGTAATTTATCTTCATCACAAATTGCCACTATACTCGGTCGAAACTGCCGAATCTGAGATGCTAATAATTCTACGTTGCGCCCTGCGGCTAATCCTACAATCCTAAACTGTTGGGGATACTGACTAACAATATCTAAAGTTTGAGTACCAATAGAACCAGTAGAACCAATAAGACTGATAGTTTTCACAATTTTATTAAGTAATTAACAGACAACTTTACTATAAATTGTCTGGGGCTTGAAGAATAGGGGATGGGGAGATGGGGAGACAAAGGGAGACAAGGCGAAATCAAGGATATTTAAACCCACCTCAGTGGGTTTTGATTGTGTAGCGGCGACTTCTAGCCGCCAGGTAAAGTTTACTTTTATCTCGTCATCCCCGTTGGGGATGTTTAACAATGAGCTTTTTTGCGGTTTTACTTACTACTTTTTCTTTGAGATTTGCTCAGAAATTGTGGGTAGGGTAGATGAGAGACGAAGGAATAAATAACTGCTAATTGTTAACAGTATTTAAAATACATTTAGCATCTAGCACTGTAAAATTTTGAACTTTTGCAACGGTGCAATTTGGTATTGTTTGGGATAAAACTGGAAGATTCTTCTGCTGCAATCTCTGAAAAATATCTTTGGTTATTTTGACTAATATATCTTGGTTGAGATTACTTTTATAATATTGTTTTAGTAAAAAATTATTTTGGATATATTCGGGAGTGAATGCTTCAGATTCTAAGAGCCAGTAATCTACTCCATATTTTTGAATAAAAGTTTTTACATCGACAATATTTTCACTATATTGAGCTTGAATTAAGTCTATAACTCGCTGGCGAAATTGACTGTAATAACCAAAGTGATAAGGAACTGCATATTCTCTACCTACTAAAATAGAACGTTGGGAAAATGCAGGTAAATTATCAGCTTCTCTGGCGATAGAAGCGATGAGAATATCTTTTGGTTGTTGTTGAAAAAACTCATATAAAGCCGGTACAGAACCTTGTTGATAAGCAGATTTAGGAAAGTTTTTCACAAAAACTGGATAATAGAAAAGCAGTCCAATAGCAATAAAACCTATTAAAAATGACGACAAAAACTTGCGTAAATATGTATGAAAGTAGGAGTTAGTTCCTGTATTAAAATTAGATAGAATAGCTTCAATAACAGCAGAAAAAACAATAGCTGCTGATACGGCTAAAATAACCCGAAAACTATGGTCGGTATAACGACTGGGAAGATAAAATTTAAATAGAAAAAGATGAGCTAAAACGAACATTCCTACTGATACAATCAGCAATTGAATTAAAATGATTATCTCCCTTTGAATCTTTGCTAACAAAGGGAATTTTGCCGGAAATAATCTCATTAACGGGAGAAAAAAAGCAGCGATTAAAGTAACAGGAGAAAATGCATAAGGAGCAAAAATTCCACTACGTCCACTGAGAAAATAATCTATCAGGTTTTCCCGAAAAAAAGCAGTCCTTCCTCCCCACCAAAATTCTGGTAATTGCTTGGCTTGAGCTACAGTAATTACTGGTCCAAATTCCGGTGATTTGAGAGCATAAGGTAACATTACTAAAAATGCGACTACTATTCCTACTATAGAAAATAAATAATTATTTTGTCCAGAAAAACGCAAGCGTCCATCACTCCAATCCCACAGTCGTACAATTAGAATCCCCACACAAATAAACACGTACTGGGGATAAAAAATTCCTAAAAGTACAATTACAACCAAAGAAGGGAGCAAAGATTTTCGCGATAAATAATATAAAAATGCTAGCAAAAACAGATAAGTAAAAGCCCTAGCTGTTCCAGAGGATAAATCATCCTTCATCCAAATATTTTGGTTGAATATCAATGTAGATAAAAAAGCAGTAAATGGTAAAGGTATTATTTGTAAGCTGAAACCAAAGCAGTAAATAGTTGTCAAAAGTCCCAAAATTGATGGGAGAAGTTTATTTAGAAATAATGGACTAATACCGAAAAAAGCAAAAGTTTTATAAAGACTAGAGTATCCAAATGGTGCAACAGACTGAAAATAATCCGCAATCAAATTGTTAGGAAATAAATTTGGATCTACATAACGCATCATCCAAAATACGTGCTGTCTCGCATCATCCTGTACGACATACTCGCTGCTAAAAGCTTGTTGCAATGCTAATATTGCGTAAACAATTGAGACAGTTATGCTCAAAATAAACCAAAATATGACTTGTTTTCTCGATAATTTGTCACTATTAGTTAAAAATAATTTATGTAAACGTGAGACTGATGGATATGTCAACATAGATGATAAATTAGATATTTATTTGATCTTTATTTATTTTTATTGATGTTTGCAGATAAGTAAGTAGAAAGGGGAAAATAAAGGGGGAAATAGATTAAAAATGTCGCTTTTCATGGGATTTGCGCGCAAAAATAATTTATAGGAGATTCTACCACAAGAAAGCTCTGAAAAATTTGTGATTTTGGGAAGGTATGTGTTTTCTGATACTTGAAAGCTGATTATAATTTGGGTAGCTGGAAAAAAGCTTATGGAAAAAGACTTTTATCTACAATATGCATCTGTAGAAGATAAACATTGGTGGTTTGTAGCGCGTCGTCGAATTATCGAACAAGTAATTCTAAAATTAAATTTACCAAAAAATGCTCAAATATTAGAAGCTGGTTGCGGTACGGGTGGTAATCTACAAATGTTATCCCGTCACGGACAAGTTGCGGCGATGGAATTAGATAAAATGGCTTGTCAACTAGCAAATCAACGGCAAGTAACTCACGTTAAACAAGGCAGTCTCCCCGATGATATTCCTTTTACTTCCCACCATGACTTAATTTTAATACTGGATGTGATAGAACATCTTGATGATGATTTATCCGCTCTCAAAGCTTTGTACTATAAACTAAAGCCTGGAGGATATTTATTAATAACAGTTCCAGCTTATAAGTTTTTGTGGAGCAAACACGATGAAATTAACCATCACAAACGCCGTTATCGATTAACAAGTTTAAAACGTGTGGTAAAAACAGCAGGCTATGAAATAAGTTACGGAAGTTATTTTAATACTTTTTTGTTCCCTGTAGTGGCTATCGTCAGAATTTTAGGAACACTGTTACCAAAACAAAACAAAAATCAACTCAATAGTGATTTAGTATTACCATCGAAACCAGTTAATCAATTTTTTCAATGGTTATTTGCCAGCGAACGTCATTTTCTCAATAGACTTTCTCTACCTTTTGGTGTATCTGTTTTATTATTGGCGCAAAAACCACATATATAATTGTTGATTAATAATCAGTCATTGATAATTAATTACAGATGACTCAACCGATAGTTTCGATTGTAATCCCAATTTACAATGAAGAAGAAAATATACCTGAACTTTATCGTCGTCTACAAACTGTTATCCAACAGTTAGATGGTGAAACCGAATTAATTTTTGTTGATGATGGTAGTCGGGATAATTCTTTAAATCTAATGCGTGAAATTCACGCCCGCGATTACCATTTTAATTATATAAGTTTAGCTCGTAATTTTGGTCATCAAATAGCTGTAACTGCTGGTTTAAATTTTGTTTGCGGTAAAGTTGTAGTTGTGATGGATGCTGATTTACAAGATCCACCAGAACTCATTTTACCAATGATTGAAAAATGGCAACAAGGTTATCAAGTAGTTTATGCTCAACGTCTATCTCGTAAAAAAGAAACTGTTTTAAAACGGTTTACAGCTTATGCATTTTATCGTATTTTGAGACGTTTAGCTGATGTAAATATACCCCCCGATACTGGAGATTTCTGCTTGATGGATCGAGAAGTAGTTGATATTTTAAATTCTATGCCAGAACGCAATCGTTATATACGGGGTTTGCGTGCTTGGGTAGGTTTTCGACAAACAGCAATAACATTTGAAAGAGACCCACGTTTTGCTGGTAAAGTAAAGTATTCTTTGGCGAAATCTTGGGCTTTAGCTATTAATGGGATTATTTCTTTTTCCAGAGTTCCGTTAAAACTTGCTACTTATTTAGGAATGCTTTCAGCAGGTGTCGCTTTATTAATGATATTTTTAGTTTTATATTGGCGTTTGTTTGATTCTGCTTCTCCTTTAATTGGTTATACATTAATTACAATTGCGCTGTTTTTCTTAGGTTCAGTACAGTTATTTTGTATTGGTATTTTAGGTGAATATATTGGTAGGATTTACGAAGAAGTTAAAGGTCGTCCGATTTATACAGTAAAAGAAATTAGAGGAATTGTAAATAGGAAAAGAGTTAAAAGTTAGGAATTGTAGAGACGTTATATATAACGTCTACGAAAGATTCAAGGAAAACGAACCACTAAGAATTAATAATTAATAACTTCAGTTAAAAATCGCGATAAATCAATCCCAAATCTAAAATCTAAAATCTAAAATTCATATGTCTTGGCAAGAATTTTGTTTGTTAATGTTGTCAGTTTCTGCAAGTGTAATGGGACAATTGTTTTTAAAAATCGGTGCAGTAAAATTAGGGAGAGTTGATGTACAAAATGCAGTTAAACAAATTTTGGGAATTATTACAACCCCGGAATTATTAATCGGTTTAGCTTGTTATGGTATTGGTGCTATTATTTATATACTTTTGCTAACGAGAGTTAATTTAAGTGTAGCTGGACCTTCAGCATCTTTAGTTTATGTGTTTTCAGTATTGCTGGGCTATTTTATTTTTAAAGAATCTATTCCTTTAACTCGTCTTATGGGTTTAAGTTTGATTGTTTCTGGTGTCATATTAGTAGTTTGGCAAAAGTAAGAATCGCTTTATAAATAACAATAAATAACGTTTTTTATTAAAAGTCTTAAATCCAAAAGATATAATCCAAAATATAAAATCTAAAATCTAAAATCGAATGACTCAATCTAAAAACTTTTTAGATAATCCTTTAATTTTCCCTACAACAATGTGGTTTCTTAGCCGATTAGTAATTATTGCCGCCATGTTGTTCATTACTCCCTTACTACCGATTCCAGAAAATGCCCAATCTCTTCCTTTGGGATGGGATGTTTTCTACGCATGGGATAGCATATGGTATCACCGCATTGTTGTTGTTGGTTACGAATTTATCAACGATGGGAAACAATATTCTGTGGCTTTTTACCCGCTTTTCCCTTTACTAACTAAACTAATTATGCAGTTTGGTTTACCTTTTCAAGTGGCAGCCACATTATTAAATAATTTCGCTTTTTTAGGTGCTTTAATTGTGCTTTATTCTTGGGTAAAAGAAAGTTATGGCATAAGTGCAGCCCGTTGGAGTACCGTTATTTTGGCATGGTGTCCTTATTCTCTTTACGGAAGTGTAATTTATACTGAAGGATTATTTCTATTATTCAGTACCGCAGCTTTACGCGCTTTTGATAAAAAGCAGCATATATCAGCAGCAATTTGGGGAATATTATCAACAGCAACTAGAATCACTGGAGTCATGTTGATTCCGGCTTTTTTGTTCGTTGCTTGGAAACAACATCGGGGTATCAAAGCTTATCTCGCTAGTTTTACTGTGGGATCGAGTATTTTACTTTATAGCTTCTACTGTCTAATTAAATTTAATGATCCTTTAGCATTTATTCATGTACAAAAAGGTTGGCGAGATTCTACAGGATTCGCTACTCAAGGATGGTGGAATATGTTGATGCAAATTGTTTTCAGTTCTCCTTTATTATTTGGCTTAATTATTATCAGCGGTTTTTTACTATGGCGCTTTCACCAACAGTTAACTAATATCAAATTGCGCGGTATATTATATTTTTTGTGGTTATTATTATGGTTGGGTATCGGTGAACCTTTGTGGTCAACAGATGGAAATCCATTTGGAAAAATTCCTTTAGTTAAGATAACTATTGTCTTCGGTGGACTTTATTTATTATGGTATTCACGCACTAAAATTCCTTTAGTCGCTACAGTTTACGGTTTTTTTTCCTATCTTTTGATACTTAATACCGGACTCACAGCCTCTGTAGAGCGCTACGCTTATGGTATCGTTTCTCTGTCTTTCGCTCTGGGGCTAGTATTAAAACAGCATCGTGATTGGGGTATTGCGATCGCAATATTTTTCGCTGTTTTATTAGCAAGTTTAGCCGTACAATTTGCTCAAAATCAGTGGGTAGCTTAAATTATTCCATAAAATAAATATTATATGTATTTTGCCTTACAAGAATATTCTCTCGAAAATGCTTAAATAAGCTAATACTAAAAGTGCAAATACACAAAAATATTTTCAGATATTGATAAATTCAGTGTTTCTACTGTCTGCATTTAAATATGTATTTGTCATTATTAATATGTTGTAACTTTAACTTTTTATACTCATTTTTATGTATTAAAAATAGCTTACTAAATGCACCTTTAAGTAGCGAATTGAAATTTTAAGTATCAAAAAAACAGCTTAAAAATCAAATCGCCCACGCAGGTGGACTTAATGAATTTTAAACCCGTGTAGACGGATTTTGTTTATGTAGCTGCGGTTTCAACCGCCAGATAAAGTATAAAATTAGACTTTTAAAACATCCTCAGAAACTAAATTACTCTAAGCAGCGTCTGACTGGGATATTACGCTTACAAGGTAAATATTACCTGGTGAAAATTTTCACATTTTCTTTGATAGACAAATCATTCCTTAAATGTAAAATGAATCTGGTTAGCCGTAAAACTGATACAGTCATTTTGTATAGTGAATGTACTGATTACTAGCTGTAGTTCCTGATTATTGATTTCGGCTTTTAAGTAAAGTTTATACATGTATCTGCCTGTAAAGGCGAACTTCTGTAAACCTGTGTTTAATTTTTCAGGATTACTAAAAATTAACCGGGTAATAAAGAATATAGAAAAACTGTGTTATTACATACCGTCATATCCGTAAATGGCGGTTTGATTGTGAAGGAGCCGTGTTTATTAGTGGAAAATAATAAGAAGTCGTTAGCTTTACCTCAAGGAATATTAATTGCTCTTACTGCTTTGTGTGGAAGTTTTGTGTTTGGTTTGATGTTACCTATCAAGCAAGACTCTACTAATATAGATAGTAAACAACAAATAAAAGTTAAAAATATCACAGCAGAATCTGGTTCGCTTTCTCGTATAAATGGATTCAAGGGCGCAATGCTTACCACTTGGCAACAGGAAGCGATATCCAAAGGTGTCTTCCATACAGTGCCAAAACAGTTCCGTGGAACAACAATCAAGCAAGCGAATCTTGCACCTGATGATAAATTAATTGCTCTGACTTTTGATGATGGGCCATGGCCTGAGTATACTGCTCAGGTACTGGAAATCTTGAAAAAAAATGATATTAAAGCCACGTTTTTTGTAGTCGGACAAGTTTTGAACAACTATCCAGATTTAGGAAAGCGAATAGTCTCTGAAGGTCATACTATTGGTAATCATACTTGGCATCACTGGTATCATTTCTTTAACAAACAAGCAGCGGCATTAGAAATTGACCGTACCTCAGACTTGATTTATAAAACCACAGGTACTAGAACTACATTGTTTCGTCCACCAGGTGGAATGTTACACAATGGCTTAGCTGCCTATGCTCAAAGTAAAGATTATACCGTGGTGATGTGGTCTGCCGATTCTATGGATTACACTCGTCCTCCGGCTGCGACTTTGGTAAGCAGAGTCATGAAACAGGCAAGTCCTGGTGGTATCGTATTGTTGCATGATGGTGGTGGTCCGCGTAAAAGCACTGTTGCGGCTTTACCATCAATGATCAGCAACTTGAAAAAGCAAGGTTATCGTTTTGTGACTATTCCCGAATTGTTAGAGCATCAAGATAAACAAAAAAAGACGGTAACGGCACAAAGATAGTGGATGGTGGATGGTAGTTAGTGGTTATTAGAAAAAGCAACAACCAACAACTATCAACTATCCACTATCCACTAACAACTATTAACCAACAACTATCAACTATCAACCAACAACTAACTAAACCTTACTTAACTGCTTTTCCCCTACATAAGCTTGGGGTGAATCAGCCTCTGACGGTGGCACCAGCTGCCAGAACTTCGGTAAAAACTCTTGCCAATTATCCAAAATCATCTTGGCTTTCGCAGAACCAGTGCGATAGCAATGCAGCGCAATCAAGTCTTTGAGTTGGGTTTCCCCAGCCAGTGTAACTATTCGCTGTATTTTAACGATTTCTGGGTTAACTAATTCTGGAAAATTACCGTCTTCATCTAAGAAGTAAGCCAAACCTCCAGTCATCCCTGCGGCGACGTTGCGCCCAACTTTACCCAAGACTACCACTACACCGCCGGTCATGTATTCGCAGCAGTGATCTCCGGCTCCTTCAATTACCGCTGTGGCTTTGGAGTTACGTACTGCAAAGCGTTCCCCAGCTTTACCGAGAGCAAACAGCATTCCACCAGTGGCACCATAAAGACAAGTATTGCCAATTATAGTATTTTCTGACGGGTCGTATTTGATGCTTGTGGGTGGAAGTATGGTGATTTTACCGCCGTTCATGCCTTTACCGACATAATCGTTAGCAACTCCATACAATGTCAGATTCATGCCATTGAGATTAAATGCACCAAAGCTTTGTCCGACACTGCCGTTTATAGTCAGGTTGATTTGACCCCCAAAACCATTATCACCGTATTTGGATGCAATTGCTCCAGCAATGCGTGCGCCGATAGTTCTATCGGTATTCACCGCAAATACAGTTTTATTAACCGATTCATGTCTGTTAATGGCGTTCTTAATGCCAGCATCTGCCAATAAATCATCATCCAATACCGCACCGTTACTATGCACTGCTTCGTGCTGCAACCAACTGCGATTTTCTCTGGAATCTGGTAATTTCAACAAACAATCAAGATTCAATGCTCGTGTCTTGGTAAGCTCTACACCAGAACGCTCTCTGAGTAAATCAGCACGTCCGATTAGGGATGATAAACTTCGATAACCAAATCTTGCCAGCAAACTGCGTACTTCTTCGGCAATAAAATAAAAGAAATTCACGACTTTTTCTGGTGTTCCAGGGAACCGCTGGCGTAATTCTTCCTTCTGAGAAGCCACACCCACGGGGCAGTTATTGGTATGACATATCCGCGCCATAATGCAACCTTCGGCAATCATCGCAATCGAGCCAAAACCAAATTCTTCGGCTCCCATCAACGCTGCCATCAACACATCCCAACCGCTCTTTAAACCACCATCGACTCGCAAAACTACGCGATCGCGCAAATCATTTTCCATCAACACCCGATGCACTTCGGTTAAACCGAGTTCCCACGGAGTTCCAGCGTGCTTAATCGAACTTAGTGGCGATGCTCCCGTACCACCATCATGACCAGATATTTGAATTACATCAGCGTTGGCTTTGGCTACTCCCGCTGCAATGGTGCCGATACCGATTTCTGACACTAGTTTCACCGATACCTGAGCTTGGGGATTAATTTGATGCAAATCAAAAATCAATTGCGCTAAGTCTTCAATGGAATAAATATCATGGTGCGGTGGAGGGGAAATTAAAGTCACTCCAGGTTTAGAACGTCGCAAGGAGGCAATATATTCACTCACCTTCTTACCTGGTAATTGTCCTCCTTCTCCCGGTTTGGCACCTTGAGCCATCTTAATTTCAATTTGACGAGCGCTGATCAAATACTGAGGAGTCACCCCAAACCGTCCCGATGCCACTTGTTTAATGGCACTCGTTGCAGTATCCCCATTACGCAAACCATTTAAATGAGGTAAAGTCGCCGAATGACCAGTTTGATCAACATCATCTAAAGTTTTGTAACGTACCGAATCTTCACCACCTTCACCAGAATTCGACTTACCGCCCAACCGATTCATGGCGATCGCTAAAGTTTCGTGTGCTTCTCGCGACAATGCGCCTAAAGACATTCCCCCAGTACAAAACCGCTTCACGATTTCTGTTACCGGCTCTACTAGAGCAATATCAATCGGTTGTCTATCGGGTTCGTAGTCGAGTAAATCGCGCAATGCGGTGATCGGTCGATGTTGTAAATGCTGTTGATAAACTTGGTAGTGGTCATAATTTTTACTATCAACAGCCTGGTGTAATGCTTTGACCATTTCCGGGCTATTCATGTGGTATTCACCACCACGACGATACTGAATAAAACCGAGATTTTCTAACTTAGTAGCAGTTGTGGGAAAAGCTTTGCAATGAATCGATAAAACTTCATTCGCTAATTCCTCGATGGTTAAACCACCAATCCGGGAAGTAGTACCGCTAAAACCCAACTCCAACAAATCTCGACCAATACCAATAGCTTCAAAAATTTGCGCTCCTTGGTAACTGCTCAACAGCGAAATTCCCATTTTAGAAAGGATTTTTAGCAAACCATTTTTTACAGCTTCAATGTAATTTGCGATCGCTTGCTCCAAACTAATAGCTGCAATTTTACCACGCTGCATAAACTGTTGAGTTTTGGGGTCAGACCACCAATTAACTACAGTATCCATTGCCATGTAAGGACAAACAGCCGCAGCACCGAACCCAATCAAACAAGCGAAATGATGAGTACTCCAACATTGAGCAGTATTAACCACCAAAGAAGCATTCATTCGCAACCCGGATTGGATTAAATGATGGTGTACCGCACCGACAGCGAGTAGAGGAGGAATGTAAGTATTTTCTGCGTCAATCGCTCCATAATCCGATTCCGAGGAATTAGAAGATTGATTGTTGATTTGATCGCTCAATATCAAAATTTTGGCACCATTACGTACCGCTTCAACAGCTTGGCTCTGCAAAGATTCTACAGCGGCTTTTAAAGCTGCGCGCCCGCCGTGAATAGGAAACACCGTAGATAACTCTACCGCATTAAAATCAGACCTTTTGATTTCAATTAATTGAGTGGATGTCAACACCGGCGATTCCAACTTCAACCGACGAGCATATTCCGGTTTAGGATCGAGTAAATTACCACGTTCGCCCAATTCCACCTTCAGCGACATCACCAATTTCTCCCGCAAAGGATCGATGGGTGGATTTGTGACCTGAGCAAACCGCTGTTTGAAATAGTCATACAGTAAATGTGGTTTTTCCGAAAGTATCGCTAGAGGGATATCATCCCCCATACAAAAAGTCGGTTCCTTACCATCAATCGCCATCGGTTGAATAATCATTTCCACATCTTCTGTGGTGTAACCAAAAGCTATTTGAGTTGACAGTTGACCTTCAACCTCTTGCCTCTTGCCTCCAACCTCTTGCCTTCCATGACCATTCCCGTTAACTGATAACTGATAACTGTTAACTGATAACTGACTCCGATGCTGTTGCAACCATTTCCCATAAGGATGTTTTTTGGCAACTTGTTGCTTGATTTCCCAATTCTTGAGGATTTGATGATTGGACAAATCCACAGCAATCATTTGTCCGGGACCTAAACGTCCTTTCTCGATAATATTTTCTTCGGGAAACTCAATCACACCAGCTTCAGAAGCAACCACAATATAGTCATCCGAGGTAATGCAGTAACGGGCTGGTCTCAAACCATTCCGGTCTAAAGTTGCCCCCACAGTCAGACCATCACTATATACCAACAGCGCTGGACCGTCCCAAGCTTCTTGTAAACCGCTGTAGTATTCATAAAAATCGACAATCTCCGGATAATTACTTAAAGCCGGTTGATGATTATAAGCTTCCGGAACCATTATCATCAAAGCTTCTTCTGGACTACGCCCTGAACGCACCTGTAGCTCAAATACATTATCTAAAGTAGCAGAATCGCTGGCATCTATACTGACAAACGGCTTTAACTCATCCATTCGTCCTTGCCAAATGGGATGGTTGAGAGTTGCTTGTCTCGCCGTCATCCAGTTGATATTACCCAGAAGCGTGTTAATTTCTCCATTATGACCTAAAAGCCGCATTGGCTGTGCGAGAGGCCATTTGGGCATGGTATTGGTGCTAAAACGCCGATGGTAGACAACGAAACTAGTAGAGTAAGCAGGATTTTTCAAATCCAGATAAAAATCCGCTAAAACTGCCGAACGTACCATACCCTTGTAGACAATTGTCCGACAAGACAGCGAGCAAACGTAAAATTCATCCTTCCATTCGCTGTTGTGACTTTGGATAGCCTTACCAATTAGACGGCGGGTAATATAAAGTTTTCTTTCTAACTCATCCCCACTAACATCTTTAGCTTGTAAAAAAATCTGTTCAATTTGCGGTTGATTCTCTCTCGCTTGTACTCCCAAAACCCCCGAATCTACCGGAACCGCACGCCATCCGAGTACGGTGAGGTTTTCATTCTTGGCGATTTGTTCCACAGTTGAGCGGGCAATTTGGGCAGCGCTTTCATCGCGGGGTAAAAATAGCATTCCCACCGCCAGATTTTGATGCTGATTTTGATCCTTCCCATCGGCAAGTAATAATTCCCAAGGAATGGCACTTAATATTCCCGCACCATCACCAGAATCGCGATCGGCACTACAGCCACCACGATGTTCTAAACAGGTTAAAGCATTCAAGCCTTTTACTAAGATTTCATGACTTGGGCGATTTTGACGATGAGCGATAAAACCCACACCGCAAGCGTCTCTTTCTTCAACCAACCACTTTTGACCTAAAAAAGTATCTGAAAATGTGATGTTTTTGTCTTGATTCATTTTCTGGTTATTCATAGAATGTCCCCCGATATCGTTAATTGTCTTGATAAAAATTTCTTCACAAACAAACAAAGAAATAAACAAATAAAACTGAGTTACCATCTCTAGCCAAAGTTTGATGCACAGAATATCCCCGCATCAACTTTTCGCAAATGTCAGGAAAAAAAATTAACGAAGAGGCTTAATTTTTGTACGCCTGTGTTAAAATTGCCCCGTTATTTTTTATGTGTTTATGCACTAGTCAAATCAACCGTTTTTACGTATTGCCAGTTTTCTATTTATATCAGTACGGCTATGTATTTTCGGTTAGCGGCTTTTCTTAAATCCAAGTTTTATATTACAGATTCAGCGATTTATTGCCGCCCCGAAACAAAACTTCTATTATTCGCTTCATTAATTTCAATATCCTTCGCCTTCAGGCGCTGGCTCGCCTTTCTGTTAATTGGGTGCCGATCTCAAAGCAGCGTATTATACTAGTTGTCCATTTGCAATTCCTGATTCTCTTGCTAATTTTGCTAATTTTTTAATCTTTGTGCCACTGTATACCTGCACCGATACGGTAACGCCCCTTACAAATATTAGTGCCTGTTATACCTTGCACAAGTAGCTTTGAAAAAAAAAGATAAAACATTACAACTTATCTTTTACAAGCAAAAACTCCTATATTTATTTGGCAAAAGAAACTGTTTACTGACATATTATTTACAATCTCGGCGCGTAAATTACTAATGTCATGGTTTTACAAATGGCAGAAAGATAATTATACACTATCACGTTGGACAACTTTGGGTTTGATAATTGTTTCGATGTAAAAGCGAAAATTTGATGCGGGGATATTCCTGGCATCAAACTTTTCCAAAAAAATTGATTTTTTTGAGTCACTACTTCACAAATATTATGGTCAAAAAGCTTTCTTTCAGTCAAGCAAAAATCCCCAATTCTAGAGGTAATAAAAATGATAGTTCTATTGAAAAATTCCAAAAGGGAACAGTATGGTTCTCACATTACTCTCTTCAAGCTGGGGAATCGTGTTTGAGGGTTGTCTTGCCATCAAAGTTATGGGGCGATCGCTTTTTTCTGAAGTTTACGGTATTTTCTACTCTTGCAATAATTCTAAATCTCAGTGCTAGCTCCATTGTCAAGGCTCAGCATCAAAATAATCAAATTAAAAGTTCAATACCTTTGCCAAGTCAACCATCAGTAGTATCTACTTCAAAAGGATTATTTTCCTATGGTACTCAAATATCTTTGAATGGTCGCACGGTACCAGGAACTTGGTTGCAACCCAAAGGCAAAGCTACAAAAACTTATCTAAGTGATGGAGCGCTGCGACAGTTGATAGGGGTAGATTTACTAAATAGTAATAATCCGCAACTACAACCAGTACAGTGGTTCTCTTCGTTATCCAAACCACAGGTATTAAATGCTTTTCTTGTCCAGGGATATCGCTATTTGGATGTGACAAAATTTGCTCAACAAGCAAAATGGCAAGTACAAACCAAAGGTAATATCTTAGTAATTTCAACACCGAGCGCAAAAATAGCAAATATTTATCAAGATCAAAATAAAAATCAAGATCAAAATAAAAATCAAAGTCAAAATTCACTGACTCAGCAACGGGTAATCATCGATTTAGACCGTCCGACACCTTGGAAACTAAATCCGGGTGCTTTGATTAAAAAACCAGAACCATTACTTCCAACTCCATCCCAACCTCAGCTTCCAGAAAATGAAGATTCTCAAAATGTTGTCATAGAGACAAATAATCCTACCGTCAAACCAGAACCACCAGCAAGAGAATGGACTATTACCATTGATGGAGTTGCCGACACTAATTTAGTCCAACGTTATTCGACTTCACCCCTAGAAAATCTTCTTGACAAAATCCGGACAATATCTCCACAACCAACCCCCGAACCACTAATTCGTCAAGTAGAAGTACTCAATAATCAAACTATTATTCGACTTGCAGTTCCCTTCGGCTTCGCTCCTCGGATCAGCACTTTACCCGCACCGCATCGTTTAGCGATCGATATTCGTCCAGATGCTTTAGTCGAACGCTCAATCGATTGGGCGACGGGATTGCGCTGGAAACAGCAGTTTGTCTCGTTAGAACAAGAACGCTTTCCGGTAGTATGGCTAGAAATTAATCCCCGCACTTCCAAAGTTAAAATTAGACCCGTCGCCACCAACCAAGACAAACAAGAAGGTACCGCACCCCTAATTAACACCGCCCAAAAATACCTCGCAGCCGCCGCAATTAATGGTGGTTTCTTCAATCGCAAGAACCGCTTACCTTTGGGTGCCATTCGTCGGGATGGTCAGTGGCTCTCCGGTCCGATTCTTAACCGAGGTGCTGTTGCTTGGAACGATGCCGGACAATTTTATATGGATCGGCTTTCTTTACAAGAAACTTTGCTTGCTCCCAATGATCAAAGCTTGTCAATTTCTCATCTCAACAGTGGATACGTACAGCAAGGAATAGCTAGATATACTTATTTATGGGGAGAAAGCTATACACCTCTTACTGACAACGAAATTATTGCGATCGTTGAGAATAATCAAGTTACCCAACAATATGCCGGGAAACAAGCTGGAGTTGGTGCTGTTCCGATTCCAAGGAATGGCTATTTAATAGCTTTTCGCGGTAGCGCCGTCAATGATGCAGCAAAATTACCCATCACAACTCCTATACGTATTGTCAGTTCGGCTGTTTCTCCGGAATTTAACCGCTATCCCCAGATTTTAGGAGCCGGACCTCTTCTGATCAAAGACAACCAAATTGTTCTCGATGCAGAAGCCGAAAAATTCAGTAAAGCCTTCGCCGAACAGAAAGCTATCCGCAGCGCCATTTGTACGACTAAGAGCGGAAATATCATCTTTGCTGCCGTACATGACCGTGCCGGTGGAACTGGACCGAGCTTAACAGAACACGCTCAATTAATGCAGAAATTGGGCTGCGTCAACGCTCTCAATTTAGATGGTGGTAGTTCTACAAGTCTTTATCTAGGAGGACAATTACTCGACCGTTCCCCCAATACTGCCGCCAGCGTTCACAACGGAATTGGAATTTTCTTACCACGTCCCTGAGTGGGGGATGGGGGGATGTTTTTAATCCAAAATCTCAAATCTAAAATCCAAAATCCAAAATTCCATGCCCTTTAATTACTTAGTAATACTTCGTATATTAGTTGTTTAGTATTTTTACTTATGAGTCAAAATAAATGACTAATAATTAAAAACTTTTTAAAGCTTGTGAAAAGCTAGCTTGATGATTGATGAAGAGTTTATGTGAACATACCATTATTGCGACTTGTTGATTACACCGTAACAATTGATTTTGGTATGTTTGGCTAAGGTGGACTCAATTGCAGACAATTACGGTTGCAATATTACGCTACTTTTTTCCAACAATAGTTAAGAGTACTAGCGGATTTTTTTTATGTCTTCAAACGAGGTAATTATGGCTCAATACCAAGAAACAGTAGAATCAAGCGCACTTACTAAACCCCCATCTGTGACTCCTAGAGGCGTTGCTGCAACTGAGTTACGTCCTTGGGGTTCTTTTACGGTTTTAGAAGAAGCACGGGGCTATAAAATCAAGCGTATTGAAGTTAAGCCGGGACATCGCTTGAGCTTGCAAATGCACCATCACCGTAGCGAACACTGGATTGTCGTATCTGGAACTGCTAAAGTCACCTGTGGTGAACAAGAAATTGTATTGAGCAATAATCAATCCACCTACGTTCCCCAATGCACCACGCACCGCTTAGAAAACCCTGGTGTAATTCCTTTAGTATTAATTGAAGTACAAAATGGGGAATACTTAGGAGAAGACGATATTGTGCGTTATCAAGACGACTATGCTCGCGCTGAAAAATAAAATCGGGGATAGCTTGCTCAAAGCTAAAAACTCTTAACAGAGTCATAACTTTCATTTTAAAAATATATTGTGTTCTTCCTTTAAATTCCGCATGGAAATTTCTTACCCTTCTTGGCTTAAGATTTTCCGTGCGGTACTTTTTCGTGGGGTATATGTTGGATTTTGATAATTCTTTTGTGATGTTACGACCGATATTTATTGTCAAAACCCGACTTTTGAGCTGCTGATGAAAGATGTTTGATAGTGTAAGCAGGTTAAAATAATCAACTGTGGCTTTAAAATTCCAAATTTTTTGTTGTGTTTTTCCATGATTAAACTTTCTCAAGCAGCAGCAGACGAAATACAGCGATTAAAATCAAAACAGAAACAGCCTAACCTTCTATTTAGTTTGGCTGTCAAACCTGGTGGTTGTTCCGGTTGGTTTTACGATATGACTTTCAAAGACGGACACACATTAACAGATGGCGATCGCATTTTGAACTGTCACAATATTCAAATAGTCGTTTCGACCGAAACCTTAGAACATATTCAAGATTTAACTATAGAATATTCAGAAGACCTGATGGGTGGAGGTTTTCGCTTTTACAACTCCCTAGCAAGTACTGTTTGCGGCTGCGGTAATTCTTTTTCAGTGAGCAGTTAACACTTAACACTAAGCAGTAAAAATTTCTACTTTCTTGTTCACAATGGCTAATGTCCAAAACACAACATATTAAAAAACCTAAAAATATCAAAAAAAATTTACATAATCTTTTAGAAAAAGAGATATAATTAGGATTTGTTAAAAGTTAGACAATATAACAGCTTCATGTGCTGTAACTCATGCCAACAATACAGCAATTAATTCGTAACGAACGCTTTAAAGCGCGTCAGAAAACAAAGTCCCCGGCTCTGAAACAATGCCCTCAAAGGCGGGGCGTTTGTACCAGGGTTTACACAACGACTCCTAAGAAACCCAACTCAGCTTTGAGAAAAGTTGCAAGGGTAAGATTGACTTCTGGATTTGAGGTAACAGCCTATATTCCGGGAATTGGTCATAACTTGCAAGAACACTCAGTTGTAATGATTCGTGGCGGTAGGGTAAAAGACTTACCGGGTGTAAGATACCACATCATCCGTGGAACCTTAGACACCGCCGGAGTCAAAGACCGCAAACAAGGTCGTTCAAAGTACGGCACGAAGCGCCCGAAAGAATCATGATTATGGTTGGATTACCGCAGAATACATATTATTTATATCTGTCGCGGTCTAACAACAGTTACCATGATTACACTCTGCGGTAAAAGATCAGCCACACTCGAATGTACGAGAAAACAATCAAACTGCCCTATGGAAGCAAGGCGGCTACCTGGGTTCTAGCTTGCTAGATAAAGGTCGCAAGACCAGAGAGGGAGAGTAAGACCATCACCGACTTGAGTGTCGGACTTGCAGTAATGTAAGTAGATTACGTGGCATCTGCCAATGAAACAGGAAGCGTGAACCGCCATGGGGTGGGGTAGTTAACAAGCGTTCTCAGTATACTGATAAAGTTGAGAAAGTCCACGGCAACAGCGAGTTTAACTTTAGATTAGTTCGGGTTTTTAGATTCTCCGCAATTGTTTGCTTAGAATGAGGAAGTTAGTATTTCTCGATTTCTTGTCAAAGAAATAGGAATACATCCCAATATAATGCCCGGAAGTAATCAAGAGTATTTCTCTGTAGTTGCCCTAATTGAATTAAAGGTTAAGTATGTCTCGTCGTGGTGTAGTTCAAAGGCGTGCAGTCCCGCCTGATTCCGTTTACAACAGTCGCTTGATTAGTATGACAATCAGGCGAATCATGCGTCATGGCAAGAAATCTCTTGCGGCGCGGATAGTTTATGATGCAATGAAAATCATTGAAGAAAGAACTGGTAACGACCCTACAGAAGTGTTTGAGAGAGCGATACGCAATCTGACTCCATTGGTGGAAGTAAAAGCTCGGCGAGTTGGTGGAGCCACTTACCAAGTACCAATGGAAGTTCGTTCCGAAAGAGGAACAACCCTCGCACTGCGTTGGTTGGTACAGTATTCCCGTCAGCGTCCCGGTCGAACAATGGCAAGCAAGCTAGCAAACGAATTAATGGATGCGTCAAACGAAACGGGTAGCGCAATTCGCAAGCGGGAAGAAACACACCGGATGGCAGAAGCAAACAAAGCTTTTGCTCATTATCGTTACTAAGTTGAAGATAGATATATTGCCTTCCTAGGTCGGCAATGTATCATCTTTATTGCTATAAATATAACGGTTTTAGTTAGGTTATATAGTATAGAAACTTCTCGTTTTGGTAATATATCAAAATATCTGTAGGTTGAAAATCATAGGAGGCAGTCTTGGCACGTACCATCCCGCTAGAAAGAGTGCGCAATATGGGTATTGCAGCGCATATTGATGCGGGTAAAACAACAACAACAGAAAGAATACTGTTTTACTCCGGCATCATTCACAAAATAGGTGAAGTTCACGAGGGAACTGCCGTCACCGACTGGATGGCACAAGAACGGGAACGGGGAATTACGATTACTGCTGCTGCAATTAGTACCAGTTGGAAAGAACATCAAATTAACATTATTGATACCCCTGGACACGTGGATTTCACCATTGAAGTGGAACGTTCGATGCGGGTATTGGATGGTGTAATTACAGTTTTGTGTTCTGTAGGCGGCGTGCAGCCTCAGACAGAGACAGTTTGGCGGCAAGCAGACCGCTATCGGGTGCCAAGAATCATTTTTGTCAATAAGATGGATCGCACGGGCGCAAACTTTTATCGAGTTTACGAGCAAGCACGCGATCGCCTGCGGGCTAATGCGATTCCCATACAATTGCCCATCGGTAACGAAGGGGAATTTAGCGGCATTATTGACTTGGTAAAAATGCGTGCTTTTGTTTATAACAACGACGAAGGCACTGATATCGAGGAAACTGTTATTCCTGACGAAATGCAGGAATTGGCTTCGGAATATCGTACTAAGCTGATTGAAGCAGTAGCGGAAACCTCGGATAGCTTGATGACCAAGTATTTCGAGGGTGAGGATTTGACCGAAGAGGAAGTTCGTCTGGCCTTGCGTAAAGGTACAATCGCTGGAACTATGGTGCCGATGCTTTGCGGTTCGGCATTCAAAAATAAAGGCGTACAATTGTTACTTGATGCAGTGGTAGATTATCTGCCATCCCCACTAGAAGTACCTCCAATTCAAGGCACCCTACCAAACGGTGAAACCGTTGAAAGGCACGCTGACGATCAAGCTCCTTTATCGGCTCTGGCTTTCAAAGTTATGGCTGACCCCTACGGTCGTCTGACGTTTATTCGAGTTTACTCTGGCGTGCTAAAAAAAGGCAGCTATGTGTACAACTCCACCAAAGATAAAAAAGAACGACTTTCTCGTTTGGTGTTAATGAAAGCAGACGACCGACAAGATGTCGAACAACTATCGGCGGGAGACTTAGGGGCTGCGGTGGGGTTAAAGTATACCTTGACAGGTGACACGCTTTGTGATGAAGATTCTCCAGTGATTCTGGAATCGCTTTATATTCCTGAATCAGTAATATCTGTGGCGGTTGAACCCAAAACCCAAAACGATATGGAGAAATTAGGCAAAGCACTGCAATCACTTTCGGAAGAAGACCCAACCTTCCGAGTTAGCGTTAACCCTGAAACCAATCAAACAGTGATTGCGGGAATGGGGGAACTGCACCTGGAAATTCTAGTAGATCGGATGCTGCGAGAATTTAAGGTGGAAGCTAACGTTGGTGCGCCGCAAGTTGCCTATCGGGAAACAATCCGTAAGCCAGTTAACGGAATTGAAGGTAAATTCATTCGTCAGAGTGGTGGTAAAGGTCAATACGGTCACGTAGTGATCAACTTGGAACCAGCAGAGGCTGGAAGCGGTTTTGAATTTGTTTCTAAGATTGTCGGTGGTTCGATACCAAAAGAATATGTTGGACCTGCCGAACAAGGAATGAAAGAAACCTGCGAATCCGGTATTATAGCTGGGTATCCATTAATTGACGTTAAAGCAACGTTAGTTGATGGGTCTTATCATGATGTAGACTCTTCGGAAATGGCTTTCAAAATTGCCGGTTCAATGGCGATGAAACAAGCGGTAATGAAAGCTTCTCCAGTGCTGTTAGAGCCTATGATGAAAGTTGAGGTAGAAGTACCCGAAGATTTTCTTGGGGATGTCATCGGCGACCTTAACTCTCGTCGTGGTCAAATTGAAGGCATGGAGTCCGAAGATAGCTTAGCCAAGGTAACTTCTAAAGTGCCATTGGCAGAAATGTTTGGTTACGCAACTGACATTCGGTCAAAAACCCAAGGTCGGGGTACCTTCTCAATGCAGTTTAGTAACTACGAAGAAGTACCTCGCAACGTGGCTGAGGCAATAATTGCTAAAAACAAAGGGAACGCATAGTTAGAAAAGGAAACGAGGATACATGGCACGCGCAAAATTTGAAAGAAATAAACCACACGTTAATATCGGTACTATTGGCCACGTTGACCACGGTAAAACCACGTTGACAGCAGCCATCACCATGACTTTATCCGCCTTGGGTCAGTCTGCGGCGAAGAAGTACGATGATATTGACAACGCACCTGAAGAAAAAGCACGGGGTATTACTATTAATACTTCCCACGTTGAGTATGAAACTGACAGTCGTCATTATGCTCACGTAGATTGTCCCGGACACGCTGACTACGTGAAAAACATGATCACTGGTGCAGCCCAAATGGACGGTGCAATTCTTGTAGTGTCTGCTGCTGACGGTCCGATGCCCCAAACTCGCGAACACATTCTGCTTGCAAAGCAGGTTGGTGTACCTAGCCTTGTGGTGTTCTTGAACAAGCAAGACATGGTGGATGATGACGAATTGTTGGAGTTGGTGGAGTTGGAAGTCCGCGAGCTTCTTAGCGACTACGATTTCCCTGGTGACGATATTCCTGTAATTTCAGGTTCTGGTTTGCAAGCCTTGGAAAAAATGATTGCTAACCCTACTATGAAGAAAGGTGAAGACCCCTGGGTAGATAAAATCTACGATTTGATGGAACAGGTAGATGCTTATATTCCGACTCCCGAACGTGCTGTAGATAAGCCTTTCTTGATGGCGGTGGAAGATGTATTTTCGATTACAGGTCGCGGTACTGTGGCAACTGGTAGAATCGAACGCGGAAAAGTTAAAGTTGGTGACCAAGTTGAACTGGTTGGCATCAGAAATACTCGCGCCACCACCGTAACTGGGATCGAGATGTTTAAGAAGAGTCTCGATGAAGGTATGGCTGGAGATAATGCAGGAGTTTTGCTACGCGGTATGCAGAAAGAGGATATCGAACGTGGCATGGTAATCGCAAAGCCTGGTAGCATTACTCCTCATACTGAATTTGAAGGCGAAGTATACGTTTTAACAGAAAAAGAAGGCGGTCGTAAAACTCCATTCTTTTCCGGTTATCGTCCTCAATTCTACGTGCGTACCACTGATGTAACAGGTTCAATCAAATCCTTTACCGCCGATGATGGTAGTGAAGCGGAAATGGTAATGCCTGGAGACCGCATTAAAATGAATGTAGAATTAATCAGCCCGATCGCGATCGAGCAAGGAATGCGCTTTGCAATCCGCGAAGGTGGTCGTACCATCGGTGCTGGTGTAGTTTCTAAAATTGTCAAGTAGTTGACGTTCAATTTTAATTGAACAACAAGCAGGGATGGTATAATGCATCTCTGCTTTTTTACCTGTTTTAATAAATTGGAAACAGAAACAATCAAAATCGGGAAAGTGATTTTTTGATTTTGACTTAGTTCGTATATATTTCGTATACATTTCCATTTCTTTCTCGTACAAACAATCAGAACCAGGAAAACTGAAAAATGGCTACTTTACAGCAGCAGAAAATTAGAATTCGTTTAAAAGCTTTTGACCGTCGCTTACTCGATACATCTTGCGAAAAAATAGTTGATACTGCTAATCGTACTAATGCAACAGCGATCGGTCCCATACCTTTACCTACAAAACGCCGCATTTACTGCGTACTTCGTTCTCCTCACGTAGATAAAGATTCGCGAGAACACTTTGAAACCCGTACCCATCGACGGATTATCGATATCTATCAACCTTCCTCCAAAACCATTGACGCTTTGATGAAACTGGATTTACCTTCGGGTGTGGATATTGAAGTTAAACTTTAATTTCAATTCAACGTTATTTCGATCAAACTAGTCCAATAATCATTCCTTGGGTTTTTAGCATGGGTATCTGTAACACGCTTACAAATTTTGATCAAAACCCGACTTATATACTTGGCTGTTAATCGATAAATTACAAATCATAAAATATACATCGTGTCAATAGATATTTGTTACCCTTGGAAATTTTTTCTAAGGGCTTTTTATTAACGTGAGTTCAACAGGGTGGAACGAGTCATTAAGAAGTCGGGTTTTTACGAGAAATATAGGTAACATCAGAAAACAGTTATAAAAACCCGGACTTCTTGCAAAGAAGAAAAATTCAGGTTTTACATTTTCTTTTCATCGAAATTCAGTAATCAAGGATTCATCATCAAATTCACGTTTTGTTAACGCTTCAAAACGAGTTTAGGGTAAAATATAAAGAAAATAGAGTTTTTTCCACAAAGAAATACTTTTATGTATAGTAAAAATATAAATAACTGTAAATATGACTTCTTCTTCTAAAATCGCAGTTCGCGAACTACCTCTGTTCCCATTACCAGATGTAGTTCTGTTCCCTACTAGACCATTACCTTTACATATTTTTGAATTTCGCTACCGAATCATGATGAACACGATTTTGGATAGCGATCGCAGATTCGGGGTATTAATGGTAGATCCAGCTAAAGGTACGGTTGCTAATGTTGGTTGCTGTGCGGAAATCATTCATCATCAACGATTAAAAGATGACCGAATGAAAATGCTAAGTGTAGGACAACAAAGATTTCGCGTTTTAGAGTACGTTCGCGAAAAACCTTATTTTGTTGGGTTAGTTGAGTGGATTGATGACGAAGAATCATCAATTGATTTACGAAATGAAGCATCTGAGGTGGAGCAGTTATTGCGTGATGTTGTACGGCTTAGTGCCAAGTTAACCGAGCAAAACATCGAACTACCACAAGATTTACCAGCTTTACCAAAAGAATTATCTTATTGGGTAGCCAGTAATCTTTACCGTGTTGCTCCAGAGCAACAATTACTTTTGGAAATGCAAAATACTGCCGATCGATTACAACGAGAAGCAGAAATTTTAACTTCAACTCGCAATCATTTAGCCGCTCGTACTGTTCTTAAAGATACATTAAATCAAGCGTTGTAATTAACAATTAAGAATGGGTTATTAATTAGTAATTAAATGGAGTTTATCAAACGTAAAATTTCTATTTTAACAATTTTAGTAATATTTAATTTGAAAATATAGGAGTCAAATTACGAGTTAAAACATATTAACTATTTGTCCTAATTTTTAGTTTAATTTAATTAAATTTAAAACAAGGATTCTGTTGATAAAACATTGTAACTACCAAAAATTTTCAGGATTTCTGTGTGATTAGACAATTCAGCTAAAGCAGATTGCATTTCTATAGAAACAGCATTTGCTTCCAAATCGATGAAAAACAAGTATTCTCCTAGAGAACGTTTTGTTGGACGCGATTCAATTCTGCTGAGGTTGATATTTTGCTTGACGAAAACTTGCAAAGCTTTAACTAATGCACCGGGTAAATTTGCTGGTACACTAAATGCTAGTGAAGTATAAAAAGCGGTACTAACTGACATTTGAGCATTTAGATCGCGATATCCCATTTTGCTGATGCTTTGGTTATCACACTGACTAATTACCCAAAAACGGGTACAATTTTCTGGGTAATCATTAATACTGTTTGCAAGCACAGGTAGATTATATAGTTGTGCGGCTCTGCGGGATGAAATAGCTGCGGTAGCTTTAACATTTTTTAATTGTTGCAGCGCTTCTGTTGTAGAATTACTAGGAATCAACTGTACATTAGGGAGAAACTTATCCAACCATTTTTGACATTGAGCTAATGCTTGTGGATGAGAATAAACGGTTTCGATACTATCTAAGTCTTGAGAACAGGAAATTAATGCGTGAGTTATGGGCATAACTAAAGCTAATTGAATTTGCAGATTGTCTAACTGCCAAAGTGTATCTAAAGTGACAGTAACCCCTCCTTGAATAGAATTTTCCACAGGTACTACAGCTAAATCTGCTTGACTATTAGCTACAGAATCGAGTGTTTGGAAAATGCTCGGATAAGGACGCAAATAAGCTTCGGTATTAGTAGTTTTAGTTAGCCAACTGACATAATACAAGGCTGCTTGTTCTGCATAAGTACCCAGAGGTCCCAAATGTGCAATTGATATCATATTGATGAAACCTTTAGTTTTTATATTTTATTACTTATGTTGACTTAAAAAATAGAATATTTTGAGTTCTAATCTGTTTTTAAGAGTTCAAATAGCAAATAAAATACCAAATTTATAACCTTAAATAGATACTATAATTAACAAAATTTTTTATAATCAGTAAAGAGTATCGATTTTTCACAAAAACAAAAACCTATATTCTTGTAAAAAAAAATATAATTATCGACAAATTGTTGTCGCTTAACTATGGCTACTAAATTTAAAGCCTGTCAATCTGTAGAAATTCCCGTTCCATACGAGCCTATTCCAATTAAGCATTATTTGCGTCAACCCCAACGCTTGGTTAATGCATTAGTTGATTCTAGTCGGATTGAACAGTTAAGTACAGAGGTTTTTCGTTTAAAAATGCGTCCTTTAAGTTTTCTGTCACTGAGTATTCAACCAGTTGTAGACATGAAAGTGTGGGCTTTAGCAGATGGAACAATTCGTTTGGAATCAGTAAACAGTGAAATTCGTGGAATAGAATATATTAACCAACGTTTTCAACTCGACTTAAAAGGTTATTTATCGAGTTACGAAAAAGACGGAAATACTTATCTTAAAGGTATAGCAAATTTAGAAGTTAAAGTAGAATTTCCGCCACCTTTATCTTTTACTCCTAAATCAATATTAGAAGCTGCTGGTAGCAGCCTGCTTAAAAGCGTGTTACTGACAATCAAGCAAAGATTGCTACATCAGCTACTGATTGATTATCGGCATTGGGTAGAATTACATTCTATTGATAATAATTATCTTGACTCCGATGGTAATGATTTTACGGTTTTTAAACCCGAATAGTACTATTTAGATTTGGAATAAGGGGAGTAGGGAACAGGTAATAGGGAACAGCTAAAATTTTACAGGAAATAAAACAATTTGGAGGAGAGTAGGCAGTAAAGAGAAAAAAGATTTTTAATTTTTTGTACAGATGTGGGAATAATAACTAATCATCCGGACTTGATATTAATCATGTTTTTAGATACATTTCTATGACCACAGACAGCGATAAAAAGCAATAAGTAAAACCAGCCATTTGATCATTTTTGCTCAATTTGACAGGGACGAAAAGATTTACGATGCAAGGGTGAGATGCCGTACTTTTGCAGTGCTAATAGGTGCTTTTGACTACCATAGCCCTTGTTTCTTTCTAAATCGTACATTGGGTATTTTTGAGCAAGGCGAGTTATTAATTGATCGCGCCAAACTTTAGCGACGATACTAGCAGAAGCTATCGTCAGTAAGCGAGAATCTCCTTTAATTATTGTTTCTTGCGGTAGTAATAAGTCTTTTACCTGCTGATTCCCATCAATTAAACAAAGTGCAGGCTGTACCTTCAATTTGAGAACAGCCCGCTTCATTGCTAAAAGTGATGCTTGGAGGATATTAAAAGAGTCTATTTCAGCCGTAGTTGCAAAACCAATTTTCCAGTCTATTGCAATATCAAAAATCCAACTAGCTAACTGATTTCTTCGATTAGCTGATAGTTTTTTACTATCTTTAATCTTGGTTGTGAAGATTTGAGGCAAACTATTACTATCTGGTAGAATCACGGCTGCTGCTACCACAGGACCAAACAAAGCACCTCTCCCCACTTCATCCACACCTGCAATTAGTCCTTTCCTATGGGAATACGTAGAAAATTCCAGCCAATTTTGTTCCGGGGGGATTGTTGACTTGTCGATCGCAGTGATAGCTTGCCTAATTTCTACCATAATATTGGCGATTAAATCCTAGCTGACAGAAGAACGACGGCGGCGGCGACGGCCATCTGCTGTTTTGGTTTCTGTTTCATTTTCATTATCGTCCATCGTTTGATTCGATTGTATTTGCTCTTGCTCTTGTTCTTGTTCTTCTTGTTCTTCTTGTTCTTGTTCTTCTTGTTCTTGTTCTTCTTCTTCTATTTCCTCTTCTTCTATTTCCTCTTCGACTGTAATTTGATTACTTATTTTTACTTTTTTCGGAGTTGGAGTAAGGGAGTATGATTCTTCCTCTATACTTACTTCATCTTCACCTGGCGGAACAATATTAATGATTACAGATTTTTCGTTTTTGAACTCTTTGTCAAATTTCTTTAAAGGTGTAACGCCCATTAAAGCATAAACATCTTGTTCTTCGGGTGTCATTTCCACCGAAATAATTTCTGGTGGTTCAAGTACTCCTTTAACCGATTCTACTCTGGTTCTGGTGCGTTCAGGTCTTTCGCTCCATCCTTTACTCAAACCTGATGGTGAACTATCAATTCTTCTTGTTAATTCTGGTTCGGAATCGATGTCCAATTCATCATTAACTAGTGTCAACGGATTCCCATTAACCCGTGACTCATCTTTGTCATTTCCTCCATTAATATCGACGACGCGACGACGACGACGACGTTTGGTGTTATCACCTAATTCTTGATAACTGGGATGATTGAGCAAGTTTAGGTTGGCAAATTCTGCAACTCCATCGTCCCCTGAATCTGCGTATTCATCGACTACTTCTCTTGGCTCGCTTAAACGAGGAGCAGACAAACGCGGTTCTCTTTGGGGTAAAGGTACTACACGCTCTGGTGATTCTGCTGATGGTGGTGCAATTCGAGATTCGTTTTCCCCTGGTAGATGTACGATATGTCCTAAACCACCGCAGGTAGGGCAAGTTTCTCCAAAAAGCTCGTAAATATTTTGACCTTGACGTTTGCGGGTTAGTTCTACTAAACCCAATTCGGTTAGTTGGGCAATTTGAGGACGGGCTTTGTCTGCTTTTAAGGCTTTATTAAAGTGTTCCAGAACCTGTAGTTGGTCTCTTCGCGATTCCATATCTATAAAATCAACGACAATCACTCCCGCAATATTACGCAAACGCAACTGACGGGCTATTTCTGTCGCTGCCTCGCAGTTTGTCCACAATACCGTTTCTCTTGCGGTTGCCGAACGGGTAAATGAACCGGAGTTGACATCTATCACCGTTAATGCTTCTGTCGGTTGAATAATAATATAACCACCAGAAGGTAAGTCTACTCTGGGTTTCAGAGCTTCCTTAACGGCGGCATTTATCCGGAAATATTCTAATATTGCAGTGCGATCGCGGTGGTGGTCAATTAATAACCCTTGGGGTACTTGTCCCCCACTCCAGTTTTGTAAATACTGCTTTACCCGCTTTAAGCCGGTACTGGAGTCTACTACAATCCGGTTGACATCAGCTCCGTACATATCCCGCAAAACCCGCTGGATAAAGTCATCGTCACGGTTGAGCAAGGCTGGAGCGCGGCAAGATTGGGCTTGCTCGCCGACTAACTCCCATTGCTTCTGTAGCAATTCTAAGTCTTCAATAATTGCTTCTTCTGGCTTTCCTTCCGCTTCGGTACGGATTAATAAGCCCATTCCTGCGGGTTTGATCAAGATTGCTAAGGCTCGCAAACGGTTGCGTTCATTTTCGTTCCTGATCCGACGGGATAAGTTAACACCTCGTCCGTAAGGCATTAGTACTACGTAGCGCCCCGGCAAGGTAATGTTACCAGTAAGTCTTGGTCCTTTTGTACCAGTGGGCTCTTTCATTACTTGCACCATCACTTTCTGTTGTGGTGCTAATAATTCCGTAATTGCCGCAGAAGAGCGTCTTAATCTTAATGGTCCAAGGTCGGTTACATGAATAAAACCATTCCGTTCGGGGTCACCAATATTGACGAAAGCTGCATCTATCCCAGGCAATACATTTTCTACTACTCCTAAGTAAATATCACCAATTTGGTGGTGACCAGTAGCTACGACAAGTTCTTGTATTTGGTCTTCAGAGAACACCGCAGCAATTTGATGCTGTTCGGCGATAATAATTTGTTTCGGCATTCAATTTCCTCAAAAATTGGCAGCTCAAATATTCGGGGAGGGGTTGTTATTCAATCTACCCTGCCTTCCCCTTGCAAGGCGCTGCTGTAATAAAATTGCACTTACTTTCGCTCAAATAAACACGAGCGATTCACATTGTCATTGCGTTTACGCAACCTAGGAATTCCAGAACGGTTGCATATTATAAATTAAATCGCCCGTTCGTGGTTAATTCGTGATACCTTTCCCCTGACCATTGAAGGTGTTAGTTAAAGGTAGTTACTTTATAAATCATCAAATGCGCGAGAAGAGATTGAATCAAGCACTTACAAATCGGGACTGATTCATGTTCGTAGCCATAAACAAGTTAGAGAGAGCATTCTTTTATCTACCGATGCTTGATCTGGGATAATATCCCAGGATCTTGCAAACTAATATAGAAAGCTTTTGCACCCCGTGCATCGGGGTAATGAATCAGCTCGTTCCGTTGCAGCGCCAGAAAAATTCTCTTCATCTAATTCTAACGCAAGGTCATAAAAAATCAATTCCGAGTTGATCTTTAATTAGAGGGCATGATCACTACAATTGTCCTCTTATACCCCGTCCTTAAGGACAGCGTATTAAATTAAATTAAACTGCCAAAATTAGCTTGCTCCGATGTATGTGCAGCAGATTGAATTCTGTTGTCGTTACAAGTTCAAGCATAAATGCAATTTGTTCTGGACGCAACAATGTACCATCATTGCGGCAAGCTCCTAGATATTGCAATTGAGCAGCATTACTCGAAATTAATTCTTTGTTGGCTGTTTCGATAAATTCTAACTCAAACAAACGTTCGCGCAGATTTACCGTTTTCATTTTACCTTTTTTGGTTTTGTGCTGTATCCAAATTTCCTCTTTGGCTTTTACAGCATCAACCCAATCTCGCCATTGAGATGAATTTGCTTGTTGACTACAACTTAGAGTAATTAAATACTGGGCGGCTTCAAGAAGTTGAGATGCGCTGCCCGAAGTTGCATTCACTTGCACGACATCATATATAGGTATGCCTTGGGGTAAGCAAGAACTTAAATTGTTTCGGAAAGTATCAAGATCAATTTCTTCAGTTAGTTCAAAATCTACAATTTCATTAGTGCTAGTAGCTCCCAAGCTTAAAGCGTTTGCGATCGATATTCTCGGTTGGGGATTATACCCACCGCTAAATGATACTGGTAATCCGGCTCGTCGCACGGCTCGGTCAAAAATTTTCATCAAATCCAAATGACCGACTAATGCCATATCATCCTGTTTACCAAAGCGTACTCGCAATCGTTGAGCTTTGGTTGTATTGGGAACAAAATCTCCAGCAAATTCGGGAATGGGCGGCGGTGGAACTACAATATTATGACCAAAATCAGTACCACAAACCCCACAATGGGAGCAACCGTCAAAGGAACAATCGGGAACAGTGGCGGATAATAAAGCCCGTTGTAAATCTTCTTTGAGCCACTTTTTCTCGATTCCGGTATTTATGTGGTCCCAAGGTAAGGGATAATTTAGGCGTTCGTCTACACTACTGCCTTGCATTACATTCCACTCACCACAAAGCACTTGGCGATATTTCCATTCTAAACCAGCTTCGGATATTGCTTGTTCCCAAGCTCCAAAAGCTTTATCTAGATTGTCGAACCACGAATCCATCCCCGCACCCAATTCCCAAGCACGACGCACTACAGTTCCTAAACTTCTGTCTCCCCTGCCGACGAAATCTTCCATCGCCGAAATCCGCACGTCGGTGAAATTGACTTTCACTCCGCGTATTCTGCGAAATTCTTGCCGCAGCAATTCCTGCTTGCGTTTAAACTCGGTGGTGGAAACTGAGTGCCATTGAAATGGTGTATGAGGTTTGGGTGTAAAGTTGGAAATTGTTAAGTTAAAGTTTAAAGGTCTTCTACCTTTTGCCCAACATTCCCGCTTTAACCAGTTGACTGTTTGAGCAATGCCCAATACATCATCATCTGTTTCACCGGGCAAGCCAATCATAAAGTATAGCTTTACCTTATCCCATCCTTGTTCCCAAGCTGTTTTTACTCCCCTTAGTAATTCTTCATTAGTCAAACCCTTATTAACAATATCCCGCATCCTTTGCGTACCAGCTTCTGGAGCAAAAGTCAATCCACTTTGCCGCCTTCCGCCTAAAATATTGGCAATATTTTCATCAAATCTATCTACTCGCTGGCTGGGTAGAGAAAGGGAAATATTTTCATCTTTGAGACGATTTTTGATTTCCATCCCTACCGAACTTAAAGCTAAATAATCCGAACAAGAAAGGGACAATAAAGAAAATTCATTGTAACCAGTTTGACGCATCCCTTCTGTGATTGTTTCTACAACCGTATCAGGTTCCACATCCCGCGCCGGACGAGTTAACATTCCTGGTTGACAAAATCTACAACCTCTGGTACAACCGCGCCGAATTTCAATTGTCAAACGGTCGTGTACAGTTTCTACAACAGGAACTAACCCGATAGAATAAGCCGGTATGGGACTAGCAACCCGCCGTATAATCCGTTCCGGTACATCTGGATGGTTGGGATGAACGGAACCATCCGCAGCCATATCGTAAAACTGCGGTACGTATACACCCGGAATCTGTGCCAAATCCAGCAATAATTCTTGACGGCTCAAGAAGGCTTTTTTACCTTCCTCTAAAACTAAACCAATTTCTGGCAATAGTTCTTCACCATCTCCCAGAGCGATAAAATCGAAGAAGTTAGCATAAGGTTCGGGATTAGATGTCGCAGTTTGTCCCCCCGCAAAAATCAAGGGATAATCTCCGACTAATCTTTCTTCCCAAGTTAAGGGAATACCAGCCAAATCCAACATTTCCAAAATGTTGGTAGCCCCTAATTCGTAACTTAGACTAAAACCCAAAATATCGAAATCAACCAGACTTCGCTTCGACTCTACCGCAAACAAAGGTGTTTGAGTCGCTCTGAGTTTTGCCGTTAAATCCGCACCCGGTAAATAAGCGCGATCGCACAACTGACGGGGCTGAACATTCAATATATTATAAAGAATGATATGCCCTAAATTAGAAGCACCAACTTCATATACTTCTGGGTAAGTTAACACCCAGCGTATCGTCGCCGTATCCCAAGGTTTGTGTTTTGCTAAAAGCTCATTACCTAGGTAACGGGATGGTTTTGCAATATCGGACGTGATTAATTTATCTACTGTAACAGCCACTATGCTATTTTCTAGCTACTTTTAAGTAATTACAGCTACTCATTTCTAAGATTAGCATTGATTTGTAATTGGGAAACCACTAAAATCCGATTGCTTTGTGATTCAAATTTTCCAAAACGCTCCTGAATCTTTTTCAAGCCAGCCAAAACAGAATTTTGCTTGGAGAAGTAATTACTCATCAGTTACATCACCACTTACCAAAAAATTACTCCCTATTTCAACGAAATGTTAAATTAAATTTTTCATAAGTACTTCTACTTACTTGTTAAAAATCGTTCCTGGATCAAATATTTCAAACACTCTATCTAATTGAGTTAGTTGAAAAAGAATTCTGTGAGCAGGGGAAACAGAGCAAAAGCAAAGACGTTGTTGTAATTGTTTGGCTTTCTTGACTCCAGATACTAATGCCATTAAACCCGCGCTGTCTATCAAATCAACTTTTTCTAGGTCTAATAATACAATTGTATTACCAAATTGCTTCAGTGCCACATCCAATTCTTGCTCAAGTTTTAGGGCATTTACGGCATTTAAAGACTCTTGGGGTCGAATAATTGTGATTTTAGGACTATTAAGTATTGCTTGCATGGTTAGATCCTATTTAAATATTCTTTCTTAAGGGTATAGATGTATTCGACCATAATCTTTTTTTGATCGCATCGACCATTCGTATTAGCTTTCTTTGTAGAATCTTTATTGCCCTACTACTTCTGTTTAAAGATTGTCATAATACTCAAGGCAACCGTAGCTAAATATACTTTTTTATAATTCAAGTTCAAAAATAATCTATATAACCAGCATGACTGCTTGCTGGATTAGGTCAAAAAATATCTGTAAATCTTAACTATTAAGCATTGGGGCTAATTTTCCCAAGGACTAATTCAACATAAAGAATCCTTATTTTTTCCTTAATCATTGGCTTGTATCTTCTGGAGATGACAAGTAACTTGTCTGTTATATCTATGATCCGAATCACTCATTAAGTAGTGTTTGGATCACGCTTTATACTTAAAAACATCTGGGATAATTGGTATTAAATACATAACGGTTGCTGACCATGAAAACTAAGTACGCTATTCGTCAATTAGTTGAAAGAGCTTTGTTTATTAAGAAATTAACTCCTGAAATCGAAAATGAAATCAATTCCGAACTTACTCAATTGGGTTACATTTCTGACGTTGATTATGAAGCATTAGAGCTTTTAATGGCAGAAATGGACGCTGGTAGAGTTCAGCTGGTTCCCAGTCTTTAATACTATGATGATTAATACTGAGTATTGAAGCTTACTATTAAGCTATTTTTATTAAAGCTGATTATACAAAATACTGTATCTTATCATGAATGGCGCGGGTATAGACCATCGCGATAATTTTTATTGTAAAAAACCTACTTATTCACCAAACTTCCTTCAGTTCAAACTAACGTGATATCTCCTCATTTTGATTCCCTTGCCAAAATTGCTGAATAAATTCATAAAGCTGTTGCGATCGCTTTTGAGATAATTCTGGTTTTGGTTCTTTTGCTAAAATTTGATTGTATAGCCCAATGACTTCGGTATCTAAAGCTGGTTGAAACAAATTTATTGACCATAGCAGATCGGAACTAGAACGTAAATCGGTTACTTGTGATGGTTCGTATTCCTGGGTAACAAGCAATAAAGGACGTACCCAACACAAATCACGTTCGGCAACTACTTGAATCACCTCTGTATATAACCTACAATCGCCATATTCGAGAAAAACTATTTGTCCAACTTGAAAATTTGCTTTGATCTCCATAAGAAATGCTGGTTTGAAGCAGTTAAACTGTTTGGGCGCGATATGCTAACATAAAACCTGACCTTATTGTAGCGAGTGCGTAAGTCCGATAATTAATCGACCGCAGAAAATTTTGAACGATCGCACTATGGCAATTAGTGCTATACAATATTTAAAATAATCAACTATTAAGTAAAGTTGAAAAAGCAGGTCTGTTGTAGTAAACAAAAAATGTTCTTACCATAATAACCGTGTCAGTCGAAATATTACAGAAGCCCTCAACAACCCGTAAACACGCCCCTCGGTATCGTGTTTTGCTCCATAACGATGACTATAACACTATGGAGTATGTGGTGCAGACACTAATTACCACAGTGCCGAGTCTCAGCCAACCCCAGGCTGTAAGTATCATGATGGAAGCCCATACAAATGGGTTCGGTTTAGTTATTACCTGCGCTCAAGAGCACGCCGAATTTTATTGCGAAACTCTACAAAATCATGGGTTAAGCAGTACAATCGAACCAGAAGATTAAAATTAACGAAACTGTTCATATCAAGTTGCCGTCCATCTTCAAAGCATGGTAAGGAGACAATATCTAAAGTATATTTTGTGTTGTCTAAATTTTTACCGATATAAATCACTTGGTATGAAAATTAACTTAGTTAGTTTAGCTCAACGCCCTGCCCCCATCAGGTTGGGCTGTTTTGTTTTATGTTTACTGTTACCTTGGTTGCCTTATGCAGCAGCAATGTATCTCTTAGTCAAGGATGAAAATACCCGGACTATTTTAACAATGGGTATTTTGGCGGTTGAGTTTTTATTTTTACTACCTTGGTGGAGTAAATACATCCATCAGCAATCTCAAACATTTAGTCATTATGGTTTAGAATTTACTCGGCTTTGGTTCGTGGAGTTGCTGCGTGGTGTAGCAATTGGACTGATAAGTATTTTAATTTTATACGGTTTACAAGGAATATTTGGTTGGTTAATTTGGCAGCAACCCAGTTTTTCGGTGGTACAATTAGTTCTGGAAGGATTAATTAGTGCTTTGGGTATAGCTTTTGCTGAAGAATTATTTTTCCGGGGGTTTATATACGATGAATTGCAACGAGATTACGATGCAAAAACAGTAATTTGGGCTGTGGCGATTATTTTTGCCTTATTGCATTTTATCAAACCATTACCAGAAATTATTCGTACATCGCCGCAATTTTTGGGATTATTACTATTAGGTTTGGCTTGCGTCTGGGCTAAACGTAGTTGTAGAGGACGTTTGAGTTTACCCATCGGAATTCATGGGGGTTTAGTTTGGGGTGTTTATATTATCGAAGTCGGAAAACTGATAAAATATACTGGCACAGTTCCTCAATGGGTTACTGGGATAGATAATAATCCTTTAGTTGGAATAATGGGATTATTAGGTTTGACATTATTAGCGTTGTGGACTCGCCAAAAACAGTTGAAACTATTGAAGATTCCTGTAGAAAATAAGTCGGGCTTTTAAAATAAATATCCATAAAACAGCATGAGTTCGATTTGAAGATTTTTAGTGGGGTTAGAAGTCGGGTTTTTAAAATAAATCTGGGTTGTAACAGACAATCATCATAAAAACCCGACTTCTGTGCTAACACTGATAACTGTTCACTGATAACTGATTATTTACTCAAAGGTAAACTGATAAAACCCCATTTGTCACCAACTTTAACCCATGCCTGACCTAATTTCGGATCAACTGCACTTTTTTGGTATGACAATAAATCACCTGCATGGTCAAATTGCGGCGAAATTATGATATTACCACTTTGATCGATATAGCCCCATTTATTTTCAATACTTACTTTCGCTAAACCTTGGGAAAATACACCCGCATCGTCAAATTGTGGCTTGATAACAAGTTTACCATTCTTATTTATATAGCCATATTTGCCATCTATCCATACTGATGCAAGTCCGTCAGAAAAACTGCTAGCTTCTAAAAAAGATGGTTTGATCTGAAATTTACCAGTGGTATTTATATATCCCCACCTATTATTCTCACTTGCTAATGCCAATCCTTCAGAAAAATTCCATGCTTGTTCAAATTGAGGCTGGATAATTAATTTTCCTTGAAGATTAATGTAACCCCACTTTTTATCAACTTTTATTGGTGCCATATCTTCACTGAAAGAACCAGCATCGTTAAATTGGGGCTTAATAACCAATTTTCCAGTTTTATCAATATAACCCCATTTGTCGCCCACTTTCACAGGCGCTAGCGCTACCTTGTCAGCAACCTTGCTTTGCTTATCTACGACAAAAGACATCGCATTATCAAATTGGGGCTTGATGACAAACTTGCCAGTTTTGTTGATGTAACCAAATTTATTACCTAACTTTACCAGTGCTAATCCTTGAGAAAAATCTTTTGCTATATCAAATTCTGTTTTAATAGCTAAAAGACCTTTTTTATTGATATAACCCCATTTACCGCTGATATTCACCCATGCTAACCCTTCGGAAAACTCTCCAGCACCGTCAAAAACAGGTGGGATAATAACTCTACCAGTGCTATCGACATATCCTTCACGGTAGCCAATATATACTGGAGCTAGACCTTCGGAAAACTCGCTTACAGATGTAAATTGTGGCTGAATTATAAAAGTAAAATTGTGCTTTTTACTACTTTTTAAACTGTTGGATAATGAATTTTTAACCTGAGAAAACGCTGGTGATACAGATATTAAGCAAGGTAGAGTTACCGCTAAAGCAGAAATTACTACTAATCGGTTGCGAGCTACTGCAAAAGTCGCCTTTGGTGATACAACCATAAAATTATGTCAATTGTGTCAATTCTTTCAAATTTCTCTGGATTTTAATACTGGTAAACTGTCGCGCATTTAATTTGTATTTTTCTAGCGGGCAGGATGCCCGCACTACAGATTTTAATAAAATTTGAATATACAAATTAAAGGCTTTTTAGCTTATTCCCCAGTCATGTAAAGGTTGAGAAATTTTTCTGTTTTCAAAGAAATTTACTCAACCTGTTTCGATAACGTCTAATTTTGCTTAAATGTTCCTGTATAAGTAATATCAAGCTTAGTCTGTGAGTATGTAGCGATCGCACTATCAAAGCTTGACATTAAAAATGCTAATTTTCCAGTTTATTTGACAACTTTTTCGATTATAGTTCCGATTAAACAAGCGTTATCAAAATTTGCACCACTTAAATTTGCACCGTCTAATTCCGCACAAAGTAAATTTGCACCACTTAAATTTGCCCCGGAAAGATTCGCTTTACGTAAATCGGCTTCCTCTAAATTGGCTTCGCTAAATAACGCCCCCTGTAAATCTGCACGACTTAAATCTGCACCTTTAAGGTTAGCACCCGTAAGATTAGCACCCCGTAAATCAGCACCGCGTAAGTCAACACCTTGTAAGTTAACGTTAATTAAATTAGTACCGCTTAAAAAAGCGCCTGCGAAAGAAACTTCGCTAACTCTAGCACCCATGAAGTTAGCACCGCGCAAATTGCTACCTCGTAAATCAGCACCAGTTAAATCTGCTTGCATCAAATTGGCTCCCATCAAGTTTGCTCGCACATCCGCTTGTTGGAGATTTGCGCCCATTAGATTTGCACCTTCCAAATGAGCGCCTTCAAATTTGGCATTAGCAAAATTTGTTCCAATAAGGGAAGCACCAGCAAAATTGACTCGGCTTAAATCAGTTTGGGATAAATCTTCGTCTTCTAAATTAACTCCAGCTAACTGCTTCAATTCACCCGACTTAATAGCTTCAATATTCATATTATTTATATCTTTTTTAGTATCAGTAATAATTAATATATTTAAAATATAGTTTTTATAGTTAAATTATATTAAAGTTAAAAACATCTGACGTAAAGAGACATCACAAAAAGTTGCTCTTTACGTCTATCAATGAAATTATGATCTATCAAAACTACCGTAAGTTTTTATTTCACTAAATTTCCTCGTCTCTTCTTGTTTACTATCAAGCAACCACATTCCTGCGCTCAACTTCGGTGTAATTACGGGCAATTCCATCCCTTGGTGCAAACCCATAACTAATACAGTCAAAGTTTCAACTAATTTAGGATCAAAACGATGGGATTGCTGTTGTCTGCACTCTTCTAAAGCCTGAGTAAATATTTCTTCCTTGGTTAATCCGGAAGAAAATTTATGGTTGACTCGACATTGAAAGTCTGCTACTAAAGCTAAAATTCTTGATTCTAAAGGAATTTCATCTCCTGTTAAGGCTGCTGGTTCTCCAGTACCATCCCACCACTCGGATTGATGGGTAATAATTTGTGCGACAGCCCGTAGTTTGGGCATAGTACGCAAAACTTGCGTCCCCGGTACCAAAGGACAAGTTAAAGGGCAACTAGGGGCATCTTCTTGATAGCGGGTGGATGTTCCTGGAACTAAAACGCTTTGAGCCGTTTGTAGGGGATGTATACGATGTAGAAAGCCTGCAAGCCGCAATCTTTTCATCTGCCATGCAGGCAAATCTAAAAGCTGCCCCATAGTTTCTGATAATGCGACAACTTCTGTTGCTGCCATTGGGTTAGTAATGTCAGCACTATCAAGAAGTTCTGCCATCCGCAAAAATGCTTGAATTTCATTAGAAATCAAGTTTTTATCTAAAATTTGATAGCGATTACCTGCGGGAACGGAAATATTGATCTGTCCCGTCTGTAAATAATCTACTACCCTAGAAACTACAGTCGCTAAATCTTCCGATGTGACAACTGCTGGCTTAATTGCTTGTTGATATTGGCGCAGCTTTTTACCTAATTCCGGATTGTAGCTTTCAATGTGCGCGATCGCAATCTGAGCCGTTTCTCGTACCAAATCTGGCTCAAATGTCCACAAACCGTAGAATTTCCGCTCTAAATCCGATGCTGGTTGTCCTGACAAACCGTAATCTTCTGCTGATAGCTCTTGACAAATTACCATCGCTGTGTAATTTGGCGACAAAATAATTAAATGCCATTCTTCAGCCACCGAATCATTTGGTTCTATAGTAACCAAATCCACGTTAGATAGTTTGCTGGTGGGATGTTCCAACCAAGTACTATCAGCGGCTGCCATGATGGCAATTTGTTGCGAGTATTTAGCAATATCTTCGTAACGTTGCGCTTCTTCTAGATACCATTTGCCTTGTTGAAAAGCGGTGATCACTAAAGGCTTACTATTATCATTTAATATATGGTCTTCTAAAGCATGGCAAAGAGCGACCAAAGTATTTTTATAATAAACGCCGTATCTAATCGGTTTTTTGCTATCTTGATGGGCTTGTTGTAGCCTTTGGAGTATTGAGCCTTCTAACATTTGATTTTATGAAAGTAATCGCCAGTGGATTGCGAGGATATTTTAATTACCCAATAGCTAAAGCTATAGAGTAATTGGTTGAATATAGTAGGACGAAATAGAACGTCCTACTAGTTTTCTATGATACACCTGCTAACTGCTTTGATTTTGTCTCAATTGGGGCAGAAAGTGCTTCTTCTAAGTCAGCACAACCAAGTTTTTGTTCCAAAATTTTCATGACTTCCCGTCCGAAATCATTGGGATTTTGTTTCATCGCTTGCAAGCAAACTTGACCAAAAAAAGAACCTAGGGGTTCGGGATTCCATAGTAGCTTTCTCGCATTCCACGGCGCTAACAACATGGGATTGTAACTTTTATTAAGAATACCTTCTTTAAAAGCGTATTCTTCTAAATGAGTATGGGGTTGCAATCCAATAAAGAATATTGCCGGTTCAACTTTATCTACTCCGAAAATTCGTTCTAATTCGCGATGGTAAGCGATGGTTTGACGGATAGTTTCAGGACGTTCGTCTATGACATTAAAAGAATAGTTTACCGAAACCAAATCATTGAAACCAGCTGCTTTTAAATCCCGGCAGTTTTCGAGAACTGTCCGCAAATTATAACCCATTCGCATTTTCCGCACCAGTTCTTGAGAACCGCTGGTAATACCGATTTCAAAATAGTTCATGCCGGTTTTCACCATCAAATCGCACAGCTTGGGAGTCAGGTTATCAGCACGGATATAAGCAGCCCAATTAATATCCGTCATTCCAGAATCAACGATTTTCTCCAATAGTTCCACAGCATCATCCATAAATTTCCGCGCTGGAATAAATTGAGCATCGGTAAACCAGAATTTACGAATACCGCGATCGTAAAGTTGTCGCATCTCCGCAACTACTTCCTCAGCCGGATTAATCCGTACCTGTTTTCCTTCCACAACCGTGTAAACACAGTAACAGCAATTGTGAGGACAACCGCGTTTAGTTTGTACCCCAATATAAAAGTCTTCTTCTTGGAGATAATAACTAAATTCCGACCATATACTTTCAATATAGTCGTAATTACAGGCAGCTTTTTCCACTGGTGAGGGTTGTTCGTGAATCAATCGCTCACGGGGTTGAGTTTCTCCCACCACATAACAGCGTTCGTCTCGAAAATCCCTACCGCTCAAAAGTTTCTCTAATAAAGCTTCCCCTTCACCAACCGAAACAATAGAACCTTTGGGTAAACTGCTGCTCAACTGTTCGTAATAAACGCTAACCGCACCACCACCGATAACTACGCGAACATCTTTGTTATATCTAAGAGCGCGTTTTAATCCACGTTTGATTAGTGCTGAATTCCGCCAAAGTTCCGTATAAAAGCCCTTGAGCATTTGAAAACCGCCCAAAGCACCGTGTAACTTCACAAAGGGATTTTTAGCGTAGAAAATTTCAAAAGAATATTGTAGGGGATTCCCACCTCTGCCACCGACTGGAGCAAAAATATGAATATCTCGCCAAGAATAAATCAATAGCGTCGGTTTAAATTCATCAATACAGGCATCCAGAGCCGATTTATAGTCTAAAGGTGGTACCGTTCCCAAATCAAGAATCCGCTGTTCGACATTCGGAAACCCCTTGTGGACATGATCTGCAAGGTAAACTACCCCAATCGGAAAAATGGGATTACAAGGAAGACGAACGTAGAGAATTTTGTTTTCCATAGTCAGTGTTTCAACTTCCATCTTGCTGTTTTCAAAGAAAAAAGAGAGTTAATACCCGCTTCAAAAATACGTATTTAAATAAATTGTCGCTTTATATTGCCAAAGTCGAACGGCGCAAAGCCCATTCATTTCATATACATACTATCTATTATGAAAATTCACTTCATATAGCTTTACGATAACATCGACTTCCTTACTTAAACCGATTTTTTCCTGAAAGCTGCAATTGGCTGGACACACCTAGTACTCTGTCCCATAAGTTCTGAAGGGTTTGTAGCTCCGGGATTTATCCCTCAAATCAAGGGAACCGAGCCCTGACTACAAACTATCAAAATTAATGGGACAAAGTACTAGAACCAGACAAAGGAAACAATTTCCAACTCTCAATTAATAACTAACTTCCTTGCTCCTAACTACTTGTCCAAATCACTCAAAATAAAAATTACTGATTTTTATCTGAATATTAATGATAATTAGTTGGTTATAGAAGACTCATCAATAAAATCTAATACTCAGTATATTAGTACTCTAAAATTCGTCAAATTGCATTGCATAATTCTATAAATTTCATAAAAATATTTTCATGAATACCACATAATGTATAATTGCAAAAAAGGCATAAATTTTTACAAAAATTTCATATCACGAATATATCTTAAGGTAGAAATAGCATACAAATACCCAGTTGGTATTGAAGGTTACAGTAGGTGGGGATCGACCGTGCTAATTTTGCTAATGTAGGATAGAATTGTGGCGACAAGCTCGTCAGCAGTTATGGCTCAAATACTAGATCCGTTACCACCCAATCCACAGGGAAAATTTCTCTGCTGCTACGTTAATGCCACAAGTAAAATACAAGTGGCTCGCATCTCCAACATTTCTAATTGGTACTTTGAACGGGTTGTTTTTCCAGGACAAAGATTGGTTTTTGAAGCACCCCAATTAGCTCAATTAGAAATTCATACAGGCATGATGGCAAGTGCAATTTTATCGGATACTATTCCGTGCAATCGCCTTGTAATTGACGAAGCAAATAATTCTGAAAAGCAAGTAAATTCAGATAGTCCCAATAGTGATTCCATCGATAAAAATTCCTTTGTGTCCTCAATTAATTCAAAAATCGGAGATACAACAAAACCATTAACAATCGTTGGCTTGACATCTATATAATTAAAATTTTTTTTCTCTATTTTTGGGTTGCTTTTATTCGCAACCCGTTTTTATTTAAGAAGAGTTGACAGTTGACAGTTGACAGTTAATTTGTCTCCCCATATGTCCCCGCTTCGATCTACAATCCTAAATATGGATTTACCTTCATTTATTTGGTTGTGGAAAATTGCGGCGTGGTCTATGGGATTGTCGTTACTTGCTTATTCACTATTAGCGGTAACGGGTATTTGGATGTTTCGTAAAAGAGCATCTAGATATAATTTCAGCACGCTGTTTCCAGAAGATTACAGTGGAATCCGTAAATTTCACTACATGACAGGTATCGCTATGGTTAGTTTAGTGATACTGCTACTCTTGATTGGTTTTGTTGGTACTTTAGGAGAATATGGTTCTTTAGGACATTCCCAACACCTATGGGCTGGCTTAATTACAGTATTATTGGTCTTGCTATCTGCTGGAAGTGCGACTTTAATTTCTACTCGTTGGGTTTGGGCTAGACGTATTCACATAAGTACGAATATTATTTTATTTTTTGTATTTGCTTGGGTTTCTTTGAGCGGTTGGAGCGTGGTGCAAAAGTATTTACCTTGAATCAGTTAATAGTTAGCACTTAGCAGTCAACTCTTAACCACTAACCACTATCAACTAACCACTAACCCGATATGGAAATTACTATTTTTCGGCTATCTCCTTTAATTAGGATTACGCTTTTGAGTTTGTATGTAGCGTTAACGTTACCTTTACCTGTGCTTGCTGATGTAACTAATGCACCAGTACCGTCTGCATTACTTTGGGTAGGTATTGTAGGTGGTTTTGCCATTTTATACGCAGTTTTAACCGAAAGGGTAATATTAAATGAACAAGGAATTCAGGTTGTTTATGCTGCTTGGGTACCAAAGTTTTTCCGTAAAGGCTGGTCTTTACCTTGGTCGGAAGTACAACAACTAAAGCCACGTACTACGGGACAAGGCGGTATAGTTTACTATTTTCTGAGTAAAGATCAGAAAGCTTATTTGCTGCCAATGCGTGTAGCAGGATTTGCGCGTTTGGTAAGAATTGTGCAAGAAAAAACGGGTATTGATACTACGGATGTTTACCCATTGGCGCAACCGTGGATGTATTTAATTTTGCTAACTTTTACCTTGTTGATGTTTTTAGTTGATGGTTGGACAATTTTAACTGCAAGGGCAATTGGGAATTGGGAATTGGGAATTGGTAATTGGTAATTATTGAACTATGTAGTTGAAAGTGAATTGCCTAACATATCCATCAAAATTCCCCAATTACCCATCCCCGATTACCCATTACCTAGATTATTAGAGATAGTCTACAAATAGCTCCGGAACTAACCTAAGTGTGCCAGATTTTAAAGTTTCGATATCTATCCAAAGTGCTGTTTTTTCTCGCTCTCCTTCGTTGAATGCGATTGTTTCCTGTTGGTAAAATTTGGGATGTACGAAGTCACATTCAAAAAGTTGAATGATTTCGTGACCTGGTTTTCCTTGGAAGTAAAATATATTTTCTAAACAGGTTAGGTAGCGAATGTTGGTTATTTCTGCTTGGATTTCTTCTTGAAATTCGCGTTGGAGGGCTTGTTTGCTGGTTTCGCCAAATTCAACACCCCCACCCATTGCGCGGTAGAATTTATCTTTCTTGACTGGATCGTAACCTTCAGAAAGCAAAGTGCGATTCTTTGTATCTCGAATTAGTCCTAAAGCAATAACGCGGATTCTACCTTCTTTGTGCATTTATTTGTCCTATATTTTCCTAGTTATCGTAAATAAACGAAGGACGACTTTCGCTGTCTTCAATTGACCAATCTGAATTTTCACCGCCAATATATACTTCATCAATGGTGACGTATTCTTGACCAAGCTGAATGAGAGCGTTGATGAGCATATCAATAGCGATCGCGTCGGAAGTTCCTAAGTCAAGCCAACACCGTCCCCAATCACCGTTGTATTCAAATTCGCCCATATTATGCATCAAGGCTAATAAGCTATTTTGATAACCATCTTGGTCATAATTTAAATAGCTAATATCGTTTCCGGTATCTTGTACTTGGAGATTTTCGGCGTTGAAAGCACCTAATTTACCTAAGTAAAACCAAGAATTAAAAAGTTCTTCTACAAACTGTTTTTCACGCTCGGAGGGAACCGTGCTAAATTTCAGCCAAATCCAGACATCAAAAGGATTAATCTCACGAAATTCTATCTTCATTTGATTTCAATATCCAAGCTACTTTTACACAAAGTTATTTTAGAAGAAGTTATGGGATATGGGATTTTAGATTTTAGATTTTGGATTTTGGATTAGGGGATAAGAGTTAGGAGTGAGGAGTTTTGAGTTAGTTTTGTAGAGACGGGGCGTATTGCTACGTCTGTACGGGAGTTAGGAGTTGACAGCTGACAGTTGTTTATTACCAATTACCCATTCCCAATTACCCATTACCCATTCCCTATTTAAGATTTTGTGTTGTTCGTTGCTGTTCGCTTTCTATTTGTTTGACTAAACTCGCAGGTAGTTGAGATTTTTTCGCTAATACTTGATTAAAAAGAGTAAGTGCTTGTTGCATCATTTGCGGATCTTGCTGCTTTTTGGCTTGTTCGCGGAGGATTTGGGCTTTGAGATAGTAAAATTCTGGATTATCAGGTGCTATTTTCAGGGCGCGGTCTACGTATACTAGGGCTTGGGGATAGTTTTTTAAGTCTCGGTAAGCTATAGCTATACCTCTATTTACTAAATATTCGGGACCTGCATTTTTTTCCAATCTCTCAATTGCTTGTTGGGGATTGGTGAAAGGTAGATTTACAGCCAGCATTAAATCCATGTAACCTTTGATTAAATTGAGTTCTGGATCTTGAGGAGAAATGGCTTCGGCTTTGTCTAAATGCTTGTAAACTTCTCGTAGACGACTTAGTGCTTTCGGCGCGCCGCTAACTGTTCCTTCGCGGGTAAGAATTACTGCTCCTTCTAAAAAATGACCGACGGCTGCGTATAAATTACCACGCAATGGGTCTGAGGAAATTAATTTTTGTGCTGTATCTAAAGTTTTAGCGCTGTAAGATTCTAATGTGGCACTATCTTGATTAAGATAAGCTAAAGATGCCTGCATGGCATAAGCTAGAGGTTCATTTGGCTCTTTTGATATTGCCTGTTGGAGATATTTTTCTCCTGTTTGATAGTTACCTTTCTCGAAAATTGCTTTAAATGCAGCTTCGGTATTATCCCCAATATCACGCGGTTGACTGCGAGGAAAGGGGTCTGCGGCTATAGTGGGATTTATGAATACAGTTAATGTTATGACGCTTGTAAAAGCAGCTTTAGCGAAGTGTACAAGTTTTTTGGAGGTAGTTGCTCTGGAAATAGAAAATTTTTTAGTCATTTTACTTCAGAATTAATACTGTTGAATGAGTTTTATATTTTACTTACAATTACTTAAATAGTTGATCCATATCCTTTGTAGATTTATATACAAATTTGATAAATAATTTGACTGGACAAATTTGAAGGGGTTCCCAGACTTTTTTTGTTAGTAATATTGTTACTAATATTAATATTAGGGAACTTGTCTAAGAAAATTAGTAAACTCGCTGATTAAATGGTGTATCGCTAAATAATATTAGGAATAGCCGCAATTGTCTGGTGGATAAGGGTGGTGCGTGAAGCTATAAGTGTTATTGCTGCGTTGAAAATTTTTCCGAAGCGTCACACACCCTACAAGAAAAATGTGTCGGTTGCGGCTATTCCTAAATATCTGTTGACTTTGTGGTTTAAAAATTTTTCGGAATTTTATCTATCGCAAAGCGTGTATTTAATTGTGTATTTAATTGTGTATTTAATTAATGGCTGATTTTCAGTAAAATTAACAAATGCTTCATCTCAGAAATTTAGTTTATCATCCAACAGCTAGTCAAGATTCGATTCTCAAATCAATTAATTTAGATTTAGCCCCCCAACAATTAGGTTTAATTATCGGACCAAGTGGTTCTGGAAAAAGTACGTTATTGGAAATTTTATCTGGATTAGCAGAACCGACATCGGGTTCGCTATTTTGGCGAGAACAAGAACTATTAGCCGAGGAAATGCAGCAATTAGCTGGTTTGGTGTTTCAATTCCCAGAGCGTCATTTTTGCGGTGGTACGATTTTAGAAGAGTTACGTTTAGGACATCCGGAATTAGGGGTAGAACGAGTTAGAAACGCATTAAGCGAAGTCGGATTAGAACATTTACCTTTTTCAACCGCACCCTATGCTTTAAGCGGTGGACAACAGAGACGTTTGGCTTTAGCAGTACAGCTAATTCGTCAGCCAAATTTATTATTATTAGATGAGCCTACAGCCGGTTTAGATTGGTCGATGCGTCGTCAACTAGTAAATTTATTAGCGAAATTAAAAGAACACTGGACTTTGTTGGTAGTTACTCACGATGCGGGAGATTTATTACCAATTGCCGATAGTTGTTGGACTCTTAATCATGGAGAATTAAAATCCGTTGATCCAGATGTGCTGAAAGCGAAAGTTAAGGAATCAGAAGCAGCAGTTTAGGAGGAACCTATCGATAACTTCTTCTAATCGTAAACATCTCTACGATGTCCAGCTTTATGAATTGTCATAATTTGCGTTTCGGCATCGAAGGAATAGATAACTCGGTAATCACCAACTCTGAGTTTGAAAAGATTACTCAAATCGGCACCTAAAGCTTGAGGGGTTATATCGTCAAAGTTTTCAGACAACCAACGAATTTTACGCAGGATACGCTCTTGAATAGTTGGTGAAAGTCCTTCCAAACTATCAATGCCTGTTGGTGTAAATTCAACGTTGTAACCCATCACCAAGCCAGTCCGAGTTTTTTTGCCACTTCAGAAGCTGGAATTCCCCGTTCTCCAGCCTGGGTTCTCTCCAGAGAGTCGAGTAGTTGTTGCTTTACTTGTGGTTTTAGTTGCTTTCCCTCGTCAGGATCAGTTAACAGAGTATGAAGCGTTTCCGCAACAGTTTCTTGGATCAGAAGCTTAAGTTCTTCAACCGTTAAATCTTTGACTTGCATATATTATTGAATCATGGTGGATTCTTATATATTATGACAAGTCATAGGAATCGTCACAGGCTAATTACATACGTAAATTATGAATCCAAAGCTCCACCGTTAATTATTCATTGATAACTAATAGGGATAAACTAACTATTAGATAACATCTATTGGTTAAAGCAATGTCGTCTGCAACTAATTCTTCCCTACGCGAGCAACAACATCCCCTAATTCATCGGTTAGCTGATTGTATTGAAAAAGTTTGGTGTACTCATTTGGATTTATCTGCTTATCATTTACCTGCTGAGTTGGGGTATGTGGAAGGTAAGTTAGAAGGCGAAAAACTGACGATTGAAAATCGCTGTTATCAAACGACTCAGTTCCGCAAGCTACATATGGAACTGGCAAAAGTTGGTCAAATGCTGGATATTTTGCATTGCGTGATGTTTCCTCGTCCGGAATATGATTTACCGATGTTTGGTTGTGATTTAGTTGGGGGTAGGGGTCAAATTAGTGCGGCGATCGCCGATTTATCTCCGCTGAATATAAATGGTACTTTGCCATCTACTTATAATACTGCTCTCGGTGCGTTACCCACGCTCAATTTCTCTCAACCCCGCGAATTACCTGAATGGGGAGATATTTTTTCGGAGTTTTGCATTTTTGTCCGTCCTGGTTCTGCTGAAGAAGAACAAATGTTTCTTTCAAGGGTAGAAAATTTTTTAGAAATTCACTGTCAAAATGCTGTTAATGCTAAAACAGTTTCATCGGAAACAGCAAGTAAACTGCTTGAAAGACAATTAAATTACTGTACTAAACAACAACAAAATGATAAAACTCGTCGCGTTTTAGAAAAAGCTTTTGGTTCGGATTGGGCTGAATATTATATGAATACTGTTTTATTTGATGTTCCTTGCTAAATTGTTTCTGATAATTCCACAAACCCGCTTTTTTGAACAAATCGGGTTTTTTAATGTCATAAATATTGATAACTAAGTAGGTGGTTAGAAAAATTTATAGTTATGAGAAGAGAGTAGGAAGTAGAAATAAGGCATTGAATAGCCGATTTGAGATTTTATTTTGAATTGGAACCATTTAGAATCAAGTTATTTAGGTATCGAAATAGTATTACTCATCTGTAGATTCTGTTACCTTTTAATTTATGCTGCGAATGTAGAATTTATTTAGCTTAAGTAAAATATAGTTATAGAAAACTCAAAGATTAGATGTACTAAGTATAAGGAGTCAATATTAAATAGTTTTTATTCAAGTTATTTTGAATGATTACTTTTAGGCAAATATTACTATTCATGAATCATAATTGCTAGATTTAGGTAAAAATTAGTTTAATTACTTGATTATTGCTGTAATCGATAATATTACTGATTTAAAATATTTTCTGCTTTAATCTGGAAATTTTTCCTCAAAAATTGTCATTTAAAACAAAAAAATATCAAAAAAAACATCAAGATAAAAGTTGATTTTTGATAATTTTCTCGTCATGCAATTTAACCGTTCTTACTATTTTTGATTGAATAAACAGCAACTACACAGCATATGTGAGATTATTTGTTTTTTAAAATTACCAATTTTTTTGATTTATTGTTAGCAAATTATTGATTATTTTTAACAACTTTAATGCTGGAGATGGAATTACTTATTATTATTCCCCTCAGCAAAATTAAAAGTATGGAGCAACAAGATATTATGTCAAGGGTGAGTGAGAAACCAATACCAAAAGAACGCCCACCTGGTAAATCAATATTGTGGTGGGGTATTGCAGCAGCAATTCCGTTAGCGATTACTGCTGGGGTACTAACTAAAGCGAGAATCGAACAATTACAAAGGGCTAATACACAAATACCAGTAGCACCAGCAATAACCAGCGTGAATGCAATCGGACGTTTGCAACCTCAAGGAGAAGTGATTAAACTTTCTGCACCAACAGGGATACAAGGTACATCACGGGTAGATCAAATGTTGGTGAAAGAAGGACAAAAGGTAAAAAAAGGTCAAATTATTGCAGTTTTAGATAGTTTTGCAGGTAGTCAAGCTGCGTTAGAACAAGCAAAAGCCAGAATCCAAGAAAGCCGTGCGAATCTAACTATTGTGAAGGTGGGTTCACCGCGAGAAATTCAGGCTCAAAAAGCGATAATTGCTCGAATAAAGGCACAGCTAAATGGTGAACAAAAGGCGAATGATGCAACAATCGCTCGCTTACAAGAGCAATTGCGTGGAGAAACTATTTCTCAACAAGCAACAGTAAATCGTTTATCTGTGGAATTAGAAGGGCAACAAGATTCTCTTAGAGCAACGGTAGCGAGGGTGCAAGCGGAAGCTAAAAATGCTCAAGTTGATGCCCAACGTTACGAACAATTGTACAGACAAGGTGCTATTTCTCAACAAGAACGGGATAGAAGACAACTTACCGCACAAACTGCGACTCAGCAATTAATAGAAAGTCAAGCTAGCCGCAGACAAGTAATAGCCAGTTTACGAGAGCAACTTGCCCAAGCAACAGCAGATAGAGGAAAAACTATAGAAGTACTGCGACAACAACTTGTAGAAGCAGCGGCAAATCAAAATAAAACCATCACAACCTTACAAAGACAAATAGAAGAACAGAAAGCAAATTTAGATCGACTTGAAGAAATTCGTCCTAGCAACACTCAAATAGCACAAGCTCAAGTTGGTAACGCGATGGCGCAAATGAGAAAAGCCGAAGCGGATATGAAGTTGAGTTATGTAATTGCACCAATTGCAGGAGAAATTTTAGAAATACATACCCAAGCAGGAGAAACCATGAGTGCTGAGGGTATTGCTGAAATTGGACGTACCGATGAAATGATTGTTGTCGCTGAAGTTCCTGAATCGGGTATTGGTAGAGTGCGTCTTGGACAACTAGCTTCCATAGTCAGTGATAATGGAGCATTTAGTGGACAACTACAGGGAACTGTGTCTGAAATTGGTAGAAAAATAGGCAGAAAAGATGTACTAAACAACGATCCAGCAGCAGATGTAGATGCCAGAGTTGTGGAAGTCAAAATTTCTCTATCCGAACAAGATTCAGAGAGAGTCGCAGGTTTAACTAATGCGAAAGTGATTGCGACGATTCAAATTTAAAGGGGAATGGGGAATTGGGAATAGGGAATAGGGAATAGGGAATAGGGAATAGGGAATAGGGAATAGTAATGTATTTCGTTGAGATATTGCAGGAAACTCTTAACTGGAAGATGCTTTTCGGTTCTATGCTCTATTCCCAATCTAAAATCTAAAATTTAAAATCTAAAATCTAAAATCTTTTATGGGAAAATTACCTCTAGCGTGGTTACAACTTAAGCGTGAAGCTTCTCGTTTAGCAGTGGCATTAGCAGGAATTGCTTTTGCTGATGTTTTGATGTTTATGCAGCTTGGTTTTCGCGATTCTTTGTATTACAGTAACGTTCGTTTTCATAATAGTTTGCAAGGAGAAATAGTTTTAATTAATCGTCAGTCAAGTGCTTTATTGTCGATGAAAACTTTTTCTCAAAATCGACTTTACCAAGCTCTAGATTTAAAGTCTGTGGAGTCAGTACACCCAATATATGTAGACTATACAAGTTGGAAAAATCCACAAACAGGTATTCCGAGAAATCTTTTAGTCATCGGAATGAATCCACAACAGAATGTATTTGAACTTCCTGGTATTCAAGAAAATTTAGATAAACTTCAATTACCAAATGTAGTGTTATATGACCGTTCTTCTCGACAAGAGTATGGACCGATCGCGACTCAATTTGAACAAGGTGATGAGGTGAGGGCAGAAGTTAGAAGAAAGTTGGTTAAAGTGGGAGGATTATTTACTTTAGGTGCTTCATTTGGAGCAGATGGTAATTTAATTACTAGCGATATTAATTTTCTGAGAATTTTTGTAAATCGTCAGCCTGGATTAATTGATATTGGTTTAATTAAATTAAAACCCGGTGCAGATGCAAATCTTGTTGCTGAACAATTGAAAAGCTATTTAAATACTGATGTTAAAGTTTTAACTAAAGAAGAATTTGTTGATTTTGAAAGAAATTTTTGGGCTAGTAGTACGGCTATTGGTTTTATTTTTACTTTGGGAACAATCATGGGTTTTATTGTGGGAACTGTGATTGTTTATCAAATACTTTATACCGAAGTATCAGACCATTTAGTTGAATATGCGACTCTCAAAGCAATCGGATATTCACATAATTATTTTTTAGTTGTAATTCTTCAAGAAGCGCTGATTTTGGCTGTGTTGGGATATTTCCCAGGATTAGCTTTTGCTTTATTTCTATACAAACAAGCAAGAACGGCTACTCTTTTACCAGTTTTTATGAGTAGTAGTAGAGCCATTATGGTACTGATTTTAACTATTTTGATGTGTTTTATATCAGGTATAATTGCCGTCAAAAAATTGAAATCAGCCGACCCCGCAGATATTTTTTAATTAGGTCAAAGGTCAAAAATTCCTAAACACTAACAACTGTCAACTATTAACTATGATGAAAAAAGAACCTGTTATCTCAATTCAGTATCTCAATCATTACTATGGAAAAGGTTCGCTAAAAAAACAAATTTTGTATGATATAAATCTGGATATTTATCCTGGTGAAATAGTTATTATGACGGGACCTTCTGGTTCGGGTAAGACAACTTTACTTAGCCTAATTGGTGGTTTACGTTCGGTACAAGAAGGAAGTTTAAAGTTTTTGGGAGAAGAACTTTATCGAGCTAGTCCGAAAAAATTGGTCAGCACGCGACGAAATATCGGTTATATTTTTCAAGCACATAATTTACTAGAATTTTTAACTGCTAGACAAAATGTACAAATCGCAGCAGAATTAAATCAATTCATTTCTCAAAGAGAAGCTATTGCTAAATCCGAAGATATTTTAAGGTCGGTGGGTTTAGCAAATCGAGTTGATTATTTTCCTGATAATCTTTCTGGAGGTCAAAAACAAAGAGTAGCTATTGCTCGTGCTTTGGTAAATAATCCTCCATTAGTATTAGCTGATGAACCAACAGCAGCTTTGGATAAACAGTCTGGAAGGGATGTTGTAGAAATCATGCAGCACCTTGCTAAAGAACAAGGAACTTCTATTTTGTTAGTCACTCATGATAGTCGGATTTTAGATATTGCAGACCGGATTATTAATATGGAAGATGGTATTTTAAATAGCGAACAGTTAACATTTAATAGCTAAAGGAATTTTAGATTTTAGATTTTAGATTTTGGACGGGAAAGATACTAACTACCTAAATTTATGCTCCGAAATTGATGCTAATAGTTAATCTAAAAGTCTCAATCATAAATCTAAAATTGAGTGAGAGCATTTGATGTATTAAATGATAGATAACTGATAACTGATAACTGATAATTATGTAATATTGGGTGGACGACTAGTGCGAAAAGTTACGTTAACTCCTTCATTAGATTGCTCTAATACTAATAAAGGTGTGGGTTTGGCTTTTTGATCCCAATGCATAAAGGCAATTCTACCTTGAATTGTAGGTTGCCAAGTATCATGATCTTCTGCGGGACTTAGGTAAGTTTCTACACAATCAATTAATTGGCTGATAGTAGCTGAAGTTGCTTGTGTAGGCAATTTCATTAATCTAATTTGAATACGAAACAGTACTCGTTTCCCATTATTTGTGGTAGCTCCAGTTTCATATTCTACATCAAAAGTTTCATCTACCTGTCTTGCCGCACTACTAGCGATTCCCACAACTCCTTGTTGAGCGTGGTTTGGACGTAATGCTTGAGTAATTTTATCTTTGATTTTAATTTTTATCTGATTAACAATGGCGAAGTGAAATACTTCTTCTTCCATCCGCATTCGTAAATAATCGAGATTGAATTCTCGTGAGTTAATCAAATCGGGGTTTGCTTCCATTTTACGAATCGTTTGGAGAGATAGCTTCAGCTTTTTCTCTAACTCTCGTGTACGGAATTTTTCAAACCGAAGTTTTTTTTCTAATTTACTGATTTTGATTTTGCCGTAGATGATCAAAGCAATTACCATTAAGGTAAGTCCTCCTGATACAATAATTGGCAATGAAGGTGATTGATTGTCTAGAGTATCCGTAGATGGGGTTACTGTTTGAGATGTATCAGATTGAGCAAGAAAGATTAAAGTTGGCATAATAAGCACAATCAAAATTGGACTCCTAATTGCTAGGATGCCCAAATTTGCAGCTGTATTTTGCGATATGATTATATTTTCTTGGCAAATTTATTGACAACGTTTGCAAACTTTCAAAATTAATTCAATAATAATTCAATAATAATTTCCATTTCTGCCTTTTTTAACCCAAGCTTTTTGATCTAAATGTCCTGTTTATCTCTTCCTCAACCTCCCCATGACTGCTTTTCCAAAATCCGGCTTGTGGCTACGGATATGGATGGCACTTTAACTACAAAGGGAAAATTCACTCCCGCACTGCTACAAGCTTTGCAAGATTTAGCAGCAGCTAATATCAAAGTCATAATTGTTACTGGGCGTTCCGCTGGTTGGGTGAGCGGATTGTCATATTATTTACCAGTAGTCGGGGCGATCGCAGAAAATGGAGGTTTATTTTATTCAAATGTAAGAGAAGAAGTTGTTCCTATTACACCGATAGCAGACTTAGACGAGCATCGAAGAGATTTAGCAACTGTTTTTGAGAAATTAAAGCTTAGTTTTCCTCAAATTAAAGAATCATCCGATAACCGTTTTCGGATTACTGATTGGACTTTTGATGTTGCAGGTTTAGATAACACTTCATTACAAACGATGCAGCATCAATGCCAGGAATTAGGTTGGGGATTCACTTATAGTAATGTTCAGTGCCATATTAAACCTGACGGGCAAGATAAGGCTGTAGGGTTATCGCAAGTGCTGCGGGAATATTTTGGGGAATATGTCTCGGAGCAAGTTATTACTGTCGGCGATAGCCCTAATGATGAAAGTTTGTTCGATCCAAATTACTTTCCTTTATCTGTAGGTGTTGCTAATGTGTTGGAATATGTTGATCAATTAGAGCATAAACCAGCTTATATAACCCAAAAGAAAGAAGGTGAAGGTTTTTGCGAACTATCTGATTATATTTTGCAAGCTAGGAGTTAGGAATTGTAGAGACGTAGCATTGCTACGTCTCTACCGGAGTTAGGAGTTATAGAAGTCGGGTTTTTATCAAATTGTCAGGTTATTACAGATACTTATCCTAAAAACCCGTCTTCTTTAAATAACCGTATTGTGTTTTAAATACGACTTGTCATTACATACAAGTCGGTGTAATTATTATTTAATGGCAGCAGATATTTCTACTTACGCTTTTGAAATTTCCTTGTTGGTAGGATAAATAAAAATATAGACTACTGATGAAATAAGTTCTGTCACGATTAATAATTTTATCGAAACTGTTTATTTATGCAAGACTCTGAAAACTGTTCAGCCGCTAGCGATAATCAAAAATTAAATCAAGAATTAAATCAAGAATTGCAAAAAGAAATTCGCTATCGCAAATTACTTGAGGAAAAATTAAGTACTTCTGAAGCTAAGTTACGTGGTATTGTTGAGGCGATACAAGATATTATTTTAATGCTAAGCATTCAAGATAATAATTTTTCTAACGTAGAAATTTTGCCAACTTGCGCGAGCGTTCAGGATGTTAATCATAACAAATTAATTAATCAAACTGCGGAACTTTTTTTTCAAGAATCAACGCTTAAAACTTATTTAAAACAAGTTCAACAGGCTTTAGATACACAACAAACCGTAAATTTTGATTATCTTTTACAAGAGGAAGAACATCAATTCTGGTTTAGTGCTAGCATTTCTCCGATTTCGGAAAAAACCGTTTTGTGGGTAGCACGAGATATTACTCAACGCAAAACAGCAGAGCAAGCTTTAACAGAAAGTGAAGCACGTTTTCGTGCTGTTTATGAACAAGCTGCCGTAGGAATCTATCAGGTTTCTCTCTACGGTGAATTTATGCAAGTCAACTCACGATTTTGTGAGATGTTAGGTTACAAAGAATCATTTTTGAAACAGATAAGTTGGCAAAGTATTACTCATCAAGATGATATTGAAGCCGAATTAATGCATCTGCGGCAGTTATTTAGTAATGAAATTTCTAACTACTCTTTAGAAAAACGATTTATTTGTAAGTGGAATAAATACAATCAAGAGCAATGGGTTAATATTAGTGTTTCATTAGTACGTAATGAACAAGGAATACCCGATTATTTTCTTGGTGTAGTCGAAGATATTTCCCTACGCAAATGGACGGAAGATGCTTTACGGGAAAGTGAAGCACGTTTTTGTGCTATTTTCGAGCAAGCAGCAGTGGGAATTTATCAAATTAAACTATCCGGTGAATTTATCGAGGTTAACCCCCGTTTTTGCGAAATTACCGGCTATAGTGAGTCAGAATTATTAGATTTAACTTGGCAAGATATTACAGATTTGGATAATTTAAATTCTTTCACTCAGTTGATGTTTAATATTCTGAATAATAAAACACATACTAACTCAATACAAAAACAACTTATTCATAAAAATGGCGAGTTAGTACAAGTAAAAACTAATATTTCCCTAGTTTGCGATCGCCTTAATATTCCTCAATATTTTCTTTGTGTAGTCGAAGAAATAGAAAAGTTAAAAGTTGGTAATTGGTAACTGTCAACTGTCCACTGTCAACTGTCCACTGTCAACTGTCCACTGTCAACTGTCAACTGCTAATCAATAACTAACAGTATCAATCTTCGGAGTATAACGCCACAATTGATACAAGCGAGTTGCTTGCATTGTCAGATACAGCATATCCCCACCGCTGAGACAGGTTTCAAGTAACTCCCAACCGTGAATAGTTTGAGAATTGGTTTCTACATATAAAGGTACAAAATCGGCAGACATGGCTGCTTCTTTGACTTTTTGACCGCAAAAGGGATGATTCGGTGTAATTATTGTTGTAAAAGCTACCCATAAACTATCCGCTGTGATGCCATTGCCGAGGATTCTACCACCCAAGGCGGCGGCGGCAAAAGCAGGCGCTGCAAGCTCTGCGGGACTTAATACTGCTTCAAAATCGAATACTTCCTGTGCCATACGGGCAAAGTCGGGGTCGGCATAATTTACTACTACGGGAATTTTTGGTGATAATCCTTTGGCTTTAAGGGCTATTTCGATGTTGGTTGCATCGTTGCCGGTAACGGCAATTAAAGCGGCTGCATTCGCTACATTACAAGACTTGAGAGTCTCTGGAAAGCTAGCATCACCATGAATTGTCGGAATACTCAAACTGCGAGCGGTATTCACAAATTTACCGTTCCCATTGGGTTCAATAACTACAACTTCTTGTCCGCTGTTATGAAGTTGCTGGACAATTTTGATGCCAAGTCCACCCAAACCACAGACAATATAGTGATTGCGTCGGGGTACTCGTGCTGCATCCCAAAATTGTTTAAAACGAGTTCCCAATACAAAATCGTTGAGCAAAGCATACCAAATACCAAATATCCCTGCTCCAACTAACATCATAATGATGGTGAATAGCTTAATGCTATCAGGAGCTTGTTCGACTACTTCTTCGTTACCACCTGCCCCAGTAATCATACCTACAGAAAAATACAAAGCATCCACAACAGACATATTCAATTCAGTGGATACATAAGTAAGAGTTGCTAGTGAAATAACTATCATTAACAACATTGCTCCTACCAACACCGATTGAGCATGATGCCTAAATTGCCGTAAATTAGTTATAACTTTCAGCAGTTTTGCAATCAATGATTTACGAGTTGTACGGACTTGGGGTTGAGTACCGACAATTAGGCGATCGCCTTTTTGAAGTTCGTGTCCAGAGGTGACTGCGGATACTAAATCTAAATCACCTTCCACGGGTAAATAATAAATCAGCATTCGCGATCGATCTTCCCATAATTCATTGATTTTACGACCGTTCCATGGGTGGAAGGAATGAATATATTCTTCGTGTATGGGCCAAGTTTGTTTAAATAATTTTATTTGTCCAATAGCTTTGTTTCCTAATGCGGCAAAACTGAACACGGGTGCTGCTAATCCGGCAACACTCATACTCAAATGGTCTGGTAAAGTGTAATCTAAACGTTCGCCTAAACTAGTGTTAAAAAAGCGGTTAATGATGCGAATCCGGGGATTAAGCACCCGCGCTTGCATCATAATCCACAAGTTTAATGCATCATCACCTCCAGCTATAACTAAAGTATCTGCTTGTTGAATGCCTGCTGCTTTAAGGGTACTAGCTGCGTGTAAATCTCCTACAATCACATCTCCGGCTCTTTCACCGGAAATGGTTTGATGATGAATACCAATAACTAACGCTCCCTGCTGTCTGAGCAAACGAAAGATTTTATATCCAGTGCGTCCTAAATTACAGACAATAATTCTGGGTTTCATATAAAAGCAGCAAAATTACTACGAAAAGCTGCACTCACAAAAGGTTTATTCACATGATTACTCACCTACACCCATAAGAACTGTAACTGAACTAACGATATTAAAAATTAGTTAAGAATTAGGAGTTAGTTGACAGTTGATAGTTGATGCTTGATAGTGAGCAGTTGTTAATTAACCTATTCCCTATTTAGCACGATAAGCGGGGAAAAAACTGGACTGAAGTAATTGAGAAACTCCAGTATTTAGATATTCTGCTCGTAGTTGAGTAAGGTAATTATATTTTTCTCGATCTGGAATCAATCGTAGTGCAAACCAATCGTGTCTTTGTTTGGAAAAACCTGCCTTGAAATGATACAGACTATCTTTTGTACCTCCCACACCACTTCCGATATGCATCAATTCGTTACCACGTTGCTTTGCCCAATATCGAACATAATCTAATAAATAATTAAATGGAGATTGGTGTAAAAATTTATTTTTAGTTCCACCTAAATGGGCTTGAACTATTCCACCACATTCAAAAAATATACAAGCTGCGGCAATTTCTGATTCTAATTCTACTAAGCACAGGTGAATGTTTTCATTTAAGTTTACTAAATCAGCAAAATATTCTCGGTCAAAATAATAGGATTTTTTTGCTGCTACCCGATTCATGGTTTCGTGATAAATCGCTTGGAAGTTTTCGACGTATTCAACTAAGTTCACCATTCTGGCAGTAAAACCAAGCCGTTTACACTTGTTGATTGTACTTTGATGACCTTTTCTGGTATTTGCCCAAATTTGTGATTCTGAAAGTTTTAAATTGATGGAAATCGTCTCACCAATTTTATTAACACTCTCTTGGGACAACATTTTATTTAATTTATTACTTAAAATCGGATGCAGTCGTAAAAATGCCGAACATATACCCTTTTCTTGGAAATAATTATTTAATTCATTCAAAGCAAAATTAGCAAAATCAAAATTATTCGCAGCCTCTTCACTTAATAAAATACCAGGATAACCATAGGGAGATATTGCATCAAAAAAATCTTGACTTTTTACACCTAAAATGTCATCACAGGAACGAATTAAAAAAGGTAATAAAAAGATTTTTTCGCTGTCAATAATTACAAAAGCTTGGCTTAGTGTTTTAGTTCTTTTTGCTTCTAAATGAACATATTCTGGTAAATGGTAAACATCGTATCGTAGTCTACTCAAAGTTTGCAGCCACAAAGGATTTTGATAATCAATTACTTGAATATTCATAGGTGAGCAGTTTGAGTTTTTGCTTTTTAAACCGCCACTTATATCTACTTACTTGATGAAAAATGCTTCTTTTAATAAATTTACAAATTGCGACACAACTAATCAAAGGATGTTTTCTTAAAGTTAGGATTAATTTGTGAAAAAATTGCTTTTTCTGAACTAAATCCCCTTCCGTTTGATACATCGCAAAACAAGTTAAGTAACGGTAAATTTCTTCAGACTTAATTATATAGTTATATTCAAAATTCAAATATTTATTTAAAAGCTGATAACACTTAATTACTTCTATATGCTGCTGTATTTTTCTCATACCACTAAATAAACCGTTTTTATGCACCCGATAAACTCCCATTGATTTATTTATATAGCCGATTTTGCCATTTCTTGCATTCATGACATGAAGTATCCAATCTCCACAAACGGCATCGTAGTACCAGTCTGGAAATTTATCAAATAAACCTTTTCTATATAAAGTTGAGCAAGTCGGGATAAAGTTACTTTTTAGAATACTTTCAAGTCCAGAAAATTCACTGGGTTGAACATCATTATATCTCCGAGGTAGCTCAGCTTTATCCTCAAAGATTGTCGTCACATCATGAAAACAAATTACGCATTCAGGATGATTATCTAAAAAATCGACCTGTTGCTGTAGCTTGTAAGGAGAAGTCCAATAGTCATCACCATCTAACAAGGCAATATACTCACCTCGACAAGCTTGAAGGGTTTGTACAAAAATTTTTTGACCGTAACAACCCAAATTCTCTTCAGGTAATATCAAGCGAATTTTATCTGGGTACTGTTGATGGTAGCCAATAACAATTTCCCGCGTTTTATCACTAGAAAAATCTTCTCCTATGATGATTTCATAATTAAAATTCACTTCTTGCAACAGTATACTTTCTATAGCTTGTGCAATAAATTTTTCATGATTAAAAGTAACAAGAGATACACTAACTTTGATATTATTTTCTGTTAGTTCTGAAGTATTAGCAGGCATGAATATGTTGGTAGAGCATTTCATTGGTTATTTTTCCCCCTGTAGTTGCAAGTCTTAAAATCTGACAAATTTTACTAATTTCTCTTTTACCTATATTCGTCCCTGTAGGTAATGCTAGTACTCGCGCTGCTAAATGTCTGGTATTAGTTAACATCAAGCCCATATCAGCAATACGAGAGCGATAAGGTTCCATTTGATGACAACCTGGATAAAAATAGCGTCTTGCTAGTATGTTCTCTTCCCACAAAATTTGGTAAAGTTGGTCGCGATTAATTCCAGTTATTGACTCATCTATTTCCACAATTACGTATTGATAATTACATCGTTCTTTGTGGTCATAAGTTATTAAATTTACACCTGGAATATTTGATAATTCTTGTTGATATTTTTTGTAATTTTTCAGATTTGTATTAATAAAATTATCTATACTTTCAAGTGATGTCAACCCCATAGCGGCAGATACTTCATTCATTTTTCCGTTGATACCTAGCTCGTCAACGCAATCGTAATCGCTAAATCCAAAGTTCTTCATTAAACGAATTTTTTTAGCTAATTCCGAGTCGTTGGTAACAATTGCACCTCCTTCAAAACTGTTGCAAAATTTGGTTGCATGAAAACTAAATACTTCTGCGTTACCAAAATTACCGATCATTTGTCCTTGATAAGAACATCCAAAAGCATGAGCAGCATCAAATAAAAGTTTTAATTTGTAGCGATGAGCAATTTGTACAAGTGCTTCTACATCACATCCCCGTCCCCATAAATGTACTCCCATGATTGCTGTAGTATTTTCTGTAATTAATGGCTCTATTTTTTGTGGATCTATATTATGAGTATTACGGTCAACATCACAAAAAATAGGTTCTATTCCTTGCCATTGCAAAGCGTGAGCAGTAGCAATAAAAGTAAATGAAGGAATGATTACTTCACCTTTAAGTCCACAAGCTTTAATGGCAATTTCTAAGCCTACAGTTGCATTACAAGTAGCAATGCAGTGTTTTACTCCTACTAAGGAAGCTATCTCTTGCTCGAATTCTTGTACTAATGGTCCGTTATTTGTTAACCATTTTCGATCTAAAACATCGTTAATACGTTGTAGCAAAACTTCTCTAGAACCAATATTCGGACGACCTACGTGTAATTTTTCTTTAAAGGTAGGTAGACCACCAAAAATAGCAAGTTCGTTTAAGTTTGTTTTCATATTGTTCATTGTCTTTTATTGTCTTTAATACAAGCCCACATTCAGACACATCTTATTTTGCTTAGTTTGTGGAAATATAAAATGTTTTCAATCTTTCCTTTAGCGTTTCAGGATATGTCTTGAGTTGGTAATCAAAAAATAAGACTTTTAAAGACAAATTAGGTTTTTTGTGTGATTTTTTTTATTTATAAAGTTTTATCTCATACCTAATTTATTCATGTTTATGCCTAATATACTGATAACCATAATGTCAAATTTTTCTCAAGTAATTGATAATAGAGCAAAAATTAGACGGCGATTTTATCTTGAAAGTTTGTTTTAAAAGAAACTTTCAAAGTGTTAATGCCGATGACAAATTTGATGACTTTTAAGTCAACAATATTAAACCTATCTAGCCGTAAAACGTAGCTCCGATTTTATGGAACACTTAACGAGGAATCAAAGCTATATGTATTGAATACAATTTCCAGGACTTAGCTTATTTACTATTAGTTCCTTTGTATCTGCATGACAATTAATCACTTGAACATTTAGACACCAAGTAAGCTAGAAGCGATTTGTTAAAGTCTTAGAATACTCACTTTAAGCAATGATTTTATAATTTATTTTTCTCAGTATAAATAAAATCACATAATTTTTACGTAGCAAATATTAAATTTTGTTAAAGATATCAAACTATTTTATCAAATTAATATGAAGCTGAAGGTTTTTCTAAGTAATTGATTGGGGTTTACAATACTGGGTAATACCCCTCATGAAAATAAGATATTTTTGATGTTTATGCCTAATTTATACAATTATTATCCACATACTTACTGTTAGACTAATAGTTGCTAAATGTTGCCAAAACAAACAGCGTAGGGGTTGACGAGCGATTTTCTGGGTTAATAATACCGTTAATAAAGTTGAAAAAATTAAAGTTGTACCCTGTAAAAAAGCCATGACTGCGGGGTGAGCGACTAATATTGGTAGAGATGCACCATTCAACCCAAAAGTAGCAAAAGTTATGGGTAATATACGTCCTGCTTCGTTCAAAGCTAAACGTAAGTAATGAGCTAAACTACCACCCAATATTAATGGTAAATAACCATAGGCAAGTTCTAAAAAAGGTTTGGGTTTGATTACATTTAAATTTTGATTTTTGAGATTTTTTATAGAATAATTCAATCGATAAAATAACTGCATTAAACCATAAGCAGCAAAAGGAACAATTACAGGGATAATTAAAGCTAATAAAGATAATTCCGAATGTTGCCCAAAGTCAGTTAAATCTAATTGCAAATTCATGACTTGTTGTATTTCCGGTAAGCGATGCAGATACACTCCTCCTAAAAGCAAAAATAACAGCGCTACTTCATAACTACGAGGTACATGAGTTGTCCACAATTCGATACCGGGAGGACGTAAATTAAACTCAACGGAACGATGGGGACAGGCTTTGAGACAAGTCATACATAAAACACAATCTCGGTTATCTGCTAACTGTGCGGGATGAGAATATAAAGGACAGCCATTTGTTTCCATTCCTTCACCTTTTTGCGGTCCACCTTTGTAACATTGGTAAGTAGTACAAGTAGCCGAACAAATACCTTGTTGCGCTCTTAATTCGGTCATTGATAATTTAGCAAATAAGCCATTCATACCGCCGATAGGACATAAATACCGACACCAAAACCGTCTTTCAAAAATGGCAGAGCAAATCATCGCTCCAGCGGTAATTAATAATAATAAACAAGCACTCAAATAAGCAGTATTTTCTAAATCCCAGAGTTCTTCCCAGAGAAAAATTAAAGTAAACATGGTAAACAAAAACCATCCACCCCATTTTTCAGCTTGCTGTCGGGGCCAACTTTGCAGTTTTCTGGGAAACAACCATAATGATAATTTCTGTGTAACTTCACCGTAAATCATGAAAGGACAGAAAGCGCACCAAATTCGACCTAAAAACGGGAAGAGAAACAGGAAAAAAGGCCACCACCAAGCCCAAAATAGATTTAAGGCAAAATTTTGATCTCGCGATTGTGGACCGAAAAATAGAATACCAATAGTAACGGCAAAGGCTGTTAAAGTAATACCATAATTAATCCGGTCTGGGTACCACGGACTACGAAGAATTTTTCTTAACTGTGGATAAGCATTTAATAAATTGAAGCGAAACCGTTTTTTCTTATTATCTACCGACCAAAAAATTTCTTCGGTTAACTCCCTAGCTTCACCAGCTTGGATTATAGCTCGTTCCACCAAGCTTTTCAATTCCTTCAAATTACCGGGAAAATCGTAGGATTGCAAGCGACGTAACGCTTCCGGGGTTACTTTAGGTTTGCCAATACCTGCGGAGCGAGCATAAAGACTAATATAATATTCAACTTGGGCTTTAATATCCGACTTGCGTACCCGCACGGGTGGAACTTTGATGGTTTGATCAACCGCTCGCTGAATTAATGGTTGAGTTTGTTCTGAAATAATTAGAATGCGGGCTTGACTAGTATAAGCTTCAGCTTCGGGTTCTCCTGCACGAGTGGTAGGTTTATAAGTACGAGTTTTGATCAACGCAGCTAACTTTGGTAATAACTCCGGTGGTGTTTCCTGGATATTATTCAGAACCAGAGTACCTTCCCCCAACCATGTAATTAAACCCGGTTTACCCCCAGCACGTCCGAATAAATCTGCACCGCTAACTTGGAGAATACCGCAGTTTAGCTTAATAATCGGCTGACGGCGAAAATCAGAACCAAAATGGATGAGAGCAGCAATATTATCTTTTTCTAACCCAGGTTCGCCAAATATTAATATAGATTCGCGAGTATCGGCAGCTTTACGGATTTGTTCTCGCAACTTAACAGCATAACGACTTGTCCCCACAACTCCCCGTTGGGCTTTGGTGACTAAATAAGGGCGTAAAGCAATAGAACGTTCTTGTTCGTTGAGCAGTGCGGATGTGAGTTGCGCGACTTCTTGAACTAATTGACGGGAAATTGCTGCTTGAATTTGGGGATATTCTGCGATTAATTCTTTAAATTTTGCCTTCTGTACTACCCAAAAGCGACATTCACTCAAAGTTGTAATCGAACATTTACTCAACTCATCCAACACCAACTCTTGCAAATTGACAACTGCACCAGGAAGCAAACCACAATTAAAAGTAAGGTTGTTTTTATCCTTACTATTGCTTTCGAGTTTACCTTCCAACAATATATACAGCGCTTCTGGTGGAGTTGCTTCTGTAACTAAAGGTTCGTTTGCTGGGACGACTTTTTCTTCAATAAGGTTGGCTATCGCGCTTATTGGTTCAGGTTCTAAGATTCCCAAAGCCGTGCGCTCTTGGAGCCAGATTAGTTTTTCGTTCGTATTCATTGTGTTTTCCTCGATGCTGAGAATTCCAGCGGATGATTGGGCTGGATGGAAATTTTGATGAGTTGGTTGTTTATGATACGTATAAATGCGGTTAATATGAAATATATCTGTATAATCTAATAAAATATATAATCAGTGTTAATTGCAATTACTCGGTTTTGAGCAGAGAATTACTGATTTATAAAAAACCGCAGAGGCGCAGAGAGCGCAAAGGAAAGAGATAAAGAGATATAGGTAATTTCAGGATGGTAAGTGAGTTGTCTTGAATATATCAGTTACGACTGTTAGAAAAATAAAATCTTACTAAATTTAACGAAATGTGAAAATGATTGTCCTATTAAGTTACTGAATCTCTGAATTAGTAGTACATTCAACAGCTTCGGCCTTGATGAAAATGTTTGAGGTTTCATCGCTAGCTAACAAAGCAGAAATAAAGCTTTAGACAAAAGGATTAAGAGAATAAATTTATGTCCAAAAATCCTGAAAGACAACTTAATGATATCAAGGGTAATTGGACGGAAGTAGGCGTGATTCGAGGTGATAGTATGTTTTCTACGTTAGGCTTTAAACACTTCTTTTCTCAGATGGAATCAGTTAATAAAGAAACCGTTCGAGGAGTTTTTCTTTATACAGATGCGGATGATATTCTGAAAATGTATATTCAACAACATTTTCAAGAATTTCATAGGTTGAGTGGTGATTGGTGTCAAGTTTTTGTTTTAGAAAAACCTGACAGAAAATGGAGAACAAAAAACTTATCTTTTTTTGAACAAATTCAATTAAGATTTACTAAGCCAATCGATAAGGCTGAAGCATACGATATTGCGAGAGAGTTAAACATTGATATTGATCAAATACCTTGCCTTGTTTTTTTTGGACAAGATATAGAGCAAAGGTTAATAGTAACAATAAACAAAGAGGAATATCTAAATCATTTATCTCAATATTTTAGAGAACTTTTTGCAAAAGTAGAAGAAATTATAAATCAAGCAGAAACATCATCTTCTACATCAACTTTTGAGATTATTTCATATCATTTTGATGAAATTACAAATTACCTAGATATAAATGCTAAAAAAATAGGTTTTCAAAATCATTATTTATATCAAAACCAAACTTTCATTACCCAAAATTTCCATAAAAAAGCGCATAATCAAGGAAATATTGTAATGTCAAAAGATTCTAAACAAATTAATAATGATTTAAAAGGCGCTCAATTTGGTGGTGGTTTAGTAAATGCGGAAACGGTAAACGCTGAACAAATCGGTGGAAATATCAATAATAATGATGCTCAAAAACAAAATCAGAAAGAAAGTGAAAATTCAGCAGTCAAAACAATTTTAATTCTCGCATCTAATCCCAAAAACACCTCACAGTTACGATTGGATGAGGAAGTACGAGAAATTGATGCCGGATTGCAACGAGCCAAAAAACGGGAACTATTCGACCTCAAACAACGCTGGGCTGTGCGTTGTCAAGAAGTTTATCAAGCACTATTAGACTTGAAACCCCAAATCGTTCATTTTAGCGGACACGGTTCTGGTGATGACGGTTTATTCTTAGAGGATGAAGACGGAAATTTGAAATTAGTAAATACAGAAGCAATAGCTAAACTGTTTGAGTTATTTTCAACCACAATCGAATGTGTTGTACTCAACGCTTGTTATTCAGAAGTTCAAGCTAGTGCGATCGCAAAACATATTCCCTATGTAATTGGTATGAATCAAGCGATTGGCGATAAAGCCGCAATTAAATTTGCAACAGGTTTTTACAATGCTCTTGGGGCTGGAGAAAACATAGAATTTGCTTATAAACTGGGTTGCAACGTTATTCAACTAGATGGAATTGCAGAACATTTGACTCCCGTACTTAAGAAGAAGTTATAAACAATCTAAAATCCAAAATATTTATAACCCGGTAAAACATCTTCTCCTGAAAGTGTTATCGGAATATTAACTACCTCTACTGGTTGATTTTGACGATAAATTTCGACTTGCTGATCTTGAAAATTAATCAACCAACCCAAACGTACACCATTTTCTATATACTCTTGCATCTTATCTTGAAGAGATTTTAAACGATCGCTTTCGGAACGAAGTTCAATCACAAAATCAGGTGTCAGCGGTGGAAATTTTTTACGTTGCTCTAAATTTAAAGCTTCCCAACGTTCTAACTTCACCCAAGCTGCATCCGGAGAACGTTTTGCACCCGAAGGTAACTTAAATATAGTAGAAGAACTAAAAACTTTTCCTAACTTGGTTTGACGATTCCAAATATTCAAATCGGTAATCAAATCAGCTTCTTGATTTGCGCTTTCCCCTCCCACTGGTGGCACAATAATTAATTTCCCCGTAGCATTCAACTCCAAACTTAAATCTCGATTTACCACGCAAAGTTGATAAAACTGCTCGTCGCTCAAATGAATAATTGGCTCAAGGTTTAGCACGACTGTATTCATAAAAGTGCCGGAAATGTTAGTTGATATTAATCATAACTACGATAAGGATATAGGGAAATGGGGGGACAAGGAGATGGGGGGACAAGGAGATGGGGGGACAAGGGGATGGGGAGATGGGGAGATGGGGAGATGGGGAGAAATAATTTTTAACTCCTAACTCCGGTGGTACTAACTCCTAACTCCTCACTCCTAACTCCTCACTCCTAACTCCGGTGGTACTAACTCCTAACTCCTCACTCCCAATCCAAAGCTTGTACTGAGCGAAGCGAATGTATCCAAAACTTGTGCTGAGCTTGCCGAAGTATCCAAAATTGTTCTAATCCGTCACTGCACCCAAACTACTCGAAGATACTAACTTGGCGTATTTTGCCAAAACACCTTTTGTATAACGGGGTTCGGGTGGTTTCCATTTAGCGCGACGTTTTTCTATTTCTGCGTCAGATACCTCTAATTGCAATAACCGCGCACTGGCATCAATTGTTATATTATCTCCTTCTTGCACCAAGGCGATAGTTCCACCGACTGCGGCTTCTGGAGCTACGTGTCCGACTACTGTTCCGTAACTTCCTCCGGAAAAACGCCCATCAGTAATTAAACCGACTGAATCTCCTAAACCGGCGCCAATTATTGCAGCTGTAGGTGCTAACATTTCTCGCATTCCCGGACCTCCTTTTGGTCCTTCGTAGCGAACTACAATCACATCACCCGCTTTAATTTTCCCAGAAAGTATGGCATCTAAGCAAGATTCTTCGGATTCAAACACCCGCGCTGGACCAGTTATTTTGGGCATTTTCACACCGCTAATTTTCGCAACTGCTCCCTCGGTAGCTAAGTTACCTTTGAGTATAGCTAAATGTCCCTGTTTATACATGGGATTTGACCAGGGACGAATCACATCTTGGTCGCTGGGTGGCTCTTCGGGGATATCAGCTAAGACTTCGGCGATAATTTTACCTGTGATAGTCATGCAGTCACCGTGGAGTAAATTATGAGCAAGCAGCATTTTCATCACTTGAGGAATACCACCAACTTTATGTAAATCTACTGCTACATATCTACCACTTGGTTTTAAATCGCACAATACGGGAACACGAGCGCGGATAGTTTCAAAGTCATCAATAGTCAATTCCACACCAGCAGCGTGAGCGATCGCCAAAAAGTGCAATACTGCATTTGTCGAGCCACCGATTGCCATAACGACAGAAATGGCGTTTTCTATGGATTTGCGAGTAATAATTTGATGGGGTAAAAGTTTGTGATGTATTGCTTCTACTAAGACTTTAGCTGATTCTTCGGTGCTATCGGCTTTTTCTGCGTCTTCTGCTGCCATTGTAGAGGAGTAAGGCAAGCTCATACCCAAAGCTTCAAAAGCAGAAGACATGGTGTTAGCAGTATACATTCCCCCGCAGGAACCAGCACCGGGGCAAGCATTCTTCTCGACTGCTAAAAGTTGATCCTCTTTGATGTTACCAGCGCTGTATTCACCTACCGCTTCAAAAGCACTGACAACAGTTAAATCTTGACCATTGTGATGTCCGGGTTTAATTGTACCACCATAAACAAAAATTGCCGGGATGTTCATGCGAGCAATGGCAATCATTGCTCCAGGCATATTTTTATCACAACCACCGATGGCAAGTACACCATCCATACTTTGTCCATTACAAACGGTTTCAATGGAATCGGCAATTACTTCCCGCGACACCAGGGAATATTTCATTCCCTCAGTTCCCATGGAAATCCCATCGCTAATGGTAATTGTACCGAACATCTGCGGCATCGCTTCAGCTGCGCGAACGCCTTGCTCAGCTTTTTGCGCTAGGGTATTTATGCCCATATTACAGGGTGTAATGGTACTAAAGCTATTGGCAATACCTACAATTGGCTTGGTAAAATCTTGATCTCCAAAACCAACGGCTCGCAACATCGCTCGATTTGGCGATCGCTGCACTCCTTGGGTTACAACTCGGCTTCTCAAATTATCTGACATTTTGATTCCCCTCTACGCCAGCATCTATCATCGCTAGCGCTGAATAATCCGCTCTATTATCTCAAAATATCAGAAAGTATTGATTGATATATTAAATAAGTCCAAAAACTTATTATGTCGGAAGTCGAAGTTCAAGAAGTAATTCAAGATGTTTGATTCAGTTGAGAAAGTTTTTTAAAACGCAGAGGAGCGCTGAGGTTGACGCTGAGGTACACGGAGGTTTGAGGAAAGTGGGTTAAGGGTTAGATATTTTAATTGTTTATAATCAAACATACATACGAAAATTTTATTGAGCAGCTGTAGAAAGTTTATACGTACTCGATATACTTGTATGCAAACTCAAATTATCATGTACCCCTTAAAGAACGGAGTACTATGTTACAAGCAGAAGAAATATTAGTAGAACGGTATCAACTTCAAAGAGTGTTAGGTAAAAGTGCGATTCGTCAAACTTGGTTAGCACGGGATTTGACAAATAAGCAGCAAGTTGTTGTTAAACTACTGACAGCTAACGACCAATTGCAGTGGTATGATATAAAGCTTTTTGAACGCGAAGCAAAGGTACTACGACAATTAAACCATCTCCGCATTCCTCAATACTACGATGATTTTGTTCTTGAGGGCGATGTGATATATTTTGCTTTAGTTCAGGAATACATACCAGCAAAATCGATTAAGGAATTGCTTGCTTCTGGGAAAACTTTTAGCGAAACTGAGGTTAGGGAAATTGCGATCGCAGTTTTGAAAATCTTGATTTATCTTCATAAACTCAATCCCCCGGTTTTGCATCGTGATATCAAACCCAGCAATTTATTATTAGACGAATCAACAAATAAAAATCAAATATACTTAGTTGATTTTGGTGCTGTTCAAGACCGTGTTGCAGCAGAAGGTGCAACATTTACAGTCGTTGGTACTTACGGATATGCACCTCTAGAACAGTTTGGGGGAAGAGCGACACCTGCATCCGATCTCTACGCACTGGGAGCGACTTTGATAAATTTAGCTACTGGTATTTCACCAGCAGATTTACCACAGTTTGATTCGAGGATGCAATTTTCCCATCTCGTCGAATTTAACCCTGGTTTGATTAAGTGGTTGCAGCAAATGACTGAACCTAATTTAGAATACCGCTTTGGGAGGGCAACGGAGGCACTCGAAGCACTGGAAATAAACGAACTAGCAATTAATAATCATAATAATAAAAGGTTCTTCAGTACTTATTATGCTAAACTAACAATTAAAGTGCCAATTTAATAAGC
>JACYMD010000017.1 GCA_015272215.1 Rivularia sp. T60_A2020_040 | reverse complement strand
CTATTCCCTTACATTCTAGCTGATATAATATCTAAATTTTCTTGCGTTTACCCTGATCTCCTAAATTTAAAGTATTTAATTCACTCGCTTTAATTAACGCTAAAGGAACAAATACAATCAGCCAAGGTAGAAATGCAAAAAGCTGTTCCCAAGTTCTTCCATAGACACTTCCTGCTAACCAAACTAATGCTTGATTGACATCATAAATATTACCAAACGTGACCATAAAGCTGGTACAAGCCCCAGCAACCGCAGAAATTCCCACACCAATTAAAATTAATCTAACTGGGTGAGTTCCCCTATCCCAAGCAAAAATATAAATTAATAAAGAAGCAATTAAAGCACCCAAAAAAGCTGATATGGGTAAAATTCCGGCGGGTAAATTTGGTAGTAAAATAATAATACTAACTGCTGCTAAACTTGCACCTGCATTAATACCAATAATTCCCGGATCGGCGAGAGCATTTCTCGTTAAACCTTGCATAATTGCACCGGAAATTGCTAATGCTATGCCGACTAAACAAGCTGTTAATGTTCTTGGTAATCGCAAAGTATTAATCACAAATCCATAATCAGCATTTCCCGTGTCGATTCCTAATAGGGTTTGTAAAACCACAAGCGGTGGAGTGGGATATTCACCGACAGAGGTGCTAATTATAAATGTTATCAAGGTAATAATGAGAATCAACAGCAAAACTGACGGAATACGTCGGTGCAGACGAAAGGATATGGGTAAAAATTTTGAGCGGAAAATAATAGTATTATTCTTCACTTGATACCTGAGTTTGGGCTAAGTCAACGCAGAATCGTTGATTTTGTGAGATTTATTGAGAATAATTAACAGTATAATCTAATTATCCTATATCAGATCAACTCCCCACTAACTATATAATCCTACAGCCAACTACTGTATAACTCACTACTTGTTGATAATTTATATTATTATAGAACAGTGAGTTTCTTAACTGCTCGAACGGCTTTAGACCATCACCGATTACCGATTACCGATTACCAGCCCTCACAGACAGTAGGAGTGTTTAACCGGACGTGATATAATTAGTAGTTTTTTTTATTAAATTTAAATGTTTGTAGTTGGGCTTTAGCCCTCAATTGGAGCGATAAATCGCAACTACAAACCCATAAAAACTAATGAAATAGACTACTAATTATTATTGGCACAAATACGATAAGCGCAGCGGCGATCGCCATTTAAAATATGTTCGACTCGTTCAATGCTAACTGTAGAACCAAGTAACCCGGTGAAGACTTGTAATTCTGAACTGCACAATTGGGGACACTTTCGGGCAGCAGTACAAATTGAACAGTGATTTTCCACCAGCAGTAATTCATCTGGTGACTCCTCTATCACCTCTGCCATATACCCTTCCTGAGTACGGAAGGCTGCAAGTGCAGCTACTCGTTCTTGCCATAATAAATTATCTGGCATTTTAGCAGAATAATTGTTAATCTGAGTTTGGGTGCGTTGGGCAATTAATGCTTCTAACCCATTCATCCCAAATACTTCAGTTACTCCCTCAATTAGATTCACCACTAAGTCTGCGTGATGATTAGGGAAAAAATTTATGGCTTTAGCAGTCAAATACCACAACTTCAGTGGACGACCTACAGCTTGACGTTCTTCAATATAAGTCACCAATTGCTCATCTTGCAGAGTTTGTAAATGTTGACGAATTGCCATTGGTGATATTTGTAACTGTTGAGCTAACTCAGCTGCTGACTGTTGTCCTTTAATTTTCAGGAAATAAAGGATTTGATTTTTGTTTTTTACCCGCTCAACTGTAGCAGATTCATCCATGCTAGGTGGATAGATTTTATGAACTGTCTACCTAGATTAACGCAAATTTGAATAAATTTTAAGTCTTAAGCAATCATAAAAAACACGCCGTAGTTTGGAAACCTATTCTTTTTAAAGCGCTCGCGAAAAAACTCCACGGGATAATTTATAGCAGAACAAATCCCCGGCTTCTCAAAGAGAAGAAGTCGAGGATCTTGTTTCGTCTTTACCTAGAGACTAGTTGATATGGCTAAACGGTTGTTTACCTCGTTCCAGTTAACTGTATTCCACCACTGTTTAAGGTACTCTGGACGACGATTTTGATAGGTAAGATAATAAGCGTGTTCCCAAACGTCGTTACACATAATCGGATAATGACCTTCAGACCAGGGACAATCTTGATTAGGTCTACTCATCACTTCCAATTTACCCCCAGTAGTCCGAACCAACCAAACAAAACCACTACCAAAGTGTTTGGCACCAGCATCATTAAACTGAGTTTTAAAGTTTTCAAAGTTACCAAAAGTTTCGTTGATGGCTTCTGCTATCGCTCCTGTGGGTTCACCACCTGCATTAGGAGCCATAACCGTCCAAAATATCGAGTGATTAAAATGACCTCCTCCATGATTGCGAACTACATTACGAACCCCTTCTGGCAAGGTATTTAAGTCACGAATCAATTCTTCTAGGCTTTTACTTTGTAATTCTGGATACGATGCTAGTCCAGCATTCAAGTTGTTGACGTAGCCACCATGATGAAAATCATGATGAACTTGCATTGTTCGTGAATCAATGTAAGGTTCTAAGGCATCTGTAGGATACGGCAGAGCTTCTAGCTTGTATGACATAAGCGAATATTTTTCTCAATAGTAGCTTTCAATAGATTATTCTATCAAAACTTTTGATAGTTTAATCTATCAATAACGATGAATAATTGTTATGCTCGATGGGAAAGTGTAATATTACGTCCGGTTAAACACTTATCATCTCTGTGAGGGCTGGTAATGGGTTTTGGGTAAATGCGTTGAGTCATGTAGTAAGCAATTAACCGGACGTAATATAATAGGGTTTTTGATTCTGAGAATATTTTTTAACTTAAAAATCACAAAAATACGTGTTTATTTGCAGAAAAATCGCAATTATATTTTGGCAATCTGTATTTATAGAAACTAAGTAACCCGATTGAATTACTTTGCAACCAGTTGAACAAATTAGCGTTTGGCTTTACTGTTGTTGAACGATATCAAATCAAGCGACTCATTTACAACCCAGTTCAAGAGGTGATTGTCCAATAAATAAATTAGAGCATTACAGCCAGTGTATTCAAACAATTTTTAAAAATTATACTGCTCTGCGGAAATTAAATATCCGACAAAGGAAACCCTTGTAGAGACGCTCATAGTATCCCGTCTCTACATTCTTTATCGGAAATATCTATTTATCTCCTAACTTCTCCCATTCTTCAGGAAGCATATTGGCAATCAACTCGAAACCACCTTTACCATCAGGTTTCACAACGTAAGCCATACCCTGTGGATCTGGATAAATCCCTGTTGCGGCTTCAAACAAGTCATCATGACCGACAATTACCGTATTAGTCGCTTTTGCCGGTACAGCCGTTAACATCGGTGTTAGCTGAGCTTTCATTTGAGCGGTTTGTTCAGGTGTGTAGTCTTCTGCTTTGGGAAAGTTGAGGTCGGCATTTTTCTCGTATTTACCAAAGGCTAAGTCTGCGGTCTGCCAAGCCCGACAATACTGGCTGGAAATCACCTGATCAAAGGGAATGGTATACTTGCGAAACCCGTAGCCAATAGTTTTAGCTTGTTTCCATCCCGTTTCACTCAGCATCCGTTGAGTTGAACAATCACCCATCACCGCTTTTACTTGGTCAGCATAGTCTTTTTCAGTTTGGGTATGACGAAAATAAATTACATGACCCCCTTGTTTTAAAGCATTCAGAAGGGCTTGACCACTAAGTTTATCTTGAAAATCCGCATTGGCTTTTTCTCCCTCACTGATTTTTTCCTCACTTGCGACAGATTGAGCAGTGGTTTCAGGAATATTGATGTTATCACTAGTTGGTTCACTAGGAGTAGAATTACATCCAGCCAGAAGCGCGATCGCAGCGATAACAGATCCACTCACAACGACATGATACTTCGATTGTAGCGATTTCAACATTTTATGTTTTAGAGATATTGCGAATATTTATTAATAATATGACAAAAATATACAATTACAATAATTCTCAATACATACAGAAAAAATTTAATAAATTATCTTTGTATCTGCTTCTAGAATTTCAGGATAGATTCTTCGCATTAATTTATCCAGAGTTAAACTAATCATCCGAGTCCCATTAGCATAGTGCCATAATTGTTCAACTTGATCAACATGATGATTTTGGTGGGCAGCTTTGATTTGCAGTCCCCAAAAAAAACCGACTTAACTAATTGTCGATCTGCCTCCAGATGAAGAAAAGACCTCAAAATTGCTCGAATTTATACAGATTATTCTACTTTTCTGGAAAATATCTGTGACTCACGATACTCATTTCAGATACAAATTAATGGTATTATTTCTCATCTGCCTTTGAAAATTTTAATCTCAAATCCAAAATCCAAAATTGACATGACCCTTCTCATTAAAGAATCGGCAGATTGCGATCGCTCATTGCCTTTAAAATCACTAGATAATCAAAGCCGTTTTCAACCAAAAACTTACGAATTTCAACTGCATGACCCCAAAGGAATCAGTCATGGTAGGAGACTTTGGTTTCAGTTGCGTCCGGGAATCTCTCTTTTGGTAGAAGATTATAAATTGCAAGAAAACTTAGTTGTTGAAACTTCCCCAACTCAATCTTGCACTTCTTTAGAATTAGGTTTCAGTATTTTTGGTCATAGTTGTGGTATCAATATAAATTCTGGACAAAATTTTATATCACTTGACTTAGATACAGATGCAGATGAAGGTAACACAAAGGAATGGCAAGCACAAGAAAGAATTTTAAAATTAGATATTCATATTGAATATTCGTTATTTGAAAGTTTGGTCTTGTCTGCTAACGATAAATTACCTGACAATTTCCGAAATATTATTGACAAAACAAATATCGATACAAATTATTTTCAAGTTGGTAGGACAACACCGCAAATGCAAACTATCTTGCAGCAAATTTTAACTTGTCCTTATCAAGGTTTAACAAGACAGCTTTATTTAGAAGGCAAAGTATTAGAATTAATGGCGTTACGTTTGGAAGATTTGCAAGATTCTAAGCCGTTAAACTCAACTACGAATCTTAAGTCGGAACAAATTGATAGTATTTACCAAGCGAGAGATATTATCATTAATAACTTTAGCAATCCACCATCATTATTAGCATTAGCGCGGCAAGTAAATCTTAATGACTGCACTTTAAAGAAAGGGTTTCAGCAAATATTCGGTACAACTGTATTTGGTTATTTACATGATTATCGTATGGAACGAGCCAAAGAATTACTTTTAGAAAAAAATACCATAAATCAAGTTGCACAAACTGTCGGTTATTCAAGCTACAGTGCTTTTATGACTGCTTTTCGCAAAAAGTTTGGTATTAATCCTAGCGTTTATTCCCGGAAAAATTCCGTTTAGAGAAGGTAAAATTCCGTTTGGAGAAGATTCCGAGCTTCAGTTTTCCCCTCGCTTACTGTAGAATTACTGATAAAAGTTATTAATAAGACTGTAGTTTAGAGTCCGAAAAAATTGTTTGAGCATCTACTGTGTGGCTGATTACGAGTAAGTATTATTATTTGGTGTGAGAAGATTAATGAAGTTAGATAAATTGTTTCAAAGCCTGCTGCTCACAACTGCGATTGTTTTTTTAATTGGTACTCCTGCTAAAAGTGAGGAATTACAAAAAGATAGAATCAGTAAATCTGGAGTACGTAACAAGATTGCTGTTACAGATAATAAATCTCTGGGTTCTCCGATACGCCGAAATTTTCAGTCTTCAATAACAAGTTCGGAACAAAGGATAAAGTTGGATCAAGCAGGTAAAAATATTCTCCAACTCAGCGAAATCGAATTTCCTGCAACCAGCGCTCAAATGTTGGTACAAACTCCAACACCTTCTCAAGGAAGTATTGTACCAATCACGGGAGTTAAAACCAACTCCACAGATAAAGGTTTGGAAATAATCTTGCAGACATCTCAAGCAAGACAGTTACAGGTAGTAAATCGCAGCAGTGGTAATGATTTTATTGCCGATATTCCTAATGCTCAACTGCAACAAGCGACCGGAGATGCGTTTAAATTTACTCAAGAAAAACCAACTGAGGGAATTACTGAAATTACGGTAACTAATTTAGATAAAAATACCGTCAGAATTGCAGTCAAGGGCGAGACTGGTTTACCAAAAATTGAGTTGTTCGACAGCGGGGAAGGTTTGATTTTTGGGTTAGCACCTACTGCTTCTACCGCACAAACCCCAACTCCAAAACCAGAAGAAGAGAAGCCTACTACAAGTGAAACTCCATCAAAAAAACCAGCGCAAGATGAGCCGATTGAATTGATAGTGAGTGCCACACGTACTGAAGAAGATGTGCAGAGAGTACCGCGTTCGGTGACGGTAATAACCCGCGAACAAATTGAGGAGCAAACTACTGTTAATCGCGATCTAACATCGATACTTGCTAATACAGTTCCTGGTTTAGGCCCAAGTTCTGAATCACAACAAAGTTTTACTCAGAATTTGCGAGGAAGACCACCTTTAGTATTGGTAGATGGGGTACCAATTACCTCGAATATCGATAATGATACCTCAGTTGCAAATTTACGTCGGATTGATCCTGCGGCAATTGAGCGTATAGAAGTAATTAGGGGACCAAGTGCTACTTATGGTGATGGAGCTGCGGGTGGAGTAATTAATATTATTACCCGCAAGCCTGACCAAGACAGAGTTATGTCCGAAGCAGAAATTGGAGTACGTTCTGTTGGTAACTTCAAATCTGGTAGTTTTGGCAACTTTATTAACTACGGGTTTTCCGGTAAGCAAGGAGATGTAGATTTTGTAGCATATTTAACTCGTGATAGTTTTGGAACACCATTTGATGCTGAAGGCGATCGCATTCCTTTGATTGCTGACTCGGAAGCAGATAGTGCTTCTATCAACGTTTTTGGTAAGCTGGGTGTTGACCTAGGTTCGCAACAGCGATTGCAAATTAGTGCAAACCATTTTAATGATTCTCAAAGTCAAGAGGGACAGTTAGATGAGACTCCTGGAGAAGATATCCAAAAAGCACGTTTTCTAGATACACCAATTGATTTTATTGATTCTGGCGACCCCTTTAACCGAGGAACTGTGATTAGTCTCGACTACACTCACAACGATATTCTCAACAGTTCCCTCAAAGCACAAGCTTATTACCGTCAAACAAAAACTGCTGCTGGTCTTTTCGATAACCGTATATTTAGCCCCAACAGTCCCTTAGATGTTGGTCGTTCGGTGGTGAGCACCTTTTGAGATCGAAAACTTAGGTTTATTCTCTCAGTTAAAGTGGGATGCAAGCGAACGTTTATCTCTTAGTGGTGGAGTCCGTTACGAAAATTTCAACGTATCGGTAATCGATAATTGGGTTGATGGAAGAAATGGAGCATCTGCTCAAGGTGGGGAAAAAACCTTAGATGATGTAGTATTTAATGCTGGTGTAGTTTATAGAGCCACCCCAGAAGTAAGTGTATTTGCTAATTTTGCTCAAGGATTTTCACTTCCCAATATTTCACGCATATTGCAGCGTCCTGAAGATGGCTTCAATTTTGCTGAAGATGTGGAACTATCGGCACCTCAAAAAGTCGATAGTTACGAATTGGGAATTCGCGGACGGTGGAACAATCTTCAAGCTTCTCTGGCAGGATTTTACAGTTATTCAGCTTTAGGATCATCAATACGATTTGAAGACTTTAACACTGGTCGTTTTAGTATTTTACGTTCTCCCCAACGTAATTATGGTGTTGAATTAGCAGTAGATTGGCAACCAACCGACAAATGGAAATTGGGAAGTACATTAACTTGGAGTGAAGGAGACCGGGAAGAATCAGAAGAAAGTGGATTTGTTGCCATTACTGGTTATGAAGTTTCACCTTTGAAACTTACAGCATATGTGGAGAATGAAACGTTACCGGGATGGAGCAATCGACTACAAGCATTATATGTTGGAAGTCGTGATCGCGCTTTTAAAAACAGTTACTGTCACCCGCTTTTATGCACCCGGAGGAATCCCAGAATTTCGCAACAAATTTTCATTTCCCGTCAGCGTTCTTTCAGAAGTGGGACTATCTATTCCAGAAAAACAAAGTCAAATTACTAATACTTCAGGCTATCCTTATGTATCAGTAAGTTTAGAACGTATAGATTTATTTGATGCAGATATTTTATTTGCAGCATTAGACTATAAAGCAGAAGAAAACTTCCAGAAATACCAAAATAGTTCTTTATGGCAAAAGCTGAATGTTGTACAAAATAACCAAGTATATACTGTTGATTCAAGTTACTGGATATTTGGCAATATTCTCTCAGCAAATGCAATTTTAGATGATTTAGAAAAATATTTATTGAATAATAAAAATCTCAAAAATTCAATGCCATAATTATTTGAATGACAAAACAAAAAATTCCTCACCACCTGCGTACTTTCATAATTATTTGGTTCGGTCAGTTAATATCAAATATTGGTAGCTATATGACTTATTTTGCTATCAAAATTTGGGCATGGCAACTGACCAATCAGGTAACTACAATCGCTTTATTGAGTTTTTTTGAATTAATTCCAAGTATTTTCATTACCTTGGTATCTGGACTGATTGTAGACCGTGTAAATCGGAAATTTTTGTTGATAATTGCTGATTGCGTCGCAGCTATATCTACTATAATTATCGGCTATTTCTATTTTACTGACCAATTACAAATATGGCATATTTACGCAACTGGTGCGGTAAATGGAGCATTTAGCGAAGTTCAAGCATTAGCTTATTCGTCCTCAATTTCCATGCTAGTACCCAAACAACATTACCAAAGGGCTACTAGCATGAATTCTGCAATTCATTACGGTTCAGTAATCATTGCTCCAGCACTTGCAGGTTTCCTCTATTACATAATTGATTTGGGTGGTATCTTATTAATTGACTTTATTACTTTCACAATTGCAATTGCGACTATTTTGAAGGTACGTATTCCTCAACCAAAAACAACAATTCAATCTGAGGAAAGTATCGGCTTTTGGCAACAAATTATCTTTGGTTTTCGCTATCTGATCAAAAATCCCAGCCTTTTAGCGATGGTAGTCGTTGGTTCTTTATTTTGGTTTGCTCATGACATCGGTGCAACCTTACACTCACCGATGATTTTGGCACGTACCAATAATGACACCAGGATATTAGGTAGTATTTCCTCTGCGGCTGGATTGGGAGGAGTAACGGGAACTGTGCTTTTGAGTATTTGGGGTGGTTCTAAACGACGAATTCATGGTTTTCTTGTAGGAATGATAGGTGCTGGAGTCAGTAAAACGATATTTGCTTTGGGACAAGGGTTAATGATTTGGCTACCCGCTCAATTTTGTTCCTCTCTCAATTTTCCCATGTTGACAAGTTCTTCAAGGGCTATATTACTGAGTAAAGTTAAACCGGATATACAAGGACGAGTCTTTGCCACCGAGTCTATTATGCAACAGATTGTTTCGGCGATCGCGGTTTTTATTGCTGCTTTGCTTGCCGACCATGTTTTTGAACCTGCTATGATGCCAGGAGGTAATTTTGTTCCCTTATTTGGTAATTTATTTGGTACCGGAAAAGGTGCAGGAATGGCAATTTTGTATGTGTTTTCTTCTATTAGTTTATTGTTAATTGGTTTGAGCGGATTCTTTGTTCCTCGATTGCGGAATGTGGAAACTATTGTACCAGATTACGATACTGAAGATTATTGATATAAATAATATTTAATTTTTTAGATTATGAAAAATTTTTTCTGTGCGGAAGAATCGTGTGAAGTAAAAGAAGACCCGATTGGCTGTGCATTAAATCGCCGATATTATGTCTTACTCGAATTTCCTCCACCTTGGACATCTGAGCCTTTGGATTCAAAAGCTCTTTCCGATAAATTAAAAGCTTTAAAAGCAGTTATTAATGAAGAAGTGGAATTATTTTTAAGGCTAGTATTTATTTATAATTCCCAATATTATCAGAAGGGGTATACTCGTTTAATTATATATTATCAAAAAGAAGAAAATTTCTCTGCTTATCTGAAGAAAGAATTCGTTTTATCAAATATCAACGATGCAATACCAATAATAGAAAAATGCATCAAGGGTGAGACTTTAGAATCTGAAAATAACAATATTCAAACTAGAGATATTTTAGTCTGTACTCATGGAAGTCACGATAAATGTTGTGCTAAATATGGCAATCCTTTTTTTCGCCAAGCTGTATTTACAGTAGAAGATTTGTCATTATCTCATGTTCGAGTTTGGCAAAGTAGTCATTTCGGCGGACATCGTTTTGCACCAACTATGATAGACCTTCCAGAAGGAAGATATTACGGTAGACTTGACCAAAAATCTTTTGCTGCTATTTTGACTAGAACTGGTGATATTGAATGTTTGAAAAATATCTATCGAGGTTGGGGAGTTTTACCTTGGCAAGTTCAGTTTTTGGAAAGAGAGCTAATACTTAAGTATGGGTGGGAATGGTTTAATTATCAAATAGAAGGTCGGGTAATTAAACACAATGAAGACGAAACTTATAATCATGTAGAAATATGTTTTAAAACACCAGATGGCATGACTAATACTTATAGATGTAACGTCATTGAAGAACAAACAAAAAGTATACATACAAAAGGTGAATGCTGTAATACTGAATTAACTGAAACTCCACAATTTGCAATTACCAACTTATGGAAAATTTAATTATTATTAGTAGTAGCTATATTATGTTTTTTAACGCAGCGAAAAGTGTGGTCTTGGGGGTTTCCCCCATAAACAACTTTTCAAGACAAAAGGGACGCGGAGGTAAACGCGGAGTCACGCGGAGTTTTTTCACTCCTATTTTTAATTCTCGTCAAATCCAATTAATTTTATTCAGTATCATCACAGCTTTAATTATTATTGGCTGTGGAGTTAGTACTTCTAAAAATATCAGTTCAAATTCTGAAAATATAACTTCACAAACGCGAGTTATAAAACACGCGATGGGTGAAACCAAAGTACCTTTACATCCCAAACGAGTAGTTGTCTTAGGTGGATTAGATAATGTTTTGGCTTTAGGAATCAAACCAATAGCAGCCACTACTTTACTCTACGACCAATATCCTAGTTATCTGCAATCAAAAACTGAAGAAGTTCAAAAAGTTGGTGTTAATGGTAGTGCCAATTTAGAAAAAATTTTATATCTTAAACCCGATTTAATTTTAGGACTTAATTGGGATGCCGATTTATATCAGCAATTATCTCAAATTGCACCAACAGTTTTGGCTGATGGAGATAAGAATTGGAAAGAATGGCTGACAAAATTTGCAGAAGCATCAGGTGAAACGGAAACAGCAGAAAAGTTACTAAAAGATTACGACCAAAAGATAATTACTGTACGTCAAAAAATGGGTAATAACCTTTCTAAGACTCAAGTATCTTTAGTGAATTTTTGGAATAACTATACTCGTATTTACATGAATGATTCTTTTGCTGGTTCAATTATTAAAGAAATCGGCTTACCTCGTCCTAGCTATCAAGATAAAGATAAAAATAGCGAAAATATTTCCCTAGAATTTATTCCGCAATTAGAAGGTGATGTAATTTTTTTGATTCTAGGAGAACATAATCCATCGAAGTTGAAACAATTTACTAATCATCCATTGTGGTTACAATTAGAAGCTGTACGGGAAGATAGGATTTATCAAGTTTCTAGCGATACCTGGATTAGTTCCTGGGGAATGATTGGAGCCAATAGCGTTTTAGACGATCTGTTCAAATATTTACCACTATTGGTATCTAAGTATCAGTTGAAACTTTTAATTTTTGATCCGAAAAAGGAGGTTATTGTCGAATGGAAAAACTAGAAAAATATCGACTTTTAATAAAACAAGTTTTAGAGCAATATGCTAGCTATAAATTCTCATTCACCATTTATGCGACAGTTTGATGGATTTGCTGTTGGCTAGTAAACAAGTTTTCATTTCTTCACCTTGGTTTTAGCTAAATAAACAAAAAATGGCGCACCGATTAAAGCTGTCATAATCCCCACTGGAATCTCTTGCGGTTGAATAAGCAATCGAGCAAAAATATCGGCAACTAACAGTAATATGGCTCCAAATAATGCACTATAAGGAATAATCCAACGGTAATCGACTCCGACGATAAATCTGACAATATGGGGAATCACCAAACCGATAAATCCGATCCCACCAGCAACCGCTACCGCACTACCATCTAACAATAAAACGCAGATAACCGCCGCAATTTTTACACCTACAGTTTTTTGTCCTAAACCTGAAGCAATATCTTCCCCTAAACTCAAAATCGTCACTTGGGGGGAGATTACTAAAGCCAATATCATGCCGATACAAATATAAGGTAAAACTTGGAGAATAACACTTGTATCTGTACCTGCTAAAGAACCAGCCAACCAAAAACGAATTTCTTCTAAAGTGCGTTGACTGACAATTAATATTCCCGAAGTCAATGAAGCAAGTAAGCTGCTAATTGCTGCCCCGGCTATGGTAAGATTCAAGGGTGTCGCTCCACCTCGTCCTAAAGAAGCCAGAAAATAAACGCTAAAAGCAGCCACACCCGCACCCAAAAACGCATACCAAATGTAGATACTCGGAGAAGATGCACTAAATAAGAAAATTGCCATCACCACCGAAAAAGCTGCACCGGAACTTACTCCCAAAATTCCTGGATCAGCCAGAGGATTGCGTGTCACACCTTGCATCAAGGCACCTGCAACCGATATTGATCCACCGACTAAGATTGCTAATAGCGATCGCGGTAATCTCACAGTATGAATGATTAAATGTTCTCTGGAAGCATCAAAAGACAGAAACGATTGATAAATCGTATCCAGAGGAATTTTTGCCGCACCCAAAGTGACGCTGAAAACAACACAGATTACAAGCACCAAGCATCCGATTATTAACCCTATTACAGGTTTTCGGTTTGATAATATATACATAGGGTTTGCTGTAAAAATCTTCTAGTAGGGATAGGCAAAAGGCTTTCTTGCAAGAGGCAAGAGGCAAGAGGCAAAAGTTTCACCCCTATTTTTTTCTGATTTTTGAACGAGTATCAATTATAAGTCCAAGGTATGATAAAGACCTTACCCCAAATATCTTGCACTTTTTTAGAGTAAAAATCACATTTAAGTCTTAAAATACAAGGCTTTTCAAGTCCCAACAGTAAGCCCTACATATAATTTTTTGCGAAAATTTATTTATTCAACTTTCTTTTTAAAGACGTAGCATTGCTACGTCTCTACATTTGACATTTAATTCAATAGATGCATATTTTGATGACAATAAAACCGATATAATACGGTTAGTTGATTTAATTAATCTCGACGAGTAGCGATCGCTAAAGAAGCACCCTTCACCCGTCGCACTTTATCCATCACCTCAACAATTTTGCCGTGATTCACCCCTTCATCAGCATTCAACACCACCATTAAAGGCTGTTCGGGTTTGACTTGTTCTTTCACCCCCGCTTCTAACCCTTCCAAAGTAATCGGCTGCTTGTTCAAAAATAAATTTCCAGTCTTGTCTACTGTCAAAGTCACTCTTGCTGGTTCAGCGGCTTGTTTTGCAGTGGATGCTTGAGGTAAATTTACTGGTAATCCTTCTTGACGAGTTAAAAATAATGTTGACATCACAAAAAATGTCAAAATTGCAAATATCACATCTATCATGGGGACGATATTAATTTGCGCTGGTATATCCGGTTCATCAGGTAGACGCATAATCTTTTATTCTATTCCTCTTTCGTAACGACGACGGTAAAGCAATTCTAACTCCCCACCGTATTCTTGAATCAATGCCATTTGTCTTTGATACATTGCTCGAAAGGTATTGGCAAATAAAAGCGTGAAAATTGCTACAATCAATCCCGCAGCAGTGGAAACCAGTGCTTCACTAATACCACCAACTACATCCCCTGTTTGAGAACCACCCACATCACCAAGATTTAAAGAAGCAAAGGAAGTAATTAGTCCTAATACTGTACCAAGAAGACCTAATAACGGTGCGAGAGAGATTATAGTATCAAATATAGTTTGAAAGCGTTTGAGTAAAGGAATCTCCGCTTGTGCTTCACTTTCCAATGCTAAACGAAATTCTTCGGGAGTCGGTTCTTCTAACTCTAAAGCAGTCAGAAACATCCGAGCGATAGGTAAATCTGCGTTCTTTCTCAATCCATCAATTGCACCCACGACATTGTTGCGACGATAGAGATTTAAGATATCTCGTACTACTTTAGTTTGACGATTATTTATTTTCAGCCAAAACCTTATTCTTTCGACAATCAGCGCTAATGCCAATATTGAAAAACCCAGCAGTGGAATCATCACAATGCCACCTGCGGAGAATAGATTCTGTATTCCCATGTATAGCTCTCAAGTACATTAATAAAAGTCACTACTACCGTCAAAAGGCGCAGATGACAGAACTTATCAAATCAACTTATAACAGATGATAATAAATGTCAATCTCTTTTAGGTATTAAAAATCAACAAAGAATTGAGTCTCAAGGTATTATTACTTTGTAAAACAACGTGCTGTACAAAGACAATTATCAATATTACAGATATTCAATAAATGCAATATCAAGACTTTGAGCGTTTTTATTCTGACAATAGTATTTGCGATCGCAATGTAATTTAAACTTAAAGTTAAAGGTATATTTAATTCGATAATTGCAACAAGTTATTAAATAATTGTTGACAAATTAATTGACTTTTATAATTAATTATTCTAAAATCCTAAGTTAATGCAAAAATATATCAATTAATAGATTTTAACCATGAGCTTTGCAAATACAGTGCTACAACAGCGAGAGAGAGAATTAAAAGCTCTACGAATTTTTTTAGCGTGTAGTTTAGTCGGCTCGCTACTATTTCATATTGTGTTGTTAGCTTCGGGTATTGGCAGGCTGTTAAGCAGGATTCCCCAAGTGGAGGAGGAACCAGTTGAAATAACTCTTCTTGATATTCCTATAGAAGAAATTGAACCGAAAGAAGAAATAAAACCAAAACCAGAACCGAAAAAAATCGAGCCTAAATTAGAAAAAATACAAAAAGAGCCAGAAATAAAGCCTCCTGTTCCCGATACAACTAAAATTGAACCGGATTTAGAAATTCCTAACCGCCAATCTCAAATTAGCGGTGGAAGTCCAAGTTCTTTACCTGAACCCATACCCACACAACCGAGAATTACTCCCGAAGCACCATCTGTAGCAGAACCCCTTCCGAAACCAAAACTAGTCCCCTTTGAACCATTCAAAGAACCATCTACTCCTCCTGTTGTCGCAAGGGAACAGCCAGTTATTCCAGAGCAAAAACCAGAATCCATCCCTGAGAATAATATTCCTACACAACCTGAACCGGAACTTAGAACAGCACGGGAACTTCCTGCTCCTGTTGAACCTCCCATTGAACCACCAACACAACCAAATGAAGCTTCCGAAGATTTAAGACGTTTACTTGCACAAGAACGAGATTCTAGAACAACAGTCGTTACTCCTCCAGAACCACCAATACCGCAACCAAAAACTTCCGAAGATTTAAGGCGTTTGCGTGAACTCGCACAACAACGAGATTCTAGAACAGCACGAGAAATTCCTGCTGCTGTTGAACCTCCCATAGAACCACCAACACAGCCAAGTCAAGCCTCTGAAGATTTAAAACGTCTACTGGCACAACAACGAGATTCTAGAACAGCACGAGAAATTCCTGCTCCTGTTAAACCTCCCATAGAACCACCAACACAGCCAAGTCAAGCCTCCGAAGATTTAAAACGTCTACTGGCACAACAACGAGATTCTAGAACAACAGCCGTTAATCCTCCCATAGAACCACCAACACAGCCAAGTCAACAAGACAATCAAAACTTAAGAGATACTCTTTCAGGAATTAGAAAAAACCGAGATACAGCACCTTCCTTACCTGATTCTTCTAGTAATAGCAATAGTAATAGTAATGCTTCTACCGGCGAAAGTAGCGATAATGCTCCTAGAAGAAAACGACCTATTACTGGAGGTAATCAAGTTGCGACTACACCCAGTACTAATGATACTAAAAATGGAAATGGGTTAGGTAAAGGTACGGCGGATTCAGTTGGTGATGGCGACGGACGCGCTGCCTGTCGGCGATGTAATACAAGCTATCCGTCTTGGGCAAAAGCAGATGAAATAGAAGGTAACGTAACGGTATCTGTAGATACGGATGCTCAAGGTAATGTGATTAATGTGGACTTAGTTAGTGGTAGCGGAAACAGCAGATTAGATAATTATCATTTGAGTTTAGCCCGTAAATGGAAACTCAAACCCAGTTCTAATGGCAGACAAGGAGTAACAATTATTACGAGATACGAAATTAAATAAAGTCGATGACATTTTTTATGGAAAATAAAGCCAGTGGCACGACTGCAAATTTTCAAATTCCACTGGCGATCGCTAACTCTATTGTAGTTGGGCTTGGTTCCCTCTGGATTCCTGGTGGATGAGGCGAAGACAGCGCAACTACGAACCTTAAATTACCCTTGATAATTAATGATTTGGACTAGTGTTCTGTCCCATTAGTTTTGATAGTTTGTAGCTCCGGGCTTTAGCCCTTGATTTGAGGGATAAATCCCTCACTACGAACCTTAAATTACCCTTCATAATTAATGATTTGGACTAATAGTTGTTATATTTATATAGAAAATATAAGTTCACAAACAAAATTCAATAACGGCTATTTTTTTTTGCAAGCAGATAAAATCGATTGAAAAAGGTAAAATAAAATGAAAACAATTAAATCTACTGACTTTGATTTGGATTGGAATTGTACACTTTCTGATTATATAACCGCTATAAATTGGTCTCCTGATGGTAATACTTTAGCGATGACTTCTGCGGCTGGAGAAGTGAAGTTATTAGTAGAAAAAGAATTAATCGCTTTGCAAGAAGTAACTAATACATCTATTGATGGAATGAGTTTTTCTGCGGATGGACAATTTCTTGCAGTAGGGGGACAAGATGGTAAAGTAAAAATTTGGATTACTTCTAATAATCAAGTTGTTGCTACTTTGGAAAATGCACCGGCTTGGGTAGATAAATTAGCATGGAGTCCCCGCAACAATTTACTAGCTTTTAGTTTGGGACGTTATGTACAGGTTTGGGATGCAGATATTCAAGAAATTGTTGTCACCTTAAACTTTGATAATTCTTCAGTACTGAGTATTGACTGGAGTCATGATGGTAAATTTCTGGCAATTGCTGGTTATCAAGGTGTGAAAATTTGGCGTTCTCATGAATGGGATCAAGACCCATATTTTTTTAGTGTACCATCCGCTAGTCTAACTGTGGCTTGGTCTGAAGATGGTAAATATATTGCTTCGGGTAATATGGATCGAACTATCTGTGTATTGCAAACAGATTTTATTATTAATGCGAAACAAGCCGAGCCTTGGTTAATGCATGGTTTTCCTGGTAAAATTCGTCATTTAGTATGGTCAAAAGTTAGTACATCGAAAAAAGAACCATTATTAGCATCTTCTAGCGCCGAAGGTATAGTTGTATGGGAAAAACAAGATGACACATCTTTGGGTTGGGGTGCGACTGTATTAAGCAATCACAGTGATATTGTCGAAGCAATAGAATTTGCACCCGATAGCTTGATGCTTGCTTCTGCTGCTGCTGACGGTTGGCTTTGTTTATGGAAGAAAGCCAAGAAACTATCAATCGTTCTCCAAGGTGCTAATAACGGCTTTTCTTGTGTTGCATGGCATCCCCAAGCAAGTAAAATTGCTGCTGGAGGTCAAAATGGAGAAGTCATAATTTGGTCTAAAGCTAGTCGTGGACTTGGTTTTTCTTGAAAATTAAATTTCTCCAAAGAATGGTTAACTCTCAACCATCAACCATCAACTAACCACCATCAACCATCAACTAACCACCATCAACTGTCAACTGTCCACTGTCAACCATCAACTAACCACCATCAACTGTCAACTGTCCACTGTCCACTGTCCACTGTCAACTGTCCACTGTCCACTGTCAACTGTCCACTGTCCACTGTCCACTGTCAACTGCTTACGCTGACTTTGCTTGACTTTGAACAACATGAGATTTAATAATTGCTTTGAGCATTTTCTCACTAGCCATTCTTGCACCCGATAAATTTCGGGCTGTTGGTCCAACTTGTAAAGCCGCTAAACCACCCATAATAAATAATGAGCAACCTTTCCATTGTAAGTTACCATCTAAAACTGGTAAACCTTTCACCACAGGAATTGGATATGACTTGCTAACTTCTTCTAATAAAGGTTCGCAATTGACATCGAAACGGGTTCCGGTAGATAACCAAATGCGATCGCATTCATATTCGCTTCCATCAGTAAATTTTACCAGCCAATGATTATCCGTCCATTCAGCCTTAACTACTTGAATATTTTCCTGAATTTTCAGCTTACCGTGACGCACTTGTTGTCGCAGCTTGATTCCCATTGCAGGTGTCATCGAACCACCGTTACGCGCTTGTTGAATCATTGTAAAACGTTGTTCAAAATTTGATTCCGCAAAAAATCCTTTCAAATATTTCGGTCCTAACCAACCTGCATCTGCATCAAATATCTTTTCTTGCAATTGTCGTCGCATCGATATCTGCACTTCTGCACCGCGAGATATCGCACCCACTGCTAAATGTCCGCTGGTTAATCCTCCACCAATAATCAATACTCTTTCACCAGCTAAATATAATTGACGTAAATCTATTAGATGAGAATGAATTAGTTTATCTTCGGGATATTTTGTATTTATCTGATTTACCCAATCCGGTATTTGTAATTGACTGCTACCAGTTGCTAGCACCACTCGACGCGCTAGGATTGATTCCCCTGAACCCAACCATAAACGAAACCGCGACAACAAGGGATTACGTAATGGTTGAATTCGAGTTATTTTTTCACCTATAACTACATTTTCTAAATCGCAACGGTGAATTACATCCTGACAAAAATCGTTAAATAACCGAGTTCCCGGTAAAACGTAGGGAGGGTAAAATTCATTTCCACGAGACTCAGCAAACTTACGTAAAGCAAAAGGATTCGGATCTGGATGATGAACAGCTGGAGAACGTAAATGCGCTATTTCCAATGCAGCAAATTGATGCTCCCACTGATTCATCCATCTCCCACTCGGATCAAACACCGCAATTTTGGAATGGATTTTTTGCCTTTTTTGTAGTAAATGAGCAACCAAAGTCAAAGCGTGAGGTCCAGCACCAATAATCGCTAAGTCGATTTTCTTCAAAAGGTGTGGTGGATTACTTTCCATACATTTTCTACAATGATAATCGTTATCATCATAGCATTTGATTTTGGTAATGGGTAATGGGTAATGGGTAATTGGTAATAGAAAATTACTAGTATCCGGAGACAAGAGTAATAGGTTATATTTTTGTTTGTGCGAATATGCACTTAATTAGCCCATCTTAACGGTGGGCTTTGTTGGTTCCCCAGGATGACCGTCTGGGCGGCGTTCACGCGGGGGGCGTGCGGCGAGGGCGTGTCCGTAAAGACATGGGTAAATACTGATATCACATCCTTGACTATGATAAAAATTAATTTTTACTGTATGATAATGATAATTATTTCATGTTAAAAACTTACTTCACAATAGTGCAATAGCTGCTGTATGATAACGATTATCATTTTATTGTAAAACTCTCATAAGTAATGTTTAGAAAACTACCTCTGAACGCAATTGCGGCATTAACTTTAGCTATCGGTATAATTAGCTGTGGTGGCAACGAGCAAGTTAACTCCAAATCTGGTACGGAAAATGATTCTGCGGTGAACACCAGCAGCACTACGGGAGAACGTCCCCTAGTTGTAGCCACTACAAGCGTACTTTGCGACTTAACCAAACAAGTAGCTGCTGAAACTGTTGATTTGAAGTGTTTGGTAGATGCAGGTTCAGATCCCCACACATATCAGCCCAAACCTGATGATCGTAAAGCGATTGAACAGGCTAATTTAGTTTTGTACGGTGGTTATGATTTTGAACCGAGTATCATCAAATTAGTTGAAGCGAGTAGTAATACAGCCCCGAAAGTAGCAGTTCATGAAGTTGCAGTACCCAAACCGATTATAGGGGAAGCACATGACCATGATCATGAGGAACATGAGGGAGAAGAAAAACATTCTGAAGAAAAAGCACCAGAACCCCATGTATGGCATAATCCTCAAAATGGCATTCAAATGGTAGAAGCGATTCGTAGTAATTTAGAGAAAGTTTCTCCCGATAATGCTCAATTGTATGCAACTAATGCGGAAAAAGTGACCGGCGAAATCAAACAAATCGATAGCTGGATTCAAAAAAATATCGCTACAATACCTGCAAATCAACGTAAATTAGTTACCACCCACGATGCTTTAGGTTACTATACTCAGGCATATAATATTGAGTACGAAGGTGCTATTCAAGGTTTGAGTACTGAAGCACAACCAACAGCAGCCAGAATTGCTGAACTAGTAAAACAAATTAAACAGGAAAACGTACCGACAATTTTTGCTGAAAGTACTCATAGTCCTAAACTGATTGAAAGAGTTGCTCAAGAAGCGAATGTAAAAGTTTCTCCGGAAAAATTATATGCTGATGGTTTAGGTGAACCGGGAACAGATGCTGATAGTTATCAGAAAATGTTAACTGCTAATACTAAAGCCATTGTGGAAGGTTTGGAAGGTCAATATACCGCTTTTCAGAAATAATAATTGACAGTGGAAGCTAAGTAGTTAATAATAAGTCTGATTAACTTCTGGTTATGGTATTAGTAACTTTTTTATCATGCCTTGTCTTCCAGAAAAAACCGGGTTAGTTAGTTATTTATAACACAGAAAAGCTACATTTTGAGTAAAATTACTTGACTCAATATTTAGTTTATGTTTAGTTAATGTGTAGAAATCCGGTTGTTTATTTTTTGAAGTTTGGGGTGTATTCCGTTTCCGTTTCCTTTTCCAATATCTAGTTTATTCCTAATCAGTAGTCGGTTAATATCAGGGATTAAAAAAAGGTACCTAAGCATCTTGTGTACCATCTGCATATCTGTATTTTTGATTTTTCTAAATTTAAGTGTGAGGAGAGAATTAAGCATCATGAAGAAAAACTTGTGGAAATTTCTACTAGTTAGTCCCGTCGTTTTTGCAACATCGTTATTCATTAACAACACTGCTATTGCAGAAACTGAAATTCAAGAAGAAGCATTAGGACAAGTTACTTCTGTATCTCAATTTTCTGACGTACAACCTACAGATTGGGCATTTCAAGCTTTACAATCTTTAGTAGAACGTTACGGTTGTATTGCTGGATATCCTAATGGTACTTTTCGCGGTAATCGAGCATTAACTAGATATGAATTTGCTGCCGGTTTGAATGCTTGTTTGGATCGAGTTAACGAACTAATCGCAGTCGCAACCAGCAATACCAGCAATGAAGATTTAGAAACCATTAAAAGATTGCAATCAGAATTTTCTCCTGAATTGGCGACATTACGCGGTAGAGTAGATGCAGTCGAAGCTAAAACCGCTCAATTAGAAGCCAATCAATTCTCTACAACTTCCAAATTAGAGGGAGAAGTAGTTATAGCCGTAACTGATGCTTTTGAAGGTAATTTAACAAACAACAACACGACTTTAGGTACAAGAGCGCGGATTAATTTTGTTACCACTTTTAGTGGTAAAGATACTCTCTATACCCGCATTCAAGCGAATAATATTCCCGATACCGAAGTTCCTTTAGCTTTTGCTGGTGATGAGGATACTAATGCTTATTTAGACGCATTATGGTATAATTTCCCTCTGACTAAATCAACCAACGTCATTGCGATCGCCAATGCCGGTGCAGCGGATGATGTGGTAGATACGGTGAACCAATTTGATGGTGATGGTGCCGAAGGTGCTTTATCCAGCTTTGGTACTCGCAACCCTATTTATTATCAAATGGATGGTTCTGGATTAGGAATTACCCAAGCGTTTGGGGATAGTTTGTCGTTGAGTTTGAGCTATTTAGCTAGTACTAATAACGATTCCAGCCCAGGAAACGGTATATTTAATGGTCCTTACGGTGCTTTAGCGCAACTTACCTTTGAACCTAGCAAGCGTTTTAAAGTTGGTCTTACCTATATCAATGCTTATAATCAAGGTATAGATGCTCAAGGTGTAGAACTAGACACAGCTTATAAGAGCGATTCTTACGGTGTTCAAGCAACACTCGGTTTGAGCGATAATTTTGTCCTTGGAGGCTGGGGAGGTTATACAAATACCCGTAGCTTGACTTCAAGTGGTGATGCAGAGATTTGGAATTGGGCTGTGACTTTGGGATTACCCGATTTGGGTAAAAAAGGTAATGTCGCTGGCGTGATTTTTGGGATGAACCCTAAAGTTACTAGTTCAAGCATTGATGGTTTAGAGAAAGCCGAAGATACCTCTTATCATATCGAAGGATTTTATCAGTACAAAGTCAATGACAATATCAGCATTACTCCGGGAGTTATTTGGGTGACAGCACCCGGTAACAAAAGTAGCAATGATGATGCGGTAATTGGTACTCTTAGAACTACCTTTACTTTTTAGTAGTAGGGAATAGAGAACAGGGAATAGGTTAAGAAGTCTGGTTTTTATGATTGTTTTTGGTATTACCGATATTGATTGTAAAAACCCGACTTCTATAATTATTGGGCTAAGAAGTCGGGTTTTTATGATTGTTTTGTGGTGTTACCGATATTGATTGTAAAAACCCGACTTCTATGATTAGTTTACTGTTTAGTGTTTACTTATTTACTGTATAAGGCAATGAGGAATGGTGTAGAACAATACGCAGCTTACCGTTATCGTCTTTGAGAAACTTCCAAGTTTTGTCCACTGTGGTAGTTTTACCCTGTTTGTCAGTTACCATCACATTTCCCATGGTAGTAGCCGTGTTACCATTCAGAAAAATTGCTGCATTTTGAATCTCTACTTTACGCCAACTGTTCAACGCAAAACCTTTATCCGTAGGGAAATTGGTATCGTCACCCACAAAGTATGCTAAAGCTCCTGCACGAGTGGTGCGGAATGTCTGCGGAGCAACGGCGAGTGTTGGTTTGAAAAGCACTGGACCAAATTGATATCCATAAGCATCGTCAATTACCTTTCCAGCTAAGGCTTTAGCCGCTGCTTTACCTTTTGTATCATGGGTTGTAGAAATAGCTACCAATGCATCTCCCCAAGCCTTTTGAGCAGCTAACACTTCGTTTTCAGTAATTGTTCTATTGACAAATGCCACTTTTTGATTTTTCTCAGTCGTGATTTTCTCCTGGAAGTCAGCAACGGATATTTTGGATACCACAACAGCGCCAGAGATAGCTGTAGCTGCAACAAACAATACTGAAATGCTGCGTTTGAAGAGATTCATAAGAAGATATTAATTTAAAAAAATGTCCACTTATTTATTTTCCCACAAATTGTGATTTCAAATAATATCTATATAGATAAAATACGATTACCTGATTGGTGTTTAATTAGACAAAAAAATCTGTTGCTGTTTCAGAGCGTCTTATTGCTTTTTTAGCGAAATATAGTGATAAATTTACTCCTCATCTTTTTCTAACTTATTTGCTGCATTTATTGCACGAGAACAAACCCAATTGTTAGACATGACTGCGGGGAAACCTTGGCGTATTGCTTGCGGACAAATTGCATAAATTGTTAACTGACAATCAATCAATTCCAAACCAGATTTTTCAACTTGTTTGATTGCTTGTTTGGTAATCATATTGTTCTCAAATTCAATTGTCATATTACATTGAGTGCAAACAATATGGTGGTGGTGGTTAGGAGCAGCCGTATTTAATTCATAGTGCTTATGTACTTCTGCTAACTCCAATTCACGTAAAATCCCCATTCGCGTCATTAACTTTAAAGTTCGATAAATCGTCGATAAACTAATCCCTTCTGAACGCTTTTCCAATAACTCAAATAGTTCTTCTGCACTTAAATGTCTTCCCTTTGGTAGATTTTGAAACAATTGCAAAATTAACTGACGTTGTGGAGTTAATCTCCACCCTTTAGCATTCAGTTCTGCCTTCAGGGAATTCTTAGTATACATGGGATGGCTCCTTGCTCACGATCATTAGTATTGCTTACAAAATAATAGATATAACCAAAATTCTACCCCAATATGAATTTCAGTTCCCGCACCAATTATGTGCTACTAATACAGTTTATTATATCTGGCACGTCAAAGGAGTGCTAACTTCAGGTTATGGTATGCTTTGGGGAACAAGGCTACGCGATCGCATTATACCTACATAAATTAACTTCCTCAAAGTTGCGTCGGATTAGGTGCATCCCCATACACAACCTGCGGTTCAAAGGTTTTTTCCGTTTCCGTAAACTGCAAATATACACCTTCCTCGGATAAAACCGCATTTTCTCCCACGGGAATACTGCGATAAAAACACGAACGATAACCCACATGACAACTCGCACCCGAACCCGCAACCTCCACTCGCATCCACACACAATCTTGATCATCATCGATTAATAATTGCTGGACTTTTTGCACCAATCCGCTTGTACCTCCTTTGTGCCATAATTGCTGACGACTACGACTATAATAGTGAGCTTCCCCTGTTTGAATAGTTTTCACTAACGCTTCCTCGTTCATATAAGCGTGCATTAGTACCTCACCAGTATTCACATCGGTTGTAACTACGGGAATTAAACCGTTACTGTCAAATTTGGGAGCAAGCTGGGAACCTTCTTCGACTTGCTCTACGGTAGTGCGAGGACTAAATAATCGATTCATAACATTAACTGTAAATCTGGGTATGATAATTATTATGATTCAAAATTAACTCAAATCTGTAAATATCCACAGAAAACCATCACCTCATGGAGCAAAATTCTTCTCAGCACGAGCATCAGCTTGATTTTGAGACTTTTTTAAAAGTTGATATCAGAGTTGGCACAATTATCGAAGTTCAAGAAAATATCAAAGCCAAAAAACCTGCATATATCTTGAAAATAGACTTCGGTGAATTCGGGTTCAAAACCAGTTCTGCACAAATTGTCGAAAACTATACCAAGGAAAGCCTACTTCACCAGCAAATTGTAGCGGTTGTTAACTTCCCTCCCAAATTGGTTGCTGGTGTTAAATCAGAAGTTTTGGTTTTGGCTGCGGTTTGTCAACAGCAGGGTACTGTTCTACTACAGCCAAATTTATTTGTGAATAATGGGGTACGAATTTTGTAGTTAATCCCCCGTAATCTCTAACGTACACGGTAGGATGCGTGACAAGCTAAACACTGATGACGAACCGCAATCAATGCAGTTTTCTTATTATTACTTTCCCCAGACTGGTTAAGCACACACTGTAAATCAGCAAGACTTTTTTGAAACCCCTGTATATGCTGAGAAAATTTCTCTGGTTCTTTCCAAATTAAATCTTTTGCTCCTTTTTTATCTGGATTGGCTGCTGTTCCTTCTGGAAATAAATCTGGCAGGTATTTAGCAATATTATTTAGAGCCTCAATATGCTGGATTGCTTGCCCTTGGAATGGTATCTCGTAATCGATAATACCTTCTAAAGAACGAAAATGCGCCGATAAAGCTCTCATTTGCTGTTGACGATAAAAGATAACTTTTTCTACATCTGACTCAAACTTTTGTGGAGCAACAGGATCGACAATCTCCCCCCAAGGACCAGGTATAATTTGCGGAGGATTCTTTTCCTGGGTTTTCCCAGGCAGTTCAGAGAGATAAAAAGTTAATGTGATTACAATCATTACTAAAATAGTCAGCCGAAAAAAACGGTACATTTACTAGTTCTCCAGATATTTTTTTAACAATTACTTTGCATCAAAGCACTATAGTATGATTATCATTATCAGTAAAGTCTCAAAAAAGCCATTCAACTTGATCATCTCTTTGCTGGTTTTTAAGCAAACAACACCAATTTGTGTTACCATCAAAACTAACTTCGGTTCTAGTGGGTATCAGCCACTAGAGGAAACGGGGAAAGTCCGGTGTAAATCCGGCGCTGTCCCGCAACTGTAAACTGAATTTTTGATTGGAAATGTGATTAGAAATCCAAAATCGCAAATCTAAAATCTCAAATTGAGTAAGTCAGAATGCCCGCCGATAAATCGAAAAAACCAGCGACAATCTACGAGGTATAGATGAGCGTTCATACAATTTTTGTTTGTACCACTTGTGCTAGTAAGTGGGAAAATGGTAAGCGTGTTGGTGAAAGTGGTGGCGAGAAACTACTCAAACGCTTACAAGATGATTATCCTAATTGGGGTTTAAATACAGAATTTACTATTCAACCAGTCGAATGCATGAGTGCTTGTAATCGCTCTTGTGTTGTTTCCTTCGCCTCTCCTGGTAAAAATACTTATCTTTTTGGGGATATTTCCCCGGAATTAACACCAGAAGAAATCAAGGGTGTATTCGATTGTGCGGAGAAATACTACGTACATCCAGATGGTTCCTTACCTTGGGTTGAGCGTCCCCAACCGCTTAAAAAAGGGATTTTAGCAAGAATTCCCGCAGTTTCTGTTCCTACACAAAACGGAAAAATACCCCAAGAAATCTATAATTAGAAATTAGGGATTTGAGAAATTTGGAATTTGAGATTTTTTTAATCAAGCATAACCTTATACAATTGGTTAAGCCAAATTAACTAAATACTGCAATTGCGACTTTCTCTGCTGGAAGGATTAGACGTTTTAAGAATGTGTAAATTTCTTGCACTATTACTTATTATTATCCTCTGTCGATATCATCACTGACGTTTTTTTGTTGTCGCAATACTCAAATTCTAAGAGTTTAGAAAGCAGGATATCTACATCTGAACTTCCGATTTTCCCTTCCCTATCTTTTCTAATCAACTTGACGTGAGAATGATTCTCATCGTATGCTGATAGCGTTGATGGCTAGTAATTTATTTTGCCTTCATTGCGGTTAAGTTTATTTGCATTAGCGGCTCAAGTTTCCTTTAAAGATATAAAGTTTAGGTCATTTGATTGAGTTTAATCAATTAAATCCATCTCGAATTTGAGAAGATTATCCATTAGTAAAAGCTGAATTGTTCGTGGGGTAAGAAGTTGGATTTTTATTAATATTTTCTGATATTACAGATATTTAGATCATAAAAATCCGACTTCTGTGTAGACGTGCGTAGCAAGGCTTCGAGAAGAGATTGTTGTCGTAGTTCGTTTACACATAGAGGTACTCACGTTAATTCAAAATCCACAATCTAAAATGGTGTAACGGTTTCAAATTTTTACTGTCTTTACTCACATTTATTTACAGGCATCTATGACAACTCAAACAGCGACATTAGGCTATCCTCGGATTGGTAAAAATCGGGAAGTAAAGAAAGCATTAGAAGCTTTTTGGAGTGGAAAAATTACCTCAGAATCGTTATTAGAAACAGTCAAAGAAGTAGAAGAAGCTAATTGGAAAACTCAATTAGATACAGGAATTGATAAAATAGGAGTGGGTGATACTACACTCTACGATCACATTCTTGATTGGACATTTCGCTTTGGTTTAATTCCCGAAAGATTTCAGCAATTTTCTGGATTAGAACGCTATTTTGCAATGGCTAGGGGTAAGGAAGGAATACCCGCATTAGAGATGACAAAATGGTTTGATACAAATTACCATTATCTAGTTCCAGAAATTCCTGATAATTTTTTAATTGCTGATTGGAGTGATTTTATTGAACGGGTGACTCGCGCTCAAAAAATATTAGGTGAACGAGCAATTCCCATCGTTTTTGGACTTTGTACTTTGTTCCGTTTGAGTAAGTTAGAGGTAAATATTGAACAAGCAATTTCTCAGTTAATTCCTTTGTATACAAACTTGCTCACAGAGTTAAAATCTCTAGGAATTAAGCAAGTGCAAATACATGAACCAGCACTGGTTTTAAGTGATGCGAATAACTGGAAAGAACATTACCAAACTGTTTATAAATCCTTGGCTGAAGTAGGGTTATCTTTGGATTTAGTCACCTATTTTGATGATTTAGGTGAAACCTATAATTGGGTGATGGAATTACCTGTAAATGGGATTAGCTTGGATTTGACACGGGGAAGAAATTTCGAGTTAATTAAAAACTATGGATTCCCCGAAGATAAACGTTTGGGAGTGGGTATAGTTGATGCAAGAAATATTTGGCAAATTCGTCCAGAAGAAGTGATTTCCAAACTGAAAGTTATCAAAGATATAGTCAAAAATCAGCAATTTACAATTCAACCTTCTGCATCTTTACAATTTGTTCCCTACGATGCAACACGAGAAACAAATCTTCCTGAAGCTTTACGGAATGTGTTGAGTTTTGCAGAACAGAAATTACAAGAAATTGTTCTACTTGCAAAAACTATTTCTGATGTAGATACTACTCAGGAGATACAATTAATTGCCTCCAAACAGCAAGAATTTTACAACTTTAGTCCCACAAATTTAGAGGTACAAACCAAACTCAAAAACCTCAAAACTGATGAATTTGAACGTGCTTTACCCTACTCAGAAAGAATTACTCAGCAACTCCCCTTACCACCCTTCCCCACCACCACAATTGGTTCTTTCCCCCAAACTTCAGAAGTGCGACAGCTACGAGTCAAATTCAAGCGGGGGGAAATATCTTTAGCAGAATATCAAACTGCAATTGATGCACAAATTGCTGAGTGTATTAAGATGCAAGAAGAAGCTGGAGTGGATGTTTTAGTTCACGGTGAATTTGAACGCACCGATATGGTGGAATTTTTCGGTCAGCAACTTTCTGGTTATGCTTTTACCGAACATGGTTGGGTGCAAAGTTATGGAAGTAGATATGTACGTCCTCCGTTTATTTATGGAGATATTAACCGCACTCAATCGATGACAGTCAGAGAGTTTGAATATGCTCAATCTTTGACAACAAAACCTGTGAAGGGAATGCTAACCGGACCAGTAACAATGATAAATTGGTCGTATACAAGGACAGATATTTCCCGTCAGGAACAAGCTTATCAAATTGCATTAGCTTTGCGGGATGAAGTTGCAGATTTAGAAGCAGCAGGTGCGAAGATTATCCAAATAGATGAACCTGCATTAAGAGAAGGTTTACCGTTGAAAGAACAGCGTTGGAATGACTATTTATCTTGGGCTGTAGATTCCTTTAAATTGAGTGCAGGAATTGCCAAACCAGAAACACAAATTCATACCCATATGTGTTATTCAGAATTTGGGGATATTATCACCCACATCGAACGTTTGGATGCGGATGTTTTATCAATTGAAAATAGCCGTAGTAATAATGAAACTCTCTACGAACTTACAGATGGAGGCTATTCCAAACAGGTAGGAAATGGGGTATATGATGTCCATAGTCCAGCAGTTCCCACTACCGAACAAATGCTATCTCAATTACGTACAGGAATAGCTAATTTACCAGTCGAACAAATTTGGGTAAATCCCGATTGTGGGTTAAAAACTCGTCGTTGGGAAGAGGTAATTCCTTCAATTAAAAATATGGTGGATGCAGCAAAAGTTTTACGGGAGGAAGCAAGTGTTAGCAAAGAAAATTAAGGGAGAATAATTAACTTGTCGAAAGAATTAAATTTTACCAATTTTTTACTAATTGGTTATACTGCTTGGAAAGGTTTTTCCAAGATGGGACGGGGGGCTGTTTTTTGTCAAATCAAAAAAGTAGATTTACCCCGATTCCCGTTTCTTAGTGTTCGTGGAAAATCTCACTGTGTAGATGAAGTTGTTGGTACGCATTTTCTACCAAAAAAAGAACTTTTAGCTTATTTACATGAATGGATGATTGCAAAAGAAACAATTACTAGTATTTTGCAAGCAGTTGATAGTTATAACCCCCAACAAGACATGATAATTTTAGCTAAAGATGGTTCACAAATTGAAGTAGATATTCTGCAAAACTCTGTAATGACACCGATTGAATGCTATCAACAAATACGTCAGCGTTGGGATGAGTTTTCTAGTTATATTTCTCAAATCAAAATATAGTTAAATGCAGCATAAATCAAGAAAAAGTAAATATCAAAAGTGTGTTATGACTGATTAATTTGAAAAACTTTATCCTGATTAATCATATCAATCTGGGTAAAATAAATTGACGATGTTAACAATTTCTATATTTTGAGGATAACTAAGTGCAAAAAATACTCTCATACCTAACTAGTAAACCTTTAGCATTTATTTCTCTCGGTTCACTATTAATGACTGGAAAAATTGCTGTAGCGAACGAAACAATCAAAAATGTACAACCAGTAGAACGTCCCGATGCAAGTGTTACACCAGTATCAGCAGAAAGTCAAAAAGCTTGTGTAAAACATCCAAAACTCGGTAAATTTTTCTGCGCTAATGCACAAGAATTATCTCATTTAAAAAAAGGTAATCCAGAAATTGACGCAAGTGATGTAAATAATGAAAGTGCATTACTTGGTGTTAGTGATGAAGAAAGTGATGCTGCTGTGGGGATGTTTGGTTGTGACTGTGTTGCATCAATTAATTGTCTGCGTCGTTTACGGAATAGTTTACCGGAATAATTTACAATAAATTTGGTTTTACTTGTTACTGAGTATTTGCTAGTAATTTAAATTCGATGTATCCTAACCGGTAATCTAATTCCCGCACTAAATTCTATCTACAATAATTTACTATTTGAAAAGATGAAACGTCGTCAATTTATCAACTTATTTAGTGTTAGCTTCTTTTTGAGCTTTTCCCCTTTGTTGTTAACTGCAAGTTATGCAGCAAAACCGAAACCAAAGCCCAAATTAAAACTCAAAACTAAACCCAAAACAACTGAAAATTGGATTTCTGTTGGCACGGTAGCAGAACTAGATCAAAATGGTCAAATCCTCAAAGAAAAAACTTCTTTAGGTGCTGTTTTAGTAATTGGAACATCAAAGAGTAAAAAATTAATTGCAGTCAACCCAATTTGTACACATCTTGGTTGTACAGTAGACTGGGAAACGGAAGAAAATATCTTTTTATGTCCTTGTCATGCTTCCGAGTTTACCACAGAAGGCAAAGTTCAAAATGGACCAGCCACTAAACCACTTTTAACCTATAAAACGAAGATAGAAAAGAATGCAATCATGGTGACACAAACTGAATTGATAACTAAATAATAGGAGTTTAATATCGGATGACCTCAGAAATAAATCCCCAAGATTGGCAAAAAGATTTTATTTCTACCAATTTAATTGCAATTGGCTATAATGCTTGGTTGGGCTACTTAAATGGTAATCGTGGTGCAGTTATTTGTAGCACTAATTCACCTCATTTAGGTGTTTCTGGGGAAACATTTACATCCCATTTTGTTTCGCGTAAAAATCTTGCACCTTTCCTAAATGCTTGGTTAGCTGCACCCGATACCGTACTGATGCAAAGACATTTTATGAATGGTCATATACTTCAAGCAGTAGATAGTTATAATCCGGAAAAAGATGTGGTATTTTTGTTAGAGTCTGGAAATAAAGTTGCTTTTTGTTATCTCACAAATCTCCCAATTACACCACTGCAATGTTTTCAAATTATCTGTAAAAAATGGGCTGATTTTCAACCACATTTTGCGCCATCTAATAAATAATATTTTAGGATATACTAATTAATTTATATATCAATCAGATTTGAAATAAACAAGACTTACATAAAATCAAACGTAAGTAGAGGTAATTCATGAATTACGCCTAGGCAATAATAACTTTTTCAGTCATATATTACCTAAGTCTTAATCAAAAACATTTTGAACAGAAGATTTTAATCGCCGTCAAACTTACAAAACGTGCAAAAAATTTATAAGTAGTTTTGTGAAATTTTACCAATATTTTACTAATTGATTACAAAGCTGAGATTTGGGACTATTTTTTGTCATATTAAGAAACTTGATTTACCCCGCGAACATTTTCATCGTGTTTGTGGTCAATATTACAGCGCTGATCAAGTTTAAAGCAATGTGCTTTTTTTTGAGAGGTGCAGTCAAAAAAATCACTTTCAACTTATTTACATGAATGGATGGTCGCACAGCAAACAATTTCTAATATCTTACAAGCGATTGATGGTTATAATCCTCAAATGGAAATGATTCTATTGGTTAAAGATGGTTGCCAACTTGAGGTCGATATTCTCCCGTAAAATACTACTAGCAGGTGCGTCAGCGATAGAATGAGTTTTCTGGTAACTTTTCTCAGAAACGCCCGTGATGGTGAAATTATTCAAGTGACAACCCCAATCAATTCAATCCAGTGTAAAGTTAAAATTCAATAAAATTATGACTAGCAATGTATCTCAATTTAATCCAGCTACCCCAAGACCAAAGGTAATTATTTTTACTTGTATACTTCATTTAGCAGTATTGTTAGTATTTTTACCCCATACATTTAGTTGGGCTGCTCTAGGGGTGGCAGTGTTTTTACACTGGATAACCATCGGTTTGGGAATTTCTTTTGGTTTTCATCGTTTGGCTACCCATCGCAGTTTACAAATTCCTAAATGGCTGGAGTATTTTTTGATTTTGTGCGGTACTTTGGCTCTTCAAGGAGGCGTACTTGGCTGGGTTGGATATCACAGAGCGCATCATTTGTATTCCGATCAGGAAAAAGACCCTCATAACTCCACCCAGGGTTTTTGGTGGAGTCACATCAGTTGGTTAATGCACTCGGTGCCTATGAGAACTGAACTTCCCCGTCTTACTAAGGATATTGCCGATGACCCATTTTATCGTTTTTGTCACAGATATTACATTGAATTGCAAGTTGCTTTAGGGGTTATCCTCTATTTGATCGGTGGATGGTCTTTTGTCATTTGGGGAATCTTTGTACGTTTATTTGTCGGACTTCACTCTACGATGTTCGTGAATAGTGCTTGTCATATGATCGGCTATCGTAATCATGATTCAAAAGACCGCTCTACTAACTGTTGGTGGGTTGCTTTCTTGACTTTTGGCGAAGGTTGGCATAATAATCATCATGCTTTTCAATATTCAGCCCGTCATGGTTTGCAATGGTGGGAAATTGATGTGACTTGGATGACCATTAGATTACTACAATTCCTCGGATTGGCAACTAATGTCAAAGTTGTGCAGAAGTAATCGTAAGCAAACTTAGTAAAATTATCAGGAAGCTCAAGATATGACTCAAACCCAAGCGCCAAATCCAGAAATCATTACCCCTTCAAGCCAAAATTGGAGCCATCGCATTTCTCGCTTACCCAGTGGAGAGCGTTATCTCTACCAACTTTTTAGCTTTATTCAAGAGGGAAATCTCACTGTCACGAACCCCGGAGGTATGGTTTTCCATTTTGGTAGGGAAGATTTATCACCATCTCTGAGTCTTCGTATTCATAATCCTCATACCTATGACCGGATTTTGGCATTTGGCGCTCTTGGGTTTTGTGAAGCTTACATGGATGGTTGGTGGGATGAGGAAAACGATAATCTCGCTGAACTCATTGGCTTGTTTTTTCGTAGTAACATCTACTCGAAAGCTAGCCAACGGGTAACAATTCCATTGTTGGTAAAAGTAATAACTCAACGTTTACGAACAGTCCCCACTACAATTCAAAATAGTCGCAAAAATGTACAGCATCACTACGACTTAGGAAACGATTTATATCAACTTTTTCTCGATCCAACCATGACTTATTCCTGTGGTTATCGGCTTCGAGAAACTGATTCCCTAGAGCAGATGCAGCTTCAGAAGTACGAATTAATTTGTCAAAAATTAGCGTTGCAACCCGGAGAATCACTGATTGATATTGGTTGTGGATGGGGCGGAATGTTGATTTATGCCGCTGAAAATTACGGCATTTCCGGAACAGGTATCACTTTAAGTTTAGAGCAAGCCGCGTTGGCTAAAGAAAGAATTGCCCAAAAAGGTCTTAGTGATCAAATAAATATCGTTACGAAAGATTACCGAGAGATACAAGGGCAATACGATAAATTTGTCAGCATCGGAATGTTTGAACACGTCGGTAAAGACAGTTTTACGACGTTCATGCACAAAGCATCAGAACTGTTAACTCCCAATGGCGTAGGTCTATTACATACAATTGCCACCCAAAGTAAAGAACGACTTGGTGCTTGGGTTGCTAAATATATTTTCCCTGGTGGCTATTTACCCCAGCTTCACGAATTGACGCAAGAACTTTGGGCTGCAAAACTATCAGTTGCTCATTGCGAGAATCTCAAGCCTCATTACGCAGAAACCCTAAAGCACTGGGCGGAAAATTTTACCCAAAATCGAGAGACTATTAAATCATTAGGGACAACCTATGATCAGCGATTCTTGCGTATGTGGTATCTTTACCTGCAATCTTCTGAAGTTTCTTTTAGATACGGTAGTCTACACGTTTATCAACTATTATTTTACAAAGGTAAGCAATGGCAGTTGGACTTTCCTTTAACTCATAAGCTAAAAAGCGTTTAATTTGTATATTGAAATTTTATTCAAGTAGCCGGTACAGGAGCCGATTCTCGGCGGGTAGTAAAGCGACCGGCGTTCCCCGCCCGATCTTCTTGTAGTGCGGGTTGTTAGCCCGTTATAAAAATATAAATTAAATGCGCGATAGCTTATCTTGCACCTGAAAAATACGCAATCACAGTTTGATATATGAACCATTTTTTGCAAACTAAAATATAATACAAGTTATCTTTTTACCCCTTTGATTGTAGGCACAGTGGGAGTTGGCACATTGCCGAGCGATTAGAACATAGCCAAAACTAATGCATTTATCGAAATTTTCTGATGATTTTGTAATACATATATTACAGGATTAGAGAGCTTTATCTTTTGGAGTATTTCTGGCAATGCAGATTGAAACCTACAGTTCCGAGCAACTTGATGCGATTGTAAACCTTTCCCTACGAGCTTGGTCTCCGGTGTTTGACTCGATTCAGAAAGCCTTGGATACCGAGATATACGAGCATTTTTACCCCGGTGGTTGGTCGATTAATCAGCAAAAAGCAGTTGAGGAGGTGTGCGCTGCGGAAGATACTCATGTGTGGGTTGCAATTGATGCTGATTCAACAGTAGGTTTTGTTGCAGTCAAACTCGATTGTGAAAGCAGTATGGGCGAAATCTATATGGTCGCAGTCGATCCAGATTTTCAAGGTCGTGGTATGGGTTCTGCTTTGATAAAATTTGCCCTCGATTGGATGAAAAATGCGGGAATGGCTGTGGCGATGGTGGAAACTGGAGCCGATTCTGGTCATGCTCCAGCACGTCATACCTATGAAAAAGCTGGCTTTGGACTATTGCCTGTTGCTAGATATTTTAAAAAGCTGTGATTACCACCATCTCTGACTTCTAAGTCGGGCAGTCGGCACAGAACCATCTCTTTGAGATGAGCGGCAGTGGGAAGAAGTATTAAGGCTTAGACAATTGGTGGTGTAAATTGTTTTTCATCAGGACTACCTACTACTGAGTATTTTTCCGCAATTGATCGAGACCATCGAGAATTAAATCCAACCCAAATTCAAAATCATAAACACCGTTATAACGTCCCTCCATCACGTAATGGGCAAGTTGATTAAGGTAGGGGTAGCGATTTACGGGGATGAGCGAAATATAATTCTTCGCCTTTTGTGCATACTCCCCTGGCTCAAAGGGAAAATTCAATTCTTGCAGCGTAAATCCGTAAATGTGACTGTCGATCGCATTCCATGCATAATCTGCCATCTCCAAGGAAAAGCCCGCTTCGTTTAGACAACCCAAGGTTGCATCAACGTAGTGTAACATTGCTGCTCCTTTATTTACCCGCGATACCATCGTTGTTATCATCCAAGGGTGACACAGCAAAACAGCGTGAGCTGAAATTGATCGCCGTCGCATAGCTATCTTCCAGTCGAGTCCGAGGTCTGGTCTCTCAATCTCACTAATTACAATATCAACAATGCCATCCAAAATATCGTCCTTATTGGTGACATGATTGTACAGGGACATCGCCTTGACACCCAGTTCCTGGGCAAGTTTTCGCATCGAGAGCGCCTCAATTCCCTCCCTATCAGCCATGCTGAGTGCAGCATCTAATACCCGTTCCCGGCTCAATGGTAGTTGGGGTATTGGCTCTGGGTTGTCTCTCTTCGCCATTTCACCGTCTTGCATAAATACTATGGGAATGATCGTGTATTTTTCGCTATACTATCTTGACAAACTTACAGTGTAAGTTAAAATGATGGAGTTTCTGCTCGCTCTTGAGTAGTTCCTCCCCAAATGGAGAAAAAGCAATGATAGCCGATCAAGCAGTTGCAAAAATGAAAGCGATCGCCCAATCCGAATATGGTTCGCCCGATGTGTTGAAATTAGTGGAAATTGACCGCCCTGTTGTGGGGGATAATGAGGTGTTGGTCAGGGTTCGTGGTGCTGCCGTCCACGCAGGTGACTGGCATTTAATGCGGGGTAAACCGTTCCTGATTCGGTTGATTTACGGAGGACTGCGAAAGCCTCAAATCAAAATCCTGGGTTGCGATGTTGCAGGGGAAGTGGAAGCTGTAGGTAAGGATGTGACGCAGTTTAAACCTGGGGATATGGTTTTTGGAGATTTATCTGAATCTGGTTTTGGTACCTTTGCCGAATATGTTTGTGCCCCTGAAACTGCTTTCGCCTTGAAACCAGCTAATTTGAGTTTTGAGGAAGCTGGAACCATTCCCGTTTCTGCCCTTGCTGCCCTCCAGGGGCTGCGGGACGTGGGACAAATTCAGTCAGGACAAAAGGTGTTGGTGAATGGGGCTTCCGGTGGTGTGGGGTCGTTTGCAGTCCAGATTGCCAAGGCTTTCGGGGCTGAGGTGACTGGGGTATGCAGTACGAGTAAAATCGAAATGGTACAATCAATCGGTGTAGATTACATTTGCCCTCGCACCCAAGCACAATCGAAGCTAAATCAGGGCTATTACGACTTGATACTTGATGCTGCCGCCTATAATTCGGCGTTTGACTATTTACCTTTATTGACAGCCACAGGCACCTATGTTGTCGTGGGTGGTTGCACCAAACGATTGTTCCAGGCAATGTTTCTTGGAGCTTGGATTTCCAGAACTAACAGTAAAAAAGTTAAGTGTTTGGTTTCCAAACCCAATCAAAATGATTTAATTGTGTTGAAAGATTTGATAGAAGCAGAGATGATTCGTCCTTACATCGATCGCTGCTACCCATTGAGTGAAATTCCTGCGGCAATTCGCTATTTGGAAGAACGTCAAGTGCGGGGAAAAGTTGCGATCGCAGTTTGATGTGTGAACCATTTTTTGCATATTACAATATAATACAGATATTCTCTAACTAACCCGTTATCCCCAATTCTGATGAAATACCCACCCTGGTAAGCCCATCAAACACCGCAACGGCGATTTAGATTAAAACTTTTACAACTTTGTTCTGCCAGAAAAACTGCAAATAGCGCTACTACGTGGATTCCTCCACCAACAAACCAACAATTTTGATTTGCGTTGGCTACTAAATGTTGGAAATAGGAGAATACACGATGTCATTGCGCGGTAAAAACAAAACTGCAAACAAAGTATTTTTATTAACCATAATTTTCCTTGTCATCGAATTCTTAGATGAACTTGTTGATGGGGTATATAGTCTGGCTTTACCCTTGATTCGCAACGACCTACATCTTAATTACACGCGAATTATGATGTTGTTAAAATACCCAATACCGTCAGTAGTATTACTGAGCCAATCCTGGGAATTTTGGCAGATATCGGTCAGCGACGACAGTTGATTTTGGGTGGTGGGATTGCGTTTGCGGGGGCTTTATTACTAATTTCCCTCAGTCATAATTTTTCTGTATTATTGGTAGCGCTGATTCTGTTCAATCCCGCATCAGGTACTTTTGTCAGCCTTTCTCAAGCCACATTTATGGACATCGAGCCAACCCGTCACGAGCAAAATATGGCACGTTGGACTTTAGCTGGTTCTGTGGGAAATACAATTGGTCCCCTAATATTTGCAATTGCATTGGGATTAACTAACAGTTGGCGCAGTGCGTTTTTTAGCTTGGCAATACTGACGGTGTTGTCGTTGGTGGTGTTGTGGAAATATCGTCAACTCATTCCCGGTACTATTTCCCATCATGACGAGTCAATCCAGAGTGTAGGAGAGGGAATCAGCAATGCCATTAAGGCTTTAAAACGGTGTAATGTTGTGCGGTGGTTAACTTTGTTGCAATTCTCCGATTTGATGCTGGATGTATTTCGTGGGTTTGTGGCACTGTATTTTGTTGATGTAGTCGGCGTAAATAATACCCAAGTGAGTTTAGCTATTACTATTTGGTTGGGATTTGGTTTGGTGGGAGATTTTTTACTGATTCCCTTATTGGAAAGGGTGCGGGGACTGACTTATTTAAAATTAAGTGCTGCAATGGTTTTGTTTGCTTACCCGGCTTTTTTACTTGTACCCAGCATCAATATCAAGTTGTTTATTCTGGGTTTACTGGGTTTATTAAATGCAGGTTGGTACTCGATTCTCCAAGGACAATTGTATACAGCAATGCCGGGACAAAGCGGTGCAGTTTTAACATTGAGTAACTTGTTTGGTTTGGTTGGTGGTTTGATACCATTGCTATTGGGTTGGTTAGCTCAAAATTACGGATTGGGAAGTACCATGTGGTTATTAATTACTGCACCAATTGCTTTATTAATCGGACTTTTCACGCATAAAAGTTAGGAATTGCGAGCCTTCAACAGTTTAGCTAGACTTAACATTAGTATCTTCAAATCCATTCATCCACAGCTAAATATAATCAAATTATGTCATCAGAAGCCATTTCCACTGTCATCAAAATGATGGAATCTTTACCAGAAGATGTCCAAAATCACATAGCACAACATCTTCATGAGTATATCCAAGATTTACAAGATGAAATAAAATGGGATAACTCATTTCAAAAAACCCAAAATAAACTAGTCACCGCAGCCCAAAAAGCCAAACAAGAAATTGCACAAGGTCTTTCCGAGCCGATGGACTACGATAAGTTATGAAATCTGCCACACTCCCTTCTTTTTGGGATGCTTATTTTAGTCTTGATTCTCAAACAAAAAAAAGCGCAAAAAAAGCTTATAAACTTTGGAATGAAAATAGTTTTCATCCATCTTTACATTTTAAATGTATTAATGACGCAGAAAATATTTGGTCGGTAAGAATCACATTAAACTATCGAGCAATAGGGGTTTTAACGGGCGATACGGTTACGTGGTTTTGGATTGGTAGTCATGATGAATATGAAAAATATTTTGGATAAATCATGGAAATCAACAACAAAGATCGAGAAACCCTCGAACAGTTAGAACAAGAGTTGGAGTTGCTGCGCCATCGCTTGAAGATATGAGTTACACCATCGTCGGCAGTTCTTTTTGGTGAAATTAAGCCAATTTTGAGTATGTTCTATCAGCAATTTAGTTTTTAAGTATTTTTAAGTGGTGGCATTTTCTCAAACTTAGGTAAATCTGGATTCATGCAATCCCACGGTTGAGCGCGACAATGACAATTTCCCATTGCAATCGGCTCTGCTGTGCATTCATAGCGGATAGCTCCGCACATACAACCACCAGTAAAAGGTATTTTCATTTCTAGTTTCTCCTGGATTTTTATCCGTGATATTACTTGTTATCTCGATATGTTTCGCTGATTAATTTGTTCTCGATAATACAAAAAACAAGGTAGAGAACAAGAAAGTCCAATTCCAAAAGTCAGTCCGATGTAGACTAAGCTGATGCACAGTTAAATTGTATAAAGCGTTAGCGTAGCGTGTCCGTAGGACATAAATATGAATTTATTGTGCGGCATCCTGCCCGCTTTGTCTATCTAATTTAGGCGCTTAACAGCTTATCAACCACATACGAGAAACTTGGAATATTCAAGATATTCGCAAAAAATGAAAATTGAAGGACAAGTTAGTATTTCATTGTGGCAAACTTTTCTTTCTTGGTTGAGAATGTAAACTCAACTATCAATTATCAATTATCAATGGTAATTGATTAATAAAGCGCTATATTCAAGAAAATCCTAACTCTTTATTCCGGTGATTCAGTGAAGACGTAGCAATACGCCCCGTCTTTACAAAACTAACTCTTAACTTTTAATTGCCGATTATGAAAGCCAAAATTGAAAATGACGTAATATACATCAACCACGAAGATGTTCCGGAGTACAAAAAAGGCGGTTCTATGGTGAGAAATAGTTTTTTTTGGGCTTTGCGATCGATTGCGGGAAAATCTAAACGTTACAGCGATTGGGAGTATGAAACTGAAGTTTGGTTTGCTTTATCGAGGATGTTGATGTCTTTTACCGAGTCGGGATATTTAGGTTTGAGGGAAACGATGTTAGAATTTCCTCAATCTACAGATATTCCCCAAGTATTTCGAGATGTAGCAACTTGGGAATAGGAAATAATTAGGTTTTAGAATAAAAAAACAATAAAAAAAACGGGCGGTTGAACCCGTTCTACAAGAAATATATTTGAATTTTTCATCGGTTAAGAAGTCGGGTTTTTACAAGAAATATATCGGTAATACCAGAAAATTATCATCAAAACCCGACTTCTGAGATTCTCGTCTAACTTAGGTTAAATTACCGCTTGGCGAATTTCTTCGACATTTTCCGTAAACGAATTGATTCGGGTGTAACTTCTACTAATTCGTCAGGTCCAATATATTCTAAAGCTCTTTCCAGACTCATATCTGTGGGTGCTTGTAATTGAACCAATTCATCACCACCAGCAGCCCGATGATTTGTCAACTGCTTGGTTTTACAAACGTTTAATTCCAAGTCTTGAGGACGATTATTTTCTCCAATAATCATGCCTTTATAAACTTTGGTACCGGGAGTAATAAAGTAAGAACCTCTATCCTCAGCATTTTTTAAAGCGTAGAAAGTAGCAACACCTTCATCAAAAGATATCAGTACACCGTTACGACGAGCAGAAATTTCGCCAATAATCGGACGGTAATCGAGGAAACTGTGGTTCATGATGCCGTCACCACGAGTTAGACGCATAAATTCACCACGGAAACCAATCAAACCACGAGCCGGAATGATGAATTCTAATTGCGATCGCCCTGCACTACCCATTTGCATATCCTGCATTTCACCTTTACGCTGTCCGAGTCGTTCGATACAGCCACCAACGCCTTCTTCGGGAACGTCTAAAACTAAAAGTTCGTAAGGTTCGCAAGGTTGTCCGTTGACTTCACGGTAAATAACCTGGGGCTGGGATACCTGAAACTCGTAACCTTCGCGGCGCATGGTTTCAATTAAGATACCCAAATGAAGTTCCCCACGTCCGGAAACTCCAAATCTATCGGGAGAATCGGTTTCTTCCACCCGCAAGGCTACATTAGTTTGCAACTCCCGCATCAAACGGTCTCTAATCTGCCGAGAAGTCACGAAATCACCTTCCTGACCGCAAAATGGTGAATCATTCACAGAAAAGGTCATTTGTAAAGTAGGTTCGTCCACTTTAATAAGTGGCAAGGCTTGGGGTTCGTTGGGACAGGTGATGGTTTCTCCAATATTGGCATCAGCAAAGCCTGCCACTGCCACCAGATTACCAGCAGATGATTGCTCTAACTCTACCCGTGATAGACCTTCAAAACCCATCAATTTACTAATTTTGGATTTGACAATTTTGCCATCTTCCTTAACTAAAGCCGCTTGTTGTCCAGCATGGATGGTACCGTTATGAATTCTTCCAATCACAATTCGTCCTAGATAGTCAGAATAATCTAGAGTTGTGACTTGTAATTGTAACGGCTTTTCTGGGTCACCTACTGGGGGTGGAACGTGACGTAAAATTGCCTCAAACAAAGGCTTCATATCACTAGATTCGTCTTCGAGTTCTTTTTTAGCGAAACCCGCTAAACCCGAAGCAAACAAATAGGGGAAATCACATTGGTCGTCATCTGCCCCTAATTCCAAGAACAAATCCAATACTTTATCAACTGCCACGTGGGGATCGGCTCGCGGACGGTCGATTTTGTTGACTACAACAATCGGACGTAATCCTTTTTCCAAAGCTTTCTTCAACACAAAGCGCGTTTGGGGCATGGGACCTTCATTTGCATCTACAATCAGGACACAACCGTCCACCATACCTAGTACCCGTTCTACTTCTCCACCGAAGTCAGCGTGTCCGGGAGTATCAACAATATTAATTAAAGTTTCTTTGTAACGAACGGCGGTGTTTTTGGAAAGAATCGTAATTCCTCGTTCTCTTTCCAAATCGTTGGAATCCATGACGCAATCCGGAACGTCTTCCCCTTCACGGAAAATGCCAGATTGTTTGAGTAGGGAATCAACGAGAGTTGTTTTGCCGTGGTCTACGTGAGCGATAATAGCGACGTTGCGGATTGGGAGCGTCATAAGTGCGTCCGATGAACTGCGAATTTTATATTTTAAACTTGTGAAGGTTGTATTAACAGAATCTGGATAAAAATGGTTATTCTGTAAACATCCCTTAATAATTGTATCTTACTCTTTCCGTTTGCAGCGAGTTTTGGTAATGAATTGTAGGAAGCTAGGAGTTATAAAAGTAATATCCCATGCTCCATATTCTTATGCTTTCATCCCTCCAGCAGTAAATTTAACGAGACGAGCGATCGCAATTTCTACTTCTTCTGAAGAACTTCCCGTTATCAACTTTCCCGACTGACCAACTTGATTTAAGGTACGGATTAGTACTGCGATCGCCATATCTAATTTCCAATGCAATTCTGTGCGTGTTTGATTGGGAAGCGCTCGTTGCAGAATATCCAAAAAGCGTTGAGTACTTTCCTCAAATTCTTTATTGGCAAGTTGCTGTATGGGTAAAGGTTCTCCACGGCAACGCCCCATAAATTGAGCGCGAATCATTCCCGTTTCTCCCATCTGGGAAATCACTCGCAAAGGAGGAGCGAAGAAGGCTTCTAAAATATCCTCTACTAATGGTGGCTCATGTTGATTTTCATGTTTCCCTAGTTGCTGAAGTTGAGCTTCGATACATTGTCTCGCTACTCTTTGTAAAACCGCAATAAATAATTCTTCTTTGGAGCCAAAATGATAGTGAACAGCAGCAATATTGACTCCAGCTTCCCGAATCACATTGCGTAAACTTGTCCCAGCAAAGCCTTTTTCTGCAAATAGCCCCTCGGCAACGTTGAGTATTTGTTCTTTTGTATCAATTACTATTATGGCATTTTTCATCAATATAAATCAAACGTTTGAATTATAACTTTTCACTTATAATAATTCGATTATAACTATAAACGAAACCAAAATTTGTCGAGCTATTATCTATGTAGCTTAACTAATAGGCATATCCGAAGATAAATTTAGAGCCGGGGTGTGTTGCTCTCTACACAGGTTTCAGCCAACCAATAATTTAATTCGGTCGATGTCTAATGTATCAAACGTATGATTGACTAAAATTAAAACGTGTGTTTGAATTGTAACCATGAGAAAACTTATTTAAAAGACATAAATCCCACTGGAGATAAACCCCATGAACCCAGATTTGACTCCGCACTCGCAGATATCAGGTGATGAAATTGATCAGGGGGAATATTCCCAAGAGTTAGAGAATCAGCATAAAGATGATTCCAAGTTACTTCGCTATGGGATGTTGGGTGTGCTTGGGTTAATGCTGGTAGTAGGGACAGTGTTTGGTGCGAACAATTTTACTAAAACAGAACCTGAAACCAAGGAAGTTGCTGTGGCTCGTCCAATACCCGTAACGACTTTACGAGTAGAACCTGTGAAATCCTATCAAGTATTGCGGACTTATACAGGTGAAATTGCGGCAATTCGGACTAGCGAATTGGGATTTGAGCGGGGTGGGAAGCTAGTGGATGTTTTTGTCAAAGAAGGAGATAAAGTTACATCGGGACAACCCATTGCCAAGTTGGATGTGAGTAATTTGCAGATGCAGAAGTTGCAGTTAGAGGCTCAACTGGCTCAAGCACAAGCTAGATTAGATGAATTGATCGCAGGGCCGCGTCAGCAAAATATTGCAGTTGCTCGTGCAGCAGTTGATGATATCAAACAGCAATTGCAATTACAGAAAACCAAACTCAAGAGAAGAGAATATCTTTATGGAGAAGGAGCGATCGCACGAGAACAACTTGATGAAATAGCTTTTGGGGAAAATTCTTTAAATGCTCGTTTACAGCAAGCACAAAGTAATTTAGATGAACTTTTAGCAGGAACTCGTGTTGAGCAGTTAGCAGCGCAACGAGCCGTTGTCAAACAATTAGAAGCGAGTATATCAGACTTACAGATTAATATAGCTAAAAGTACAATCAAAGCACCATTTGCGAGTATTGTTTCATCTCGGCAAATCGATGAAGGAACCGTAGTTAATCCAGGTCAAGCAGTGGTGCGTTTGGTCGAAAATATTAGTCCAGAAGCTAGAATTGGAATGCCTGCTACAGTTGTAAATAAATTACAAATTGGTAGTTCTCAAACCGTAGAGATTAATAACCAGAATTATTCAGCAAGAGTAGCTGCGATTTTGCCAGTAGTTAATCCCAATACTCGCACTCAAGTAGTTGTATTAAAACTAGAATCTTCAACAATATCTCAAATAAATCCCGGTCAAACAGTTAGATTAAAACTTACAGATACAATTCCCACAGAAGGATTTTGGCTGCCCAATAAAGCCTTAACTCAGGGATTACGGGGACTTTGGACAAGTTATGTTTTAACCAAACCGAAATCGAATTCTAACATTTCCCAAAATGCTTTCATGCTTGAACAGCGCAGCGTAGAGATATTACATCAAGAAAGCGACAGAGTTTTAGTACGCGGTACTTTGCAAGAGGAAGACAGAATTGTTGCTGACGGTGTTCATCGCTTAGTTCCCGGTCAAATTGTGCGTCCGATTGGGGAATGAGTATAATTCGTAATTCGTAATTCGTAATTAAATTTTTTAATTCCTAACTCCTATTCCACTCTAAAATTACATTTCACCCGGGTTAGTGCGGCTCATCTCTTTTTACCTCCTTCCTCTGTCTAGCCAAAGTTTTTCATGGGGGAGACCCCCAACACTTTATGTCCTACGGACACGCTCCGCTAACGCTGCGTACTCTGCGTCTCTGCGGTTTTTTAATCAGTAATCTTTCGGGAACAAAAGAGTAAATTCTAATCCAAAATCCAAAATCTAAAATCCAAAATCGACATGGTTCTCCCATTTTTTCGTAACATCCGCCTGCTGATTCTAAGTATGGTATTAATACTTGTGTGGGGTTTTTCAGCGTATCAATCATTACCGCGTCAGGAAGACCCGCAATTAGTAGCACGCACTGCTGTAATTACAACTATATTTCCTGGAGCTAGCGCCGAACGTGTAGAAGCACTAGTAACAGAAGTTATCGAGTCAGAAATATCTGAAATCGAAGAAATTACAACTGTCAGTTCTGATTCAAGGGTTGGTTTATCTACAATTTCGGTTGAGTTAAAAGATGCTGTAACTGATGCCGAACCAATTTGGACGCGGGTGCGGGATAGATTAGCAGATGCAACGGTACAATTCCCACCAGGTGTGTTGTCACCAGATTTAGAGCGAGCAGAAACACGAGCCTATCCTGTAATTGCATCTTTGGTTTGGCAAGGAGAAAGCGAACCTAATTATGCAATTTTACGACGCTTTGCCGAAGAACTTGATGTGCAAATTCGAGGGGTAGATGGAACCGAGAAAGTAGATAAATTTGGCTTTCCTGCGGAAGAAATAACTGTGGAAATTAATCCATCCGATTTAGCCGCAGTCGGATTAAATGCTCAACAATTATCGCAACAGATACAGCAAAGTGATGCTAAAAACAGCGCGGGACAACTTCGCAGCCCAAATAATACTTTAGCGATTGAGGTGGAAGGGGAACTTGATTCAACGGAACGAATTCGTAAAATTCCGATTTCTTCGACTACCAACGCACAGTTTACCCGCTTGGGAGACATTGCCCAAGTTACTCGCGGTATCACACAACCAGTTACAGATTTGGCTTTGATTGGTGGCAAACCAGGGGTAGCCTTGGGAGTGCTGATGGAATCTGGGAATCGAATTGATTTATGGGCGGAAAAAATTCGCTCTTTATTAGATGATTTCCGAACAAGATTGCCTAATGGAATTAAATTAGAAGTGATTTTTGACCAAAGTAGTTATGTAGAAACACGGTTAGAGGATCTAATATCTAACTTAATATTTAGTGGCATTCTTGTAGTTGCTGTAACTTTTGTGGGCATGGGTTGGCGCTCTTCTTTGATTGTTGGTGCTGCCCTACCATTAACGGTATTTGCAGTGTTTGGAGAATTACAAGTATTTAATATTCCCATTCACCAAATGTCAGTTTCGGGGTTAATTATTGCTTTGGGATTGTTAATTGATAACGCAATTATAGTTGTAGATGAGATTCAAGTTGAATTGAAAGCAGGTTTAACACCTAAAGATGCTGTGGTAAAAACGGTTAATTATTTAACAGTTCCTTTGGTAGCATCAAGCTTGACAACTATGATTACCTTTTTACCAATTGGTTTATTACCGGGAGGAGCGGGTGAATTTGTTGGCTCTATTGCTTGGAGTGTAATTATGTCGCTGGTTTCTTCTTTCGCGATATCTTTAACAGTAATTGCTGCACTTGCGGGGCGTTTTCTCGGTCAAACTGGAATCGGAAAAGAAAGTTCGAGACAGAGCCATAAATCCCGTAAATCTTTATTATCAAAACTGAAAAATCCCGATGCTTGGTGGAATGCAGGCTTTTCTTCGGCTTTTTTAGGTGGGATTTACCGGCATACTTTAGATTGGACCATAGCACAACCTGTAATTGCTATTATTTTAACATTTGTACTGCCCATAGTGGGTTTTATGAATGTAGGTTCCCTACCAGAACAGTTTTTTCCTTCCCTCGATCGCGATCAGTTTCAAATTGAAGTAGAGTTTCCCGCTCAAACTTCTATTGCTCAAACTCGTGAAGATGTACTCCGCGCTCGTCAGTTGATTCTTAAGCAGCCCCAAGTAGAAGAAGTTCACTGGTTTGTGGGGGAAAATGCTCCCAAGTTTTACTATAACTTTACTGGCGGGATCAAAAATGCTGCTTACTATGCTCAAGCAATGGTGCAGCTGAATACAGATCAAGGGGTTACGTTATTAATTCGGAGTTTACAGGAAGAATTAGATTTTTCTTTTCCCCAAGCACGGGTTTTAGTCAAACAACTGGAGCAAGGACCACCATTTAATGCTCCCGTAGAAATGCGAATTTATGGTCCTGATATCCAACAATTGCGAATATTAGGCGCTCAAGTCAGGGAAATTTTAACACAGATACCCAATGTTACTCATGTACGGGATGATTTGACCGAAGTTCTGCCCAAATTGGGATTGACTGTAGATGAAGAACAAGCCCGGTTAGTAGGACTTGATAATACTGCGATCGCGCAACAGTTACAAAGTTATTTGGAAGGTTCTGTTGGGGGTTCGATTCTTGAAGCTACAGAAAATTTACCAGTGCGCGTTCGGATTGCCAATGCTAACCGAGGAGATTTATCTCAAATTGCTTCTCTTAATTTACAGCCGAATCAACAAGGTGCTGGTTCTGAAGTTTCCCTGCGTCCTTTATCAGCGTTGGCAGATTTTAACTTAGTACCTCAATTAGCTCGAATTTCTCGACGTAACGAACAACGAGTTAACACCGTCCAAGCTTTTATTACTGCTGGAGTTTTACCGTCAACGGTTTTGCAAGAATTACAGCAACGTCTTGAAGTACAAAAATTTGAATCCGAACTTCCTCCAGGATATAGATACGAGTTTGGCGGCGAGCAAGCAGAACGCAGCGATGCAGTAGGTGGTCTTGTGTCAACCGTAGGATTGTTATTCTTAGTGATGATAATTACACTCGTATTATCTCTAGGTTCATTTCGACAAACAGGTATTGTTTTTGCTGTTGGTGTTGGCTCTGTTGGTTACGCTTTATTCGCTTTATGGGCTTTTGGTTCGGTATTCGGATTTATGGCTATTGTCGGCACAATGGGTTTAATTGGGATTGCTATCAACGGTGCCATTATCATTTTGTCTGCCTTCAATGAAAACGAAGCAGCGCGGAGCGGTGATGTGAAAGCTGTGCGGGAAGTTGTAGTCAAAGCAACTCGTCACGTATTAACCACAACTATTACTACAATGGTCGGTTTTATCCCGCTAATTACAAGTGGTGGTAGCTTTTGGCAACCTCTAGCAATTGCAATCGCGGGTGGGATTGGTGGTTCTCCGTTTCTGGCACTTTATTTTACCCCTGCCGCTTATTTACTAGTGAAAAAGCGGAGGAAGAAACCGAGTAAGCGCAAACAGCTTTTACTTCCTCCGGCAGTTTCGTAGAGTGGTTTAAAAATATACCAACAGACTTGACAAACAACGCATGGTAAAGTGTGGATTAGGAATTGGTGCTGCGATCGATCCACCATCTAACACAATCGCTCGAAATATTCTAAGACTGGTTCTAAAATTACCTGTTGGTATTATCTTTCATTCAGAAGCCAGCTTTCCTGGTTACTGATTTGAAAAATGGTTTGAAAAAAGCTTAATATATATCCCTATTTTGCTGTTTAATTAATTTTACTATTTCCGATTTACCTAATTTATCTGCAATATTTAAAGCTGTTTGACCTTGATTATTTTTAGCAATTAGTAAAGCAGAAGCATTTCCCTACATATCACGTTCTGAGTTTTGATATATTGTAGTTCTATTATTAAAGCTTTTTAATATATAGGATTATGTTGATTGAATTTAAAATTGTCGATAATATTAACGCTATTGCCAAAGTTGTAAAATTAGCGAAGGATATTTGGAACGAACATTATATACCAGTGATTGGAAGCAATCAGGTTTTATATATGTTAGAAAAGTTTCAAAGTGAAGATGCGATCGCGCAGCAAATAGCCCAAGAGTATAAATATTACATGATTTTTTATAACCAAGTTGAAACCGGATATTTTTCGGTTCAAGATAGAGGAGATAGATTATTTTTAAGTAAATTATATGTCCTCAAATCTTTTCGGGGAAAGGGTATTGGTAAGCAAGCAATTAAATTTATCAAAAGTGCTTTTGACAATCCGATTATTCAACTGACGGTAAACAAGAATAATTCTGACAGTATTACTTTTTATAAAAATGTTGGTTTTAATATTGTTGATGATGTGGTTACGGACATTGGTAGTGGCTTTGTCATGGATGATTATGTGATGGAAATCAACTCAAAAACCCGATTTCAAACAGAAACCGGGGTAACTTCAGCTTAAAAATAAATATTTAACCGATTCTCAGGACTTTACGTAAAACTAACTGATCTTCTGATTTAACTTTAAGACGACCATTTTCTATATCCCGAATCCAACTTTGACTTTTACCCATCAGATTTGCTAGTTCCCTTTGAGAAATACTTAAATTTTTTCTGGCTAAACGGATCTGTTCCCCAAGCAAACCACCTGCTGTTTTAATTTTTCTGCTTTTTTTAGTGGTTTGCTGCTGTTTTTTCTTTGCTGTGAGGTTTGGTTGATCCCATTGCGGTGCAAGTTCAAAGCATAAAATTCGCGCATTCATCAGCATTTTCCATTTACCACGGGGACTGACATCGGTTAAACGTCTTCCTTCAACACCATCGTTAATCCAAAATTCGATGGCTTCGTCTGGATCTTCGGGAATATCGGCTAATTTAGCCCACAATGGTTGAATTTCTACTGGATAACTCACCGGATCGAAAATCGGTTTCATTCCATAATGTGACAGTGTTTCTAAATCACTCTCAAATGTTCGCAGCAACCGCTTTCGTTCTTCCCTTTGTCTGCAAGCAATCGCCACTTTGCGATCGCCATAGGCAACGCGCATTAATGTGGGTATTGTAATCCGTTGTTGTTTACCCATTTTTGTTTTGAACATCAACCACATCATCAACCGTGCTGCACCTTCATGCTGTTGCCAGATACTCATGACTGTAGTCAGCAGAGATTTAGGCAAGTTACCATATTGATAAAAGGCTGTACGCTCTTTACAGGCTTGTTTATTTAAGAAATATTTCGCCCAAACACCAGCTTTGATTCTAAATGTCAAACCAATCAGATATTTACACCCTAGTTCGTCTTGTTGGAAATGATGCTGGATTCCCATCAAATCCCACAAGCAAGTTTTTTCAAATGAAATTGGCTCTAAACGTCCTTGTTGTGGTAAATCAATGGAAATAAGTAAGGAACAAGCTTGCTGGACTAATCTTTTCATCAAAGCCAATTTTGTCGTTTTGTTCAAATCTTTGCGTTTCTCTAATCCCAAATATTTTTCTATTTGTTTATCATCTACAACAAACTCTTCTTGCCAAGCTTTTTCTGAAAATGTCGCATAAGCAGCAAAAATTAAATGTACGCAAGCAGCACGAATATCAAGTTCTTCCACTACTTCTAAATCTGTTGCCAGTTCGTATACTTCAGAAGAAGAGTTGATGTGAAACGCAATTTTTCCTCGTCCCTGATTTATCTGTTTGCCGTAGCGCACTTTATCAGTTTCATCGATTTCCCAAGGTAAAGATGTCCTTTGAGACAGCACGTTACAAGCTTCCCAAATCGGAATACCAGATGCAAATGGATTACTCTTACCATTGAAAAATAAATCTGAACTAGTCAATTCTCGATCATCAATTTTACACCTGCCTTTTTTTACCTGTAATGGAATTGGGGACTTACTCGGACAAGCTGATACACATTGGGGTTCGGAATAATAACCTTCACAATTGTTACATAAATGAGGGTCAATCCAATATTCACCATTGTCGATTTTGATAGCACCTGTTGGACACTGAAAACGACATTTATCGCATCCAGCGCAACTGTTGTTAGAAATTGTATAAGGCATAAGGCTATGTGCCACTTAACTTCTTGCGACGTTTGGCTCAAGTCTTATCTAGATGTGTTTTTTAGATATGCTCAATACCACACTTGACGATAAAAATAAAGGCTTTTTATCGCACTGACTCACATCTATATATGTACTTTCAATTAAGAATAGGTCTCTTAATTAAAAGTATTAACCAGAGCCTATATTTAAAACTTCCTTATTTATAGTTTTCATAAAGTTATTAAAAAGTTTTGTTCGCAATGAGCTATGAAGGTTTTTTATATTATTAATAAAAGATTCATTCATACCTTTTATATTCAAATCTTCGTGGTTTTTAAACTGTTCTCGAAGAACAAACCAATTACTAATAATATCAAGATTTTTTCAAAGCTATTTTCAAAAATATTTTTGTCTATTCATTATCTTAACATACTCTTCACATAAATTTCATAATTTTTGTTTTTTTTAATTTTTTAGATAATAACTATTTACAAATATTTATTGATTAACAGTATTTTCTACAATTATTTGTGTAGCAAAGAAAAATCCTAGTTTAGATAGTTAATGGAAAATAAATATCATAAAACATTCAAGTTTAATTTGAACTTGATTATATATACTTAACTGTAGTTACTATAACTAGTAAAAAGAGCGCTAAATATAATTTGACCACTTTTGTTGTAGTGATAAAAGTTCAAAAATATATTTTGTATATATGTATACGATTTTTTTTTAATTTCTTTTGTTGAGCAATTAATAAATAATGTCATTAATTAAAATATTTATCATATATTAAATTGCGTATAGGAAGTTTTTTTTGCTTCTGATTCTTGATAATAAATAAGATAATTGGTTTAAAAATAAATTTATATTTTGTAGTTATACAAAAAAGTATAAATCGCTTAAAAGATTATATGGTAATACTTTAACCTCTTAAGAGACTCGAAAAAATTAGTAATTAGTTGCAATAAAAGAATAATATCAAATCAAAAATTGATACTTTATTTTTTTAAAATTAAAAGTAATGTCTATGATTTAAAGCATTTGATTATCGCCAGATAAAAATAGATAAATTTGGTTTAAGATTAAGAAGAAAGCTACAAGCAATGTAAGCATATCTATTATTAACAGGTTCAATTATGGCAGTACTAACAGGTTTGACAGCAGGTGGTAAAACATGGACACCCAAATTTGTGCAAGAAATTGATAAAGACAAATGTATCGGCTGCGGTAGATGTTTTAAAGTCTGCGGACACAACGTATTGTCTTTAATGGCAATGAACGAAGAAGGTGAATTTGTCGAAGACGAAGACGACGATGAAATTGAGAAAAAAGTAATGGTTGTTGCTCAAGCAGATAACTGTATTGGTTGCGAATCTTGTTCTAAAATTTGTCCAAAAAACTGCTATACCCACGTTGCAATAGACAATTAGTTGTTGAAAATCAAGTTTTGCTAGCAGAGTAACTAGTACAGGGCAGTGAATAAATTAATAGAGGGGAATCTCTTATATCCTACCGGCGAACAATAAATTCGCAGAAGAACAAAATTATAAATTTAAAATTGTCTAAGTTGAACAAATTTAGATTGATGATTAATATAGCCTCATTAATATATTGGAGAATTTATAGTTATTCAATTGTGAAAAATCCTACAAGTATTGCAAAATAAAATGAATGCAATAAGTAAATTAAAAATTCTATACAACGGCATTCATCACTAGATTACACCATCGGTTTTATACAGCAGGTCACTATGCAACAAATTCCTGTTTCGTTATTAACTTTAGTTGCTGGAGCTTTAGTCACAATTGTAGGTATCTGGGTTAGTCAAACTCATAATCTATTACCAATACAAGCATCCGAACAAGCACCTTTAGTAGACGGATTCTTTAATGTCATGTTCGCTATCGCGATTGCTCTATTCTTAATCGTAGAAGGAACTATCTTATATTTCGCGATTCATTTTCGTCAGCGTAAAGGCGATAATACAGACGGGCCACCAATTGAAGGTAATGTACCCTTAGAGATATTTTGGACTGCAATTCCGACTCTGATCGTATTTGCTCTAGGTATCTATAGCGTCGATGTTTACAAGCAAATGGGAGGATTCCCGTCAGCTAATCCTGCAATAATTGAGACTCAGAATAATTCTGATTCTGGAAGTGCAATTGCAGCAACGATTAGTGAAGCTCCTACCATATCCTCAGATACAGCACAGTCTGTCAATCAAAAGATTGGAATTAAAGGTTCACCCGCACAGCAGAATCAAGCAGCAGAAGTAACTGTAGATGTTACGGGAATGCAGTACGCATGGATTTTTAATTATCCCGAAGATAACATCACATCCGGTGAGTTACATATCCCAATTGGTGCCGACATCCAGTTGAACATTGCCGCAAAAGACGTAATCCATTCATTTTGGGTACCGCAATTCCGCTTGAAGCAAGATGCAATTCCCGGTATAGCTACCGAACTGCGATTTGTCGCGACTAGACTAGGAACTTACCCTATAGTTTGTACAGAATTGTGCGGCGGTTATCACGGTTCAATGAGGAGTCAAGTAATCGTTGAGACTCCCGAAGAATATCAAAGTTGGTTGCAAGAAAACCGGATTGCACAAAAATCATCACCAACAATTGCAGTTAATCCCGTAGAATTATCACCATCCGCATATTTAGCTGCTTACAGTTCGGATATTGGAATTAATTCAGATACTTTAACTCAACTTCAGAAATAAATTGGGCATAGGACATTGGAAGTAGCGGGAGAGAGGAAAGGTAATTCTTAACTTCTAACTCCTCAAGACAATCTAAAATCTAAAATCTAAAATCGAATGGCTCAATTAGAACATCCACAAAATACAACTCAAGTGGCTACTCATGCTCATCCCCAAGCATGGAAGTGGTATCACTATTTTACGTTTAATGTAGACCACAAGGTAATTGGTATCCAATACCTAGTGACATCGTTTATTTTTTATCTGATTGGTGGATTGATGGCTGTAGCTATGCGTGCCGAATTAGCCACACCGGATGCAGATTTACTCGATCCCAATTTGTATAATGCTTTTCTGACTAATCACGGGACAATCATGATTTTTTTATGGATTGTCCCCAGTGCCATTGGTGGCTTTGGTAACTATTTAATACCGCTGATGGTTGGTGCTAGAGATATGGCTTTCCCGAAGCTGAATGCTGTAGCCTTTTGGTTAAACCCACCCGCTGGTGCATTGATTTTAGGTAGTTTTTATTTTGGTGGTTCTCAATCTGGTTGGACAGCCTATCCACCCTTGAGCTTGGTAACAGCGAATACTGCTCAAAGTATGTGGATTCTTGCCATTGTATTGGTGGGAAGTTCTTCAATTTTGGGTTCATTGAACTTTGTTGTTACCATCTGGAAAATGAAAGTTCCTTCGATGAAGTGGGATGAATTACCCTTATTTTGCTGGGCAATTTTAGCTACTTCATTATTAGCACTTGTTTCTACACCAGTATTAGCTGCTGGATTAGTACTGTTGTTATTTGATATCAACTTCGGTACTTCCTTCTTTAAACCAGATGCAGGTGGTAATGTAGTTATTTATCAGCATTTATTCTGGTTTTACTCTCATCCAGCAGTTTACTTGATGATTCTGCCTATCTTCGGGATTCTTTCTGAAGTAATTCCAGTTCATGCACGTAAACCAATATTTGGATATAAAGCAATTGCTTATTCTAGTTTAGCAATTTGCGTTGTCGGTTTGTTCGTATGGGTTCATCATATGTTTCTGATTGACTTAGATACTTTAAAAGTCCTAAATTGTTATTAACCAAACATTGTAAGCGATAAACAATGTTTGCTTGAAACATATATTTAGGGAAGAAATAGGGAATCAAAGCAAATGAAAGCAGACATCTACCAAGAAGCATTTAAAGATTTCCAGTCATCAGCAACCACAGACGGTAGCTACTTAGGTATAAACAAAGCAGCCAAAGAACAAGAAGCACATATGAGAATGAAAGTAGAAGAACAACTAAAAGAAGCTAATTTGCGACTTAAGGAAATGAAAGCAAAGGTTTCCTTAACAATGAAAGGTAATGCAATACAGTTACGGGCTACACTACCACTTAAACCAGGTGATACGAATATAAAAGGTAGACAAACAAAGCAGTATCAAATATCCCTAAATATTCCAGCAAACCTAGACGGATTAAAAACAGCAGAAGAAGAAGCTTATGAATTAAGTAGATTAATATCAAGAAAGTGTTTTGAATGGAATGATAAATATTTAGGATGCAAAGCTTTTCAAAATATTGATCTAAATTTTGGAGAAATATATGACAAATTTGAGGATATATTTTTTCAAACAAGAAAAAGAGATATTAAAAGCGCACATACTTTTGCTGAATATAAAAAAGTCTTTAAAAGAGAATTTAAATCTGATTTAATTGTGAATAAAAACAATCTAGAAATTTCACTGAGTAAAATTGATTCTAGCAGTAAAAGATTTCAAGCGATAAAAGTAGCTAGTATTATATGTAAACATTTAGAAATAGATATTGATTTTAAAAAGTTAAAACTCCCTATTATACTTCAAAAAAGAGACATTCCTCAAGATAAAGTAATTATAGATGGTTTTTATACATTTGAAAAATATTACGAATTAAACAAACACAAAAAGAATCCTTATTGGAATACTTATTTAATATATAGATTGGCTTACGGTTTAATAGCTAATTACGGATTGCGTCCTAGAGAAATATTCAACCAACCTGATATTGATTGGTTTATAAGTGAAGATAACAAAGATAATACTTGGAAAGTTCATAATGACAATAAAACTGGAGCCAGAGAAGTATTACCTTTTATGCCAGAATGGATTGAACTATTTGATTTAAAAAATAAAAAGGCACTGGAAATGCTTAAACAAAGAACTGATAAAATAAAATCTTTTTCACAATTGACTATTATAGTAGATAAAAATTCACAATGGTTTAAAAGAATTGGGTTAGAATTTAAACCTTATGATTTACGCCATGCTTGTGCTATCAGAGCGCATTTACAAGGGATACCTCTTAAAGCAGCAGCAGATAATTTAGGGCATTCTATAGAAATGCACACTAAAGTTTATCAAAAATGGTTTTCCTTAGAAAATCGTAAGAAAGCGATGAATACAGCTTTAAATGAAAAAGAAGAAATGAAAATGCTTCGAGAAAAAAATATTTATTTACAGAAAAAAGTAGCATCTCTATCTTTAGAACTAGAAAATTATAAATTAAATAAAATTATTATATAACCAACATCAAACTATTCCCTTCCCCTTCTAAACTTTCCTCTCTCTTATCTTTTCTTTGCGCTCTCAGCGTCTCTGCGGTTTTTAAATCCGTAATCTTCTAAAATATACGATACAAGGCTTGAAAATAAGAAGAATTTTCAGGTTTTTTGTTTATATTAATACAGAAGAAAAATAATATCTGTTTTTAAGGAATAAATAGTGAATCAAATTATTAATTAGTAACCTTATTTAAATGAGAACAGACAACATTCAAATATAAACTTAAGGAAGATATAGAGAATAGTTTTAAAAATAAACGTTGAACTTTTGCTAATTAAAGATTTTAACTGTTCATCATATGTTTACCAGCGGAACCCCCGGTTGGATGCGGATGTTTTTTACCATCTCCACCCTGATAGTTGCGGTTCCTACAGGAATTAAAATATTTAGTTGGGTAGCAACTCTTTGGCAAGGGAAAATCCGTTATACTAGCGCAATGTTGTTTGCCATTGGCTTATTAATGATGTTCGTTTTGGGTGGTATTGGTGGAGTTACTTTGGGTACCGCACCATTTGACGGACACGTTCATGATACTTATTATGTAGTCGCGCACTTCCACTACGTCTTATTTGGCGGTTCTGTATTTGGTATTTATGCTGCGATTTACCATTGGTTCCCCAAAATGACGGGAAGGATGATGAATGAAACTTTGGGTAAAATTCACTTTGTCCTCACCTTCATCGGCACCAACTTAACCTTTCTACCCATGCACGAATTGGGTTTACAAGGAATGCCGCGTCGAGTTGCCATGTACGATCCACAATTTGAGGCTATCAATCAACTTTGTACCTACGGTGCTTATTTATTAGCAATATCGGTAATTCCTTTCACTCTGAATATTCTTTGGAGTTGGAATGCTGGTGCAAAAGCCGGTGATAATCCTTGGAATGCTCTGACATTGGAATGGACAACCTCTTCCCCACCTGCCATTGAAAATTGGTCAGAATTACCCATTGTCACCCACGGTCCTTATGATTACGGTACCGTTACTGAAGGTGAACCTTTGAAGCCTTCCACAGAAGTTACTGCTTAAAGAGGTCAAAGGTTGAATTAATTTATTGTAGTGCATTCACCTCACCCTGTGGGTAAACGGCTAGCGTGTCCGGCTCTGACATACATCTTGCTCGCGATACACATACAACGAGTCAGATGTATGTGCTGACGGATACGCTAGTAGTCTATTTCATTAAATTTAAATGTTTGTAGTTGGGCTTCAGCCCTTGATTTGAGGGATAAATCCCGGAGCTACAAACCCTTCAGAATTTATGTCACAGACTACTAGGAAGACGGCACAATCTAAAATCTAAAATCCAAAATCTAAAATGGCGATCGCAACAGAAAAAACTCCAGTACACCACGAAGAACATGCAGATTTACGAGTTTTAGGATTGATAACTTTCCTAATTTCAGAATCCTTGATGTTTGGCGGATTTTTTGCTACTTATTTATTTTATCGTGGAACTACTCCAACTTGGCCTCCCCAAGGAACCGAGGTTGAGTTATTGTTACCGACTATCAATACTATCATTTTAGTATCCAGCAGTTTTGTAATTCACTTCGGCGATTCTGCAATTAAAAAGAATGATGTTCAAGGAATGCGGAAATGGTACAAAATTACCGCTATTATGGGAGTAATTTTCTTGCTCGGTCAAGTTTATGAGTATCTGACTTTAGGGTATGGATTGAGTACCAATTTATTCTCGAACTGTTTTTATCTGATGACAGGATTCCACGGCTTACACGTGTTAATCGGAGTCCTATTAATTTTAGGTGTATTATGGCGTTCTCGTCGCCCCGGACATTATAACGAACACAAACACACCGGAATCGAAATGGCAGAAATCTACTGGCACTTTGTAGATATCATTTGGATTATACTCTTCACCCTGCTTTATATTCTTACCAAATTTTAAATAGGGAATTGGGAATTGGGAATTGGGAATTGGGAATTGAAATTGAAGCGCCTAGCGTGTCCGTCAAAACTCCCTAATTATTAATTATTTCGCCGATTACCTATTACCCATTACCTATTACCTATTACGACTAAAAAACCATGCAAAACAAAGAATTCTCCTGGTACCAGGTACCTGAAGATGTCAAACAACTATTGATATTGGCGGCAGATAATTGGGAAAATAGCTCAGAGTCAGAAAAATACATTAATCAAGCTTTAGCTAAATCCCAAGATAATATAGACGTTTTAATATCAGCTTATAGATATTTTTATTACAAGCAAAATTATCAGATGGCGCTATTAACGGCTGATAAAGTTCAAAATAAAGTTAAAAAAACCGAGAAATTACCCGATAATTGGGAAGAATTAAAACCAGTATTAATTAAACGCAAAGAAGAACAAATAATCCGACTATATTTAAATTCTTATGCTGCAACAGGACTAATTTTAGCTATATTAGGAAAGGAAGAAGAAGCTCAAGAAATATGCAATAAAGTCAAACAGATAGATGATAAGAATGACTTTGGCGCGGGAATATTGGTTGATATTTTAACACGTCCGCCAGAAGATGACTAATATATTTTGGATTTTGAATTTTAAATTTTAGATTTAATCCAAAATCCAAAATCTAAAATCTAAAATCTAAAATTGTATTATGCAAGGAAAAGATTGGCTTGTAACCGCAGATGGTGAATATCCAGGGTAAACGCAAGAAAATTTAGATATTATATCAGCTAGAATGTAAGGGAATAG